>DASSIL010000086.1:0-2647 GCA_035691925.1 Gemmatimonadales bacterium
AGGTGCGGGACGAGCGAGCGCCGGGCCATGCCGCGGTCGAAGGGCCAGCGCCGTACCATGCGCAAGACGATCTGCGCGAACAGCGCCCAGACCGACCAGTACACGAGCTCGTGGAACACATCCCACTGCAGATCGATCGGAGTGCCGCGCGAAACGCGCACCAGCACGTTCTGGGCGCCGACGAACAGCGCGATGCCGAGCCAGATCCCGTAGCGAGTCACTGCACGCTTCCACACAGCCACATCATGACGAGCGGGGCGGCAAACGGCAACCGCCGGATCACATTCGAGCGGTGCGCTGTCCCGTTCGTCACCGGTACGTCCGCCTCCGTCACCCCGGAAGCGGCGCCGGTCCCGGACGCGTTGCTCCCTGGGGGCGCCGGCCCTACTGTGCGGCCACCACCTCTTTTCGGAGCGATGATCGATGAGACTCGCGATGCTCGCGGCCTGCGCCGCGCTGTTCGGCGCCCCGCCCGTGGTCCACGCGCAGACGGCAGCCGATTCCGCTGCGATCCGGGCTACGGCACTCGACTACATCGAAGGCTGGTGGACGGGAAACGCCGAGCGTATGGAGCGCGCGCTGCACAGTCATCTCGCCAAGCGGATGGTGTTCACCGATTCGAGCGGGCGCAGCCGCCTCAATGACATGACGGCGCTCGAGCTCGTGCAGAACGTCCGCGCCGGTGGCGGGACGCGCACGCCCAAGGCCGATCAGCGGATGGACGTGACGATTCTCGACGTCTTCCGGAACGCCGCCATCGTGAAGATCGACGCCGGCGCCTGGATCGACTACCTGCAGGAGGCCAAGTTCAACGGCCGCTGGGTGATCATCAACGTGCTCTGGGAGCTGCGTCCCCGCCAATAAGCGGGCGGTTACTGCACATAGCGCAGCACGTCGTACAGGTAATGGACCCCGAAGACGACGTTCGCGACGCTGACCCGCTCGTCGTTGCCGTGGACGCCGTGCTGCGCGTCGGCCTCCTCGGTCTTGAACGGATCGAACCCGTAGGTGACGATCCCGAGCGCCCGGTAGGTCGGCCGGTCGGTCGCCCCGGTGAGCATCGGGGTCGTGACCTGGGCTTCGGGGTCGCGCTCGTGTGCCGCGCGCACGATTGCCCGAAACAGGTCGGTCTCGACCGGGCTCTCGAGCGGTGCCTTGGGCGGGTACATCGTCTCCCAATGGACCGCCGTATCGCCCACGACCCGCACCAGCTCTGCCCGTACGGCGCTGGTATCCTGGTCGGGGAGGAGGCGGATATCGATCTCGGCCGACGCCTGCGACGGGATCACGTTCGTCTTGTTCGAGCCGGACAGGACGGTGAGCGAAATGGTGTTCCGCAGGATCGCGTTCCAGTAGACGTTGTCGGTGATCCAGGCGCGGGCCACCCGCTGCTTCAGGGCGGTGGTGACGTCCGAGAGCCAGATGCGCTGCTGCGCCGTGTATTGCGGCGCGATGTCGCGGAAGTACTTCGCGACGCCCGGCGTCACGTGCAACGGCGTCTCGTAGCGGGCGAGCCGGTCCAACGCGGCGATGAGGCGGGGCACCGGGTTCTGTCTGGTCGGCCTGGAGCCGTGCGAGGCCACGCCGCGCACCGTGATGCGCTGCCAGAAGGTGCGCTTCTCGGCGACTCCGACCCCGTAGTACGCGAGCTTTCCGTGATCGACCAGGTTATCGCCGCCCTCCGTCATCAGGAATTCCACATCCCGCAGCAGGTCAGGGTGACGCTGCGCGAAAACCACAGCGCCGTTGCCGCCGACTTCTTCATCGGCGTTCCCGATGAAGACGATGTCGCGATCCAGCTGTACGCCGCTGCGCTTCAGCGCGATCAGCGCCATCGCCTGGATCATGCCTTCGCCCTTCATGTCGAGCGCGCCGCGGCCCCATACGTAGCCGTCCTTCACCGCTCCCGAGAACGGGTCGACCGACCAGAACTGCGGCGTGACCGGCACGACGTCCATGTGATTGACGAGGGCGATGGCCTTCTTGCCGCTGCCGGTGTGGTAGCGCGCATAGAGATTGGCGCGGCCGGGGCCGAGCTCCGCCGTGTCGAGGATTTGCGCCTCGATGCCGTCGCGGGCGAGCAACTGCTGGAGAAACCGGGCGGCGGCGAGCTCGTTCCCCGGGGGATTGGCGGTGTTGACTGCGAGATAAGACGAGAGGTTGCGGACCGTTTCGGCGCCAAGCGAATCCCAGTCGATCGCCGACGCCGGGGTTTGGGCCGGCAGCGCGCTCACGCCACAGAGCAGGGCAACACCGACAGTTGCAAGGCGCATGGCATCCGGATGGTGGAAGGTTCGTGAAACTGCCGATGGTTTACGGCTTGCGCAACCGGTAATGGCCTACAAGCCACTCGCTGCCGCGGCGATATCCGAACAACTCGGCGCACGCGATGAAGAACAACCACCAGCGCTGCGCCCAGCGCGGGGCCGCGGCGCCGTATGCGGGGGTCAGGGACCTGATGACTGCGGCGCGGCGGCGTCGCAGGTTGGCCGCCCACGCCTCGGCAGTGCGAGCGTAGTGGGTGCCGTCCACCTCCCACGTCTTCTCGAGGACGAGCGGGGCTGCGAGTCGCGGCAGGAGGTTGAGCGACGGCATCAGGCCGCCGGTGAAGAAGTAGCGGCCGAGCCAGTTGCCCGGGCCGTCCGTT
>DASSIL010000087.1:0-20501 GCA_035691925.1 Gemmatimonadales bacterium
CGCCTGGAAGAAACCGCTGCCGATCTCGCGCGGCTCGGAGATCTGATCTCCGAAGTGCAGACGCAGGTGCGCAGTCTGGCGCGCCAGCGGGGCAAGGCAGAACGCTACGAGAAGATGGTCGAAGAGCGCTTCGGCGTCGCGATCACCCTGGTGCGGCGCGAGCTCGAAGATCTCGATCTCGCACTCGGGGCGTTGGGCGTGCGCACGCGGGAGCTGGCCGAGAGCACCCCGGCCGCCCGCACCCGGTTCGAGGACGCGGAGAGCGCACGGGAGGCGCGCGTGCGTGAGCGCCATACCGCTGAGAGCCGCCGCGCGGAGATGGAGCGGCAGCTCGGTGAAGCGAAGCTCGAAGCCGAGCGGCTGCAGAGCGACCTCGCCCTGGCGGCGGAGCGGCTCGCCAACGCCGCCCAGCGCCGCGATCGGGCGCTCGAGGAGCGCACCGACCGCGACCGGCGCGCCGGCCAGGCGACCCGCGAGCGGGACGCCGCCGAAAGCGAGCGCGCTCAAGTCGAGCGTGAGCTAGCCGGGGTGAGTGCCGAGCTGTCGTCCCGCACCAGTGTCGAGGGGAAAGTGCGCGACCGCCTCGGCACATTGCGCGAGACGGTGCGCCGGCTCGAAACGGAGCTGCAGCAGGTGAGCGAAGCCGCGCGCACCCTCGAAATCGAACGGGCAGCGCTGGAGCGCGAGCGCGAGGAGCTGCGGCAGACGCTGCAGCAGGCCACCGCGGATCGCGCCACGCGCCAACAGGCGGCGACGGCGGCGGAGCAGACGCTGCTGGGAGCGACCCGTTCCGCGGGGACAGCCGCGCAGGCGGCGGTCCGGGCCGTCGAAGCCGTGCAAGTGGCCCGGCACCGCGTGGCGGCACTCGAGGAGCAAGAGCTGACGTCACATTCAGCCCGCCGCCAGGCGGAGAATGCGTGGTCGCAGCTGTCTGCGCGCCACGACGCGCTGGCGGAGCTCGATCGCGGGCACGTCGGCGTCGCCCCGGCCGTGCAGGCACTGCTCGATGCGCGCGACCGGTTCGGTGACGCCGTGCTTGGGCCCCTGTCGGACTTCGTGCGCACCTCGCGGCGCGACGCCGAGCTCGCGGAGCGTCTGTTGGGCGAATGGTTGCAGGCGGTGCTGGTGCGCGATCCAGCCGCCGCCGAAGCGATCCGTCAGTGGCACGCCACGACGCAGCCGGGCCCGCTCGTGCTGCTGCCCTGCACCCCCGGCCCGCGCCTCGCGGCCGACGGGCACCCGTTGCGCGACGACCTGCGGGTCGACGGACCGGCAGTCGCGTGGGTGCGGGCCCTGCTCACCGGTCATGAAGTGCTCGATGACGGCCGCACGCTGCGGCGCGCCAACGGGGCGCTGTTCCTGGACAGCGGCTCGGCGGGGGCGGGGGCAGGACCGCTACAGCGTCGTGCCGAGCTCGAGGCATTAACCGTCGAGCTGGCCGAAGCGGCCGCGGCGCGGGATCGCACGCAGGCGACGCTCGACGCGACGCTCACGGATCTCGCGGCCGCGCGCGGTTCGCTCGCGGAAGCCGCCACCGCCGCCGAGCGGTCGCGCGGCGAGGAGCTCGAATCCGGGGCGCGCAAGGGAGAAGCGGAACGGGCACTCGCCCATGCACGGCGCGATCTCGCCGAGGCGGCCGCGCAGGCGGAGCGTCTCAACCAGCGGCTGATCGACGTCGAGTCCCGGCTGCGTGCGCTGGACGGCGAGTTGGCGGAGCGTGGTAAGGCCCGGCGGACGAGTGACGAGCTGCTCGCCAATGAGCGCGCCGCCCTGGTCGCGGTCGAGACCGAGCAGGAGCAGGCACGCGAGCAGCGGGTTCACTGGCAGGTGGAAGCTGCTCAGATGGAAGCTCGCCTCAACGCGGTGCGGGAGCGTGCCGAGCGGGCTGGCGGCGAATCCGATCAAGCCCGGCAGGATTCCACCGCCCTGGTGGAGGAGGTCGCGCAGATCGACCGCACGACCGCGGAGCTCACGGCCCAGCGCGCCCAGTGGCAGGACGCGCTGCAGGACCGGAAGCTGGCGCTCGGCGAGCTCGAGACGGCGACGCGGGATGCAGGCGTGGCGGTGACGCAAGCCGAAGCGGCCGTCGCCGCCGCCGAGGCCGGGGTGGAGGACGCGCGGACTGCGCTGGCGACGTTGAGCGACGAAGAGCACCGGCTCACGGTCGAGCGCACGGAGCTGGAGGGGCGCAAACGTGCCACCGCCGAGCGCGTCGAAGCGGAGTGGCGCAAGCCGCTGGCGCAGCTGCTGCACGACGCGCCCGACGTTGCAGGCGATCTGGAGTGGCTGCGGTCGGAAAACGAGCGGCTGCGCGGCGCGATCGACGCCGTCGGCCCGGTGAACGCACTGGCGGTCGAGGAGCACGCCGAGGAGACCAAGCGCCTGGAGTTCCTCCAAACGCAGCGCGACGACCTGGTTACCGCGCGCGCGTCGCTGCAGCAAGCGGCGCGCGAGATCGACCAGACCGCCAAGACGCTGTTCCTCGAGTCGTTCGGGAAGGTGCGCGAAAATTTCCGCACCGTATTCCAGACGCTGTTCGGGGGCGGCGAATGCGACGTACGTCTCGCCAACGAAGACGAACCGCTCGAGAGCGAGATCGAGATCCACGCCGCCCCGCGCGGCAAGCGGACCCAGCGCATTCATCTGCTCTCATCGGGAGAGCGCACGCTCGTCGCGGTGTCGCTCTTGTTCGCGATCTTCCTCGCCTGTCCCAGCCCGTTCTGCCTCCTCGACGAGGTGGACGCCCCCCTCGACGATGCCAACGTCGGGCGCTACGTCCGGCTGCTGGCGGAATTCAAGAGCCAGACGCAGTTCATCGTGATCACGCACAACCCCCGAACGATGCAGGCCGCCGACGCCGTCTACGGCGTGACGATGCAGGAGCCCGGCGTCTCGACGATCGTCGGCGTGCGCCTCGGGCAGCTCGCCAAGACCGCCTGACCTCCCCATGCCCCGGAGTCGCCGGGCTCCTGGATCCCTGTGGTTCCGGGCCGCCGCCCTCGTCGCCCTCGCCATGCCGGGAGCGCTGACCGCCCAACGCCCCCGCATTTCGGCGCCGCTGGCGCGCGCGATGAGCAGCGGCCGCGACACCTCCTTCACCGTGTGGTTCTTCATGCGAGCCGACGTTTCGCTCGCCGAGGCGGCGCAGCGCCTCCGCTCCGCGGGGGCGATTCCCCGAACCTCGAGCCGGTGGCTCCACGCCGTCAGTGCGAGCGTTCCGGCGCAGACCCTCGTGGCGCTGGGGCGGGAACGCTGGATCGGGCGCGTGCAGCCCCTCGGTCGCTGGCGTCGAGTGCAACCGCCGAGCGGCATCGACGAATGGGCGGTCCGCGTCGGCGACACGTGCGCCGCGGGCGGCGATCCGAGCTACGGGCCGTCAGCGATGCCGTATCGCCAGTTGCACCTGCGCCCCCTCACCGACGCTGGGGTGAACGGAAGCGGCGTCCGTATCGCGATTCTCGATGCGGGCTTCAACACCCAGGACCCCACCTTCGCCGGCGTTACGGTGACGGCGCAGCACGATTTTGTGTTCGGGGACTCGGTGGTCCGCGACGAGCCGAACGACCAACCCGGCGCGCAGTTTCACGGCACGGCGGTGTGGTCCCTGTTCGCCGGGCTCGTCCCGGGGCGACTCGTCGGCATCGCGCGGGGCGCGAGCTACCTCCTCGCCAAAACCGAAGACATCCGCTCGGAGACGCGCGTCGAAGAAGACAACTACGTCGCCGCGCTGGAGTGGGCCGACTCGATCGGGGTCGACATCGTGTCCTCGAGCCTCGGCTATCTGTCCTTCGACAACGGCTTCAGCTATACGCCCTCCCAGTTGAACGGCGACGTCGCCGTCACCTCCGTCGCCGCCGATTCGGCGGCGGCGCACGGCATCCTCGTCGTGACGGCCGCCGGCAACCAGGGCCCCGGATTTCGCACGCTCGACACGCCCGGCGACGCACGCGCAGTCATCACGGCGGGGGCAGAGGACTCGCTCGGCACGATCACCGGTTTCTCTTCGCGCGGGCCCACCGCCGATGGCCGGCTCAAACCCGACCTCACGGCACCCGGTCTCGATGTGTGCACCGATGCCGGCGGGTCCCTCGGCCGGCTCGCGGGGACGTCGTTCGCCACGCCGCTGCTCGCCGCTTCGGCGGCACTCATGAAGCAGCTCCAGCCGACGCTCGGCCCCCTCGCGCTCCGCGACGCGCTGCGAGCGCAGGGGTCGCACCACGCAGCTCCAGACTCGACATACGGGTGGGGGCGTCCCGATGTCACCGCTGCGGCGACGTTCGCCGGCGGAGTGACCCCGCTCGCACCGCTGCCACCCGCGCTCGCGTCGATCACCCCCGACTTCGCCTGGTCGGCCGGCGCGATTCCGGGGTTCGCCCAGCCGGTCACGTACCGCCTTCGGATCGCCCGCGATTCGACGTTCACGACCACGGTGGTCGATACACAGCTGAGCGTCGCGCAATACCCGCTGCGCCGGCCGCAAAAACCGGGGGCCCCGCTCTTCTGGCGCGTGGAGGCGGTCAGCGCGACGGCGGAATCGGCGTCGACCGGCGTCGTGGGACCGATCGCCGTGCCCGCGTGGGCCCGGCTCACCTCGCTCGCGGACACCGGCGGATCGGCGACGCCCGACACCCAACCGACGTTTACCTGGTCGCCCACCGCGATCGCGAGTCCGCCCGGCCCGCTGCACTACGATGTGTTCGTATTCCGCACCAACCTTCCCATCCCGACATTCGGCGCGGGCGGGCTGACCGACACCGTGTTTCAGATTCCGCGGCCGCTGCAGCGCAATGCGACCTACCGCTGGGAGCTGATCGTGCACGCGGGAGCGGATACGTCCCGCATTGCCGCACCGCGTCCGTTCGTGATCCTCGATGTGGGTGCACCACCCGCGACGATCCTGTATCAGAACTTCCCCAATCCGTTCCCGTCGGCGACACAAGCGGCGACCTGCATCTGGTTCGACCTCGCGACGCCGAGCCAGGTGGAGCTCGACGTCCTGACGCTGCGCGGCGGCGTCGTCCGGCACGTCCTCCCGAATGCGAGCGTCCCCGCCATCCTCGCACCGGGCCGGTACGGGCGGGGCACCACGGGCGGGAATCTCTGTGACGAGCGGTTCACCTGGGACGGCCGCGCGGACGACGGAGAATGGCTCCCCGCCGGGGTCTACCTGTACAAGTTGAAGGTGGGAGGCCTTATTCAATTCAAACGACTGGTATACCTCGGAAGGACGCACTGATCCCGTGGAGCTGATTACCCTCGGCACCGGCACCGTCGCCCCATCGGCGCGGCGCTCCTCCGCCGCGCACTTCGTGCGGCGCAACGGCGTGCAGCTGCTGCTCGACTGCGGACCGGGAACACTGCACCGCCTCGCGGCATTCTCGATCCCCTGGCCGTCGATCACCCACGTCGCGCTGACGCATTTTCATCCCGACCATTTCGCGGATCTGCCGATGCTCGTGTACGCGCTCAAATACACGACGCGGCCGCCGCGCGAGGATCCGCTCGTGATTCTCGGGCCGCGCGGCGTGGTGCGCCTGCTCCGCTCGCTCGCGGAAGGGTACGGCTCCTGGCTCCTCAACCCGGGATTCCCGATCGTCATCCTGGACGTCCAGCCCGGCGAGCCCTTTCCGCTCGACGGAGAGCTCTCGCTGGAAGCGTTCCCCGTACCGCATACCGAGGAGAGCGTGGCGCTCGGCCTGACGGCTCCCGAGGGGCGGCTGGTGTATACCGGAGACACGGGCCCATCGGCCGAGCTAGCCCGCTGGGCCAGCGGCTGCAGCCTGCTGCTCGCCGAGTGTTCGCTTCCGGAAGCGCTGGCGATGGACATTCATCTGACGCCCGAGCGCGCCGGCGATCTGGCCCAGGCGGCGGGAGCGAAACGGCTCGTTCTGACGCACTTTTATCCCCCCGTAGAAACACCGGATCCGGCGCGCGGCGCGGCCTCCCGCTTTACGGGTCCCGTAACCGCGGCGACGGACGGGGAACGGTTCACCATCTGATGAGGGGATGACGTCGTGCTGATCGTGATGCGCCACGGGGCGACCGAGGAAGAAGTCCAGCGGGTCATTACGGTGATTCGCGACATGGGGTACCAGGCACGCCCTATGCCCGGCTCGCAGCGCACCGCCGTGGGACTCGTGGGCAACGATGGGCGCGTCGATTCCTCCCGGCTCGAGGGACTCGCCGGCGTTCAGGAAGTGATCCACGTCTCTCAGCCGTACAAGCAGGTGAGCCGCGAGTGGAAGCCGGAGAATACCGTGGTGCGGTTCCCCGGCGGTGTGACGATCGGCGGCTCGGATGTCGCCGTCATCGCCGGTCCCTGCTCCGTCGAATCCGAGGCGCAGGTAATCCAGGCCGCTCGCCATGTGCGCGAGGCGGGCGCGGTGATCCTGCGCGGCGGTGCGTTCAAGCCGCGTACGTCTCCGTATTCGTTCCAGGGAATGGGGCGACCCGCCCTCAAGCTGCTCGCCAAGGCGCGCGAGGAAACGGGGCTCCTGGTCTGCACCGAGGCGATCGACGTCGAGGGCGTGGGGTGGGTCTCCGAGGTGGCGGACATCATCCAGATCGGAGCCCGCAACATGCAGAACTTCTCGCTGCTGCGCGCCGCGGGACGCGCCGGCAAGCCGGTGCTCCTGAAGCGCGGCATCTCGGCCACGATCACGGAGCTCCTGCTCTCGGCGGAATACCTGCTCGCCGAGGGCAACCAGGACGTGATTCTCTGCGAGCGCGGCATCCGCGGCTTCGATACGGCGACGCGCAACGTCTTCGATCTGGCGGCGATCCCGGTGGTGCAGAAGCTGTCGCACCTCCCGATCATCGCCGACCCGTCGCACGCGACCGGCCTGCGCGACAAAGTCACGCCGATGGCCCGGGCGGCGGTCGCGGCCGGTGCCGACGGCCTCATCGTCGAGGTACACCCCAATCCTGAGGCGGCGAAGTCGGACGGCGCCCAATCGCTCTTCCCCGAACAGTTCGCCCAACTGATGCGCGAGGTCCGCGTGATCGCCGAGGTCATCGGGCGGCGGGTCGCGGAACCGACGGCGGTGGGGGCTTGAATATGCGGCGGTCAGGCGGTCAGGCGGTCGGGCGGTCGGTACTCGGGAGCAGTCTAGCGCTCTGCACAGTGGCGCTTCTGACCGCCCGACCGCCCGTCCGGCCGTCCGGCCTGTCCGCCCGTCCGCCCGACCGCCCGACCGCCCAAGATCCTTGGCCCGTGCTGGATCACGCCACCGCCACCTACAAGACGATTCAGACGCTGAGCGCCGATTTCGTGCAGGTGATCGAAAACCCGATGGTCGGACCTCCCGACACGACGCGCGGGCGGCTGTATCAGCAACGCCCCAGCCGCTTCGCGATGCGGTTCAGCGTCCCGCCGAGCGACCGCATCGTGGCCGACGGCAAGTACCTCTGGCTCTACACGCCGAGTACGACCCCCGGGCAGGTCATCAAGAGCCGCATCCCCGACGCCGGAACGACGGGGCCGAATCTCATCGGGCAGTTCGTGGAGCGGCCGCGCGAGCGGTACACGGCGCGCTACGTGCGGGCGGACTCCACCACCGGCGGCTGGAACGACGTGGTGGCGCTGACCCCGCGGGATACCACCCTGCCCTACTCCGGCGCGACGATCTGGGTCGGCCGCGGCGACGGACTCGTGCATCGGTTGGAGATCGATGAATCGGGCGGCCAGGTGCGACGCGTGTGGCTGTCCCGCCTGCAGCTGAACGTTGCGGTGCCCGCCGCCGAGTTCCGTTTTTCCCCGCCCCACGGCGTAACGGTCGTCAACCAGTAGCGAGCGTGCGCTCCAGACGGGCCAGCACGTCCGGGGCGAGACCGCGGCGGCGCGCCAGCTCCAGCACCGCCCGCCCCAGCTCGCGGTAGAGTCTCCGTTCCGTTTCGGGCAGCGCCTCCAGGTGACGAGTAATCGTGTTGACATCGCCACGCAGCACCGGCCCCGTCAGCGCTCCCTCCGGTCCGGAACGGATGAGATTGTCGAACGTACCGCGCACCAGCGGCGACAGCGCGGCCCAGGCGTCTTCCCGCCCCAGGCCAGCCCGCTCCAACAACTGCTGTGCGATCGCCTCGACGACTACGAAATAGTTCGAGGCGAAGACGGCGCCGACATGATAGAGGGTCTTGTGCTCCGGACGGAGCCGGAAGGGGTGCAGCCCGATGTCGCGCGCCAGCCGCTCCGCCGTCTCGACTGCCCGCGGGTCGCCTTCCACCGCGGCCCACGCGCCCTGCACGTGGTCCGGCGTACGCTCCGGCTCGACGAGCGTTTGCAGCGGATGCAGCGAGCCGAGGGCGGCGCCGCTGTCGCGCAGGCTCTCGAGTGCGTGGTGATCGAGGGACCCCGACAGATGCAGAACGACGTGGTCCGCACGCACCGCGCCAGTCGCGCTCAGCGTCCGGGCGAGTGGAGCAATGGCGTCGTCGGGAACGGCGCAGACGATCACTTCCACCCGATCGATCCACGGTGGCGCCGCCTGTGCGGCGCCGATCGAGAGTGTGAGGGGAGTGGGAACGGGCTTGGCGCGCCGCCCGTGCAGCCAGACGTCATGTCCGGCACGCACCCAGGCGAGCGCCAAGCCCGTTCCTGCCCGACCAGGGCCGATCACCCCCACCCGAGCGGTGGAGGTGGAGCCGGTCACGGGCTGCGCGTCTGCGCCGCTGGAACAGCCGCGAGCGAAATCAGGTCCTGAGGAGACCGGGCACGACGCGCCAAGCCGAGGGCCTGCTGCACCTGGTGATCGTCCCGCATGCGCCGCAATACCTCGGCGGGGCGGCCGAACACGTAACGGGCGACCTCGTACCCGATCTGGTCGGGGAGATAGGACCGAGCCCCAACCATGACGCTATCCGGCACGGTGGCGCCACGCTGGCGCAGCCGGCTCAGCACCTCATTGACCATCGCGGGTGTCACCTGAAAGTCGGGCGACGTCGGGCCATGCCCCGTCTTCTGCTCCAGCGCGTAGCCGGTCAGCACATCGCGGAACGCGGTGACGTTGGCACCCAGCGAGCGGATGAAGCCGCGCTCCGCCGTCGAGTAGGTATCGGGCGGCGCGAAGATATCGGGGCGGATGCCGCCGCCGCCGCGCACCGTCCGTCCCGCGTCGGTGTGGAAGATGGGCAGGCTATCCGGAATCGTGTCCTTGCCCTCCGCGGCATTTTCCACCTGCGCCACCTGGTCCTCTTCGCTCTTGCTGACGCGCTGAATCGTGCGGCCACTCGGCGTGTACCAGCGGGCGGTGGTGAGCTTCAGCGCCGTCTCCGGCGACAGCACGTACAGCGACTGCACCAGTCCCTTGCCGAAGGTCGGCGTGCCGACGACGAGCGCGCGATCGTGGTCCTGCAGCGCCCCGGCGATGATCTCGGCGGCGCTGGCGGTCCCGCCGTTCACGAGCGTCACGATGGGCAGCTTGGGCCAGCGCTGTTGGCGATCGTCGCGGTAGGTGTGGGTGGCGTCGGGCGCGCGTCCCCGCGTTGCGACCACTTCCTGTCCCGGATCGAGGAACAGGTCGCTCACGCCGATCCCCTGGTTCAACAGCCCGCCGGGGTTGTTGCGAAGATCGAAGATCAGAGACTTCATGCCCTTGCCGATGAGGCTGTCGACCGCCAGGCGGACTTCGTCCGCCGACGTCTGACTCACGGGGCTGAGCGACACGTAGCCGACCTTGTCGTCCAGCATCATGGCGATCTGCACCGAGCGCACGTGGATCTTCGCCCGGGTGAGGCTGAAGGTGACCGGATCGCTCACGCCGATGCGCCGGATTCGCAGCTCGACGTGCGTCCCCGGGGTGCCCCGCAGCTGCTTCAGCGCCTCGTCCTGCTTCCAGCCCTCGGTGGAGCGGCCGTCGAGGGTAACGATCTCGTCTCCCGTCTGGATACCGGCCCGCTCGGCGGGGGTATCGGGGAGCGGCGCGATCACGGTGATCCAGCCGTTGCGCACATCGATTTGCAGGCCGAGACCGCCGTAATCGCCGCTGGTCTGTTCGTTCAGGGCGTGGAAGTCGTCCGGCTTGAGATACGTGGAATAGGGATCGTGCAGCTCATCGAGCAAGCCGTCGATCGCCATCTGGTAGAGCTTGCGCTCATCGATCGAGTCGACGTAAAAGTCCGCGACCCGCGACAAGACGTCGTCGAACAGGCGCGCCTGCTGGTATACGGTCCCCTGGGGTCCGGAGTCGCGCTGCAGCAGCCACGCCCCCGTCACCAGCGCCACACCGGACATCGCCAAAACGAGCAGCCATTTGCGATTCATGAGCTACCTCGGGTTGAAAGCGCCGTCACCGCCGCCAGCTCGCGCCAAGCGGCTTCCAGCACCGTGGGTCTCGACGGCGTTGCATCGATATGCACCACGCCCGGGCCGCTCGCCGTGGCATACGCCGCGCGCACCCGCTCGTGGAAGGCATCGTCCTCCCGCTCAAATCGGTCCTTCACTTTTCGTGCCCGCCGCTGCCGCTCACGGCCGAGGTCCACCGGCACATCGAGCACCAGGGTCAGATCGGGTACCAGCCCGCCGGTCGCGAGCCGCAGCGCCGCATCGACCTCGGCCGCCGGGAGGCCGCGCCCCGCCACCTGATACGCACGCGTCGACAGGTCGAACCGGTCGGCGAGCACCACCTGGCCCGCCTCGAGCGCCGGCCGGATGACTCGATCCACCAGGTCGGCCCGGGCGGCCAGTATCAAGAATAACTCCGCCGCGTCGGACATTTCATGCCGGGAGCGCAAGGCGACCTTGCGGGCCGCCTCGGCCACCGGGGTCCCCCCGGGCTCCCGCACCGACAGCACCTGGAAGCCCTCCGCCAGGAGCCGTCCCCCGAGGGCCCGGACGAGCGTCGATTTCCCCGCCCCTTCCGGCCCCTCCAGCACGATCAATGCCCCGCCCGCGGCCGTCATCCGAGGGTGATGATGGGACTCGCGGCGCCCTTTTGGATACCCTCGTAAATACGGGCGTTCACCTTGGCCATCAGTTTCTCGAAGTTCGATTGGGCCACGGCCATCTGCTGGTACACCGGGTTCACCTGGATGCTTTGGACGGTCTTGTCGTGTCGCTCGGCCTGTTCCTGCGTGGGCTCCTTCCCGGCGCGGGCGGCCTTTTCGATCTCCGCGGCGATCTTTTCCATCTCGGCGAGGAGCCGCTGGCAGTCGGCGTCATCGCGCAGCTGGTCGCTGGCGCGTTTCAAGGCCTTGTATTCATCGGTTTGTCCGATCAGCCGGCCGAGATCCTGAGCCTTTTCTTCGATCACGACGTCCTCCCGCAAGAGTTCATCAGGGCGTAGCGTGGGCGTCCGAACAGATCGGGTACGATCCGGACCCGGTCCCAGCCGTTGGCGTGAGCCACGTCGCGCACCGCTGCCGCGCGCCGCTCGTCGATCTCCAGTGCCAAGAGACCACCAGGCTCGAGCCGCTCCCCCGCCTCCGCGAGCAGGATGCGGGTCGCGTCGAGACCGTCCGCCCCGCTCGTCAGAGCGAGGCGCGGCTCGAAGGCGCGGACCGAATGGTCGAGCGCGGTCCATTCGTCGTCGGTGAGATACGGCGGATTCGATATGATTGCCCGGTAGCGCCCCGGCCCAAGCGGCTCGAGCCAATCGCCCTCCCGCACGTCGATCGACAAACGGCAGCGGGCGGCATTGGCGCGGGCGAGCGCCGCCGCGGACGGCGACGGCTCGGTGGCGACGACGCCATCGAAATGCCCTTCGAGGGCGAGCGACAGGGCGATACATCCCGACCCCGTTCCGATATCGGCGACCCACCCGCCCGACTGCCCCTCGGCCCACTGCAGCACGAGCTCGACCAGCCCCTCCGTCTCCGGGCGCGGAATCAACGCGCGATCGTCGATGGCAAGGGTCAGCCGCCGGAACGACATCTGTCCTGCTGCGTACGCGAAGGGCATCCCGGTCAGACGGCGCGAGACCATGGCGTCGAAGCAGCGCAGCGTGTCGCCGGCGGCACGAGTCTCGCGCGCCAGCCATGCCTGCCCCGCGGGCAAACCCGCCGCCAGCTCCCAGAACCAGCCGGCCTCGCGCTGTGGGTAGGCGACGCCTTCGGCGCCGAGCTGCTCCGCCGCCCGGTCGAGCGCGGCGCCGACGGTCGCGATGGACGCGGGGCGGGCGCTGGTCTCAGGCACTCATGCGCTCCTGCTGATCCGCCTGGCGGAGTGCATCCATCAGCTCGTCAAGCCGGCCGTCGAGCACCTCGGAGAGATTGTGGGCACTGTATCCGATGCGATGATCCGTCACCTGGTTTCGCGGGAAGTTGTACGTGCGGATCTTTTCCGAGCGATCCCCCGTACCCAACTTCGTGCGTCGCTCGTGAGCACGCTTCGCTTGTTGCTCAGCGAGCATGCGATCGAGTAGCCGCGAGCGGAGGATCTCGAGCGCCTTGAGCTTGTTTTGCAGCTGGGATTTCTGATCCTGGCACTGCACGACGAGCCCGCTGGGAATGTGGGTGACGCGGACGGCGCTGTCGGTGGTATTGACGCTCTGCCCCCCGGGCCCCGACGAGCGGAACACATCCACCCGCAGGTCCTTGTCCTCAATCTTGACGTCCACTTCCTCGGCTTCGGGAAGGACGGCGACGGTGGCGGCGGAGGTGTGAATCCGGCCCTGGGCTTCGGTCTCGGGGACCCGCTGGACGCGGTGCACTCCCGATTCATGGCGCAGCGTGCCGTAGGCCTGCGACCCGTGGGCGGCAAACACCGCTTCCTTGAGACCGCCCAGCACTCCTTCGCTCAGCTGCAGCAGCTCGACCTTCAGGCCGCGGCGCTCGGCGAAGCGGGTGTACATGCGGAACAGGTCGGCGGCGAACAGCGCCGCTTCGTCGCCGCCCGTCCCGGCGCGGATTTCGACGATGGCATCACGGTCGTCGAGGGGATCGGGCGGGACCAGCAGCTCGCCGAGCTGGCTCGTGAGTCGAGCGACGTCCGGGCGGAGCCGCTCCACGTCGTGGCGCGCCAGCTCGGACAACTCGGGATCCGGATCGGTGACGAGCTCTTTCGCCTGGGTAAGCTCCGCCTCGATCCGCGTCAGACGATCGTGGGTCTGCCGGATGGTGTCGAGCCGTGCGTGCTCGCGACCGAGCTGCTTCAGCTTGGCCGGATTCCGCGCGGTCTCGGGGTCGGCCAGCAGCCGGGCGACCTCCTCCGCCCGCGCGAGCGCCTGGCGGAGTCGGGCCTCCACGTCGTCAGCTCGCGGCCTTCTCCGTGCGGTACTTCTTGTTGAAGCGCTCGACCCGGCCGGCGGTATCGAGGAGCTTCTGCTTCCCCGTGTAGTACGGATGGCAGCGGGCGCAGATTTCGACGTTGATGGCCGGCGTCGTTGAGCGCGTCTCGAAGGTGTTGCCGCAGGCGCACTGCACGGTCGCGCGGCGGTAGTTCGGATGAATTCCCGGCTTCACAACGCACATCCTTCCTGGGTGAAACGTTTCGGTGTCAGACTCGGAAATATAATTGGCACAGCAACTTGGCAGCAAGCACGTACGGATCCTGTCAGAGATACGGCTGCTATGTCCGATCATGGTTACAAACACCGGCCGGTTCCCGGGGGTGGATCGGCGCAAGTGCATCCACGGCAAGCGACTCTGTTCGACGAGCGGCGACCGGCCCCGCGGCGCAACCATTTCGGCGCTGCTTGCATCTGCCTACTCAGCGCGGCATATCACGACGCGCGTCATTTCCATTCGATCGAGTCGCCAACCGCCAGGAGTGAATCGTGGAACGTCGTGACTTCATCAATCTCGGTGGCGCGACGGTCGGCGCCCTCTGGGTGCCGGTTTGGGGCCGCCGGGTCGATGGGTTCTGGGGATCGCTCACGCCGGTGCCCACCCAGGACAAGAAGGCCCTCGCCGACGTCGCCCTCAATACCGCCCGGCAGAAGGGCGCCACCTATGCCGACATCCGCATCGGGCGGTACCTCAACCAGTTCATCTCGGCGCGCGACACGAAGGTGCAGAACGTCACCAACACCGAGTCCTACGGCTGCGGCATCCGCGTGATCGCGAGCGGTACCTGGGGATTCGCGTCGACCAACGACGTCACGCCGGACGGCGTCGCCCGCGCCGCGAGCCAGGCAGTGGCGATCGCCAAGGCGAACAGCACGCTGCAGACGGAGCCGGTGCAGCTGGCCCCCGAGCCGGGGCATGGGGCAGTGACCTGGAAGACGCCGATCAAGAAGAACGCGTTCGAGGTCCCGATCTCGGAAAAGGCCGACCTGCTCCTCGCTGCCAGCAACGCCGCGCTCCAGAACGGCGCGAACTTCGTCAATTCCCTGCTCTTTCTCGTGAACGAGCAGAAGTACTTCGCCTCCACCGACGGCAGCTACATCGACCAGGACATTCACCGCATCTGGCCGACGTTCGTGGTGACGTCGGTGAACACCCAGACCGGGAAGTTCGAGACGCGGAACGCCTTGAGCGCGCCGCGCGGGATGGGATACGAGTACATGGATGTCGTCGCGGGCGAGAAGGTCGCCGGCCCCGCCGCGCTCGGGACGATCACCTACCGCGACGCCTACGATATGGTGGAGGACGCGAAGCTCGCTGCGAGCCAGGCGAAGGCGAAGCACACCGCGAAGAGCGTCGAGGCCGGCAAATACGACCTGGTGCTCGATCCGTCGAACCTGTGGCTGACGACGCACGAATCGGTGGGCCACCCGCTCGAGCTCGATCGCGTGCTGGGGTACGAAGCGAACTACGCCGGAACGAGCTTCGCCACGCTCGACAAGTGGCGCACGCATTCCTTCAACTACGGCAGCTCGCTCGTGACCCTGTTCGCCGACAAGACGCAGAACGGCGCCCTCGGGACCGTCGGCTACGACGACGAGGGCGTGAAGTGCAAGCGCTGGGACCTCGTCAAGAACGGGATTCTCGTGAATTACCAGGCCATCCGCGACCAGGTGCACGTCATCGGGCAGGCTGCCTCGCACGGCTGCTGCTACGCCGACAGCTGGAGCGACGTGCAGTTCCAGCGCATGCCCAACGTGTCGCTCGAGCCCGGGACGAAGCCGCTGACCCCCGAGCAGATGATCGGCGGCGTCGACAAAGGGATCTACATCGTGGGCGACAGCTCGTACTCGATCGACCAGCAGCGGTACAACTTCCAGTTCTCCGGACAGCTGTTCTACGAGATCCAGGGCGGCAAGATCACCGGCCCCTTGCGCGACGTCGCCTACCAGTCCAACACCCAGGAATTCTGGAATTCGTGCGTGCAGATCTGCGATCAGCGCGACTACCGCCTCGGAGGCTCGTTCTTCGACGGGAAGGGCCAGCCCGGCCAGATCAGCGCCGTGTCGCACGGCACCGCCACCAGCCGGTTCAACGGCGTCAACGTCATCAACACGGCGAGGAAGCTCTAATGGCGCTCACATCTCAGGAAGCCCGCGCCATCATGGAGAAGGCGCTGCACTTCTCCAAGGCGGAAGCCTGCGAGGTCAATATCAACGCGAATGCGGGCGGCAATATCCGCTTCGCGCGCAACACCGTGAACACCGCCGGCGCGACCGAGGACACGCAGCTCGTGATCCAGTCGTTCTTCGGCCAGCGGGCCGGCACGGTGACGCTCAACGAATTCGACGACGCCGCAATCGAGCGCGCGGTGCGCCGCTCCGAGGAACTGGCCCACCTCGCGCCGGAGGACGAGGAGCTGGTACACCCGCTCGGGCCCCAGCAATACGTCGACGCGCAGGCGTTCTTCGACAACATCGCCAACATCACCCCCGACTACCGCACCCAGGTCGCGGCTAACAGCATCACGCCGGCGAAGGCCAAGGACTGCACCGCCGCCGGCTTTCTGCAGGACGGCTCGCAGTGGCAGGCGATGCAGAATACCGCCGGCCTGTTCGCCTACAGTCGGCAGACCGGCGCCAACTTCTCCGTCACGGTGCGCAGCAACGACGGGACGGGGTCGGGCTACGCCACGCGTGAAGCGAACGACCTCACAAAGTTCGACGTCGACGCCGCGTCGCAGATCGCGATCGAGAAAGCGGCCGCCAGCAAGAACGCGAGAGCCATCGAGCCCGGGAAGTACACCGTGATCCTCGAGCCCGAAGCCGGGATCAACCTGCTCGCGAACCTGATCTTCAACCTCGACACCCGCGCGGCCGACGAAGGCCGCAGTTTCCTCGCCAAGGCCGGCGGCGGCACGAAGAAGGGGGAAAAGCTGGTGGATGAGCGGGTGCACGTCTGGTCGGACCCCGCGCATCCCGACGTTCCCACTTCCCCCTGGCAGGGCGACGGGCGTCCGTACGAGAAAACCGACTGGGTCGCGAATGGCATGGTGCAGAACACCTACGTGTCGCGCTACTGGGCGCAGAAGAAGGGCATCAAGGCGATTCCCTTCCCGCCGAACCTCATCATGGATGGCGGCACGGCGTCGACGGAGGATCTGATCCGCGATACGGCGAAAGGCGTGCTGGTGACGCGGACCTGGTACATCCGCTCGGTCGATCCGCAGACGGTGCTCGTGACCGGGCTGACCCGCGACGGGACCTTCTACATCGAGAACGGGCAGATCAAGTACGCGATCAAGAACTTCCGGTTCAACGAGAGCCCGATCATCATGCTCAACAACCTCGATGCGATCGGGAAACAGCAGCGCGTCTCCGGTTCCGACGCCGGCATCACGACGCTGATGCCGGTCCTGCGGATCCGGGACTTCAACTTCACGAGCCTGTCGGACGCTGTGTGAGGCAGGGTGTTGGGTGTCAGGTGTTGGGTGATAGGGACTTCCCTATAGATTCCCTGACACCCGACACCTGACTCCGAACACCTCGAGTGAACCGCAGCCAATTCCTTAGCACGCTGGCCGGCATCACGCTGGCCCCCTGGGCCGAGGCGCGGGCGCTCGCCTTCGGCCGCCGCCGCGCCGACTTCACTTTCACACGATTGCAGTACGTCTCGGGCGACTGGGACGTCGATCAGCGGATGCCGGCGAACCTGCTCAACTCACTCATCCAGTACACGACGGTCGACGTCACGACCCGGGAGCGCGTCGTTCCCCTCTCGAGCCCCGTGGTTTTCGACGCGCCGTTCTGCTACCTCGCCGGCCACCGCCTGGTGCAATTCTCCGCGCCGGAGCGGAGCGTGTTCCAGCGCTACGTGGAGAACGGCGGCTTCGTCTTCGTCGACGACTGCAACCACGACATCGACGGGCTGTTCGCCAAATCGTTCGAGGCGCAGATCGCCGCGCTGTTCGGCCCGTCGGCCCTCGTCAGATTGCCGAAGCAACACGAGCTCTACCGGTCGTTCTTCACGTTCCCCGATGGCCCCCCCACCACGTCGCTCGAGCTCAACGGTTGGGGCGACGACCTGGTGCACGACTACCTGAAGGGTGTGGTGCTGGACGGCCGGCTCGCCATCCTCTACAGCAACAAGGACTATGGCTGCGAGTGGGACTACGATTTCCGCAACAAGCGCTTCCTCGCCGAGGACAACACGAAATTCGGCGTCAACATCGTGATGTACGCGATGACGGGAGGGGCGTGATCGCATGACGACCGCAGCCACTCCCACTCTGGGCGAATCGGACGTCGCCGCCCTGCTCGCGCGGCTCGAAGCGCTGCGCCGCGAGGTCGCGCGGGTGATCGTCGGGCAAGAGCGGGCGATCGAGGAGCTGCTCATCACCTTCCTCGCGGGCGGGCACAGCCTGCTGGAGGGCGTCCCCGGGCTCGCCAAGACCCTGATGATCCGCACCCTCGCCGACGCGGTGGAGCTTTCCTTCCGGCGTATCCAGTTCACTCCCGACCTCATGCCGACCGACATCGTCGGCACAGAGATCCTGGAAGAGGAGCACGCCACCGGCCGCCGCTTCTTCAAATTCGTGCGCGGACCGGTGTTCGCGAACATCGTGCTGGCCGACGAGATCAACCGCACACCACCGAAGACCCAGGCAGCGCTGCTCGAGGCGATGCAGGAGTACGCCGTCACCTACGCTGGGACGACCTACGCCCTCGACCGCCCTTTCTTCGTACTGGCCACGCAGAACCCGATCGAGCAGACCGGCACCTATCCGCTGCCGGAAGCGCAGCTCGACCGGTTCCTGCTCTATATCCGAATCGGCTATCCCGACGCCGCCGAGGAGCTGGAGATTCTGCAACGCACGACCGGCCGCGCAGCTCCGTCCGCCCGCGCCGTCCTCACCGGCGACGATCTGGTGCGTGCGCAGACGCTCACGCGTGAGGTGCGGATCTCGGACGATCTACTCGAGTTCGTCACCCGCCTCGTGCGCGCCACGCGTCCCGATCAGACCCCGGTCGCGTTCGTGAAGGAGTGGACCCGTTGGGGCGCGGGTCCCCGCGCCGGGCAGGCGTTGGTGCTCGCCGGCAAGGCGCGGGCGCTGCTGCACAATCGCTTCGCCGTCACCCTCGAGGACGTGCGCGCGGTAGCGGCGCCGGTGCTGCGCCACCGCGTCCTGGTGAATTTCCGCGCCGAGGCAGAGGGGATCGACGCCGACCAGGTCGCCGACAAGCTCTTGCTCGAGGTGCCGGAGCCCAAGAGCCCGCTGAACTAGGTGCCTGACTCCTCGTATCGCTTCATCGATCCCAAGGTGCTCGCCGCCCTGGGCGACCTCATGCTCGCCGCCCGCACCGTGGTCGACGGGTTCATGTACGGCGTCCATCACAGCCGCATCCCCGGTGCGGGGCTCGAATTCAGCCAGTACCGCAGTTACCAGCCCGGCGACGACCTGCGCCGCGTCGACTGGAAGCTGTTCGCGCGCTCGGACCGCTACTTCCTGCGGGACGCCGAGTCTGACACCAGCGTCACCGTCCGGCTCATCCTCGACGCCAGCGAATCGATGGCGCACGAAGAAGGCGGGCTCAGCAAGTTCGATTACGCCCGGCTCGCCGCCGCGGCGCTGGCAGTCCTGGCGCAGCGCCAGGGGGACGCCGTCGCGCTGACCGCGTTGAACGACGCCGAGCTGCGGCTGCTCCCCCCCGGCCGCGGACAGCAGCATTTGCATCGCCTGCTGCACCTCCTCGAGCAGCTCGAGCCTCGCGGTATCTGGCCTGCCTGGGAGCGGATGGAAGGTGCGTTTACGACCGGTGCGCCGCGGGGGCTCGCAGTCGTGATCACCGATTTGCACGAGCGCTCCCGTGAGATCCGCACCGTCGCCGCCAAGCTCGTCGCGCTGCGCCACGAAGTGCTGGTGCTGCACCTCATCGGGCGCGCCGAGCTGGAGTTTCCCTACCAGGGCACGGTGTCGTTCGAGGAGCTCGAGACGGGCCGGCGCGTAGAGGTCGACACCGCTGCAGCTCGTCCCGCGTATCTCGCCGCACTCGAGCGTGAGCTGCGCGACGTGCAGCACACCCTGCAGGAGCTGCCGGCCGACTACGCCCGCTTCCCGCTCGACCAGCCGCTCGACGAAGCGTTGCGCCGCTACTTGACGGGCCGCGCGCGGGTCGGCTGATGCTCGGCCTCCTCGCACCGCTCTGGCTCGCCGGGATGGCATCGCTCCTGGTCCCGGTCGCCCTCCACCTGTGGAGCCGGCGCACCGGCCGGGCCGTGCGAGTAGGTAGCATCCGGCTGCTCAGCGGTGCCCCGCCCGCGATGGCGCGGCGGCCGCGACTGCACGATCCGTGGCTCCTCGTCCTGCGGTGCGCCCTCCTTGCCGTTCTGGTGTTGGCGCTGGCGCAGCCCTACTGGGCGCCGCGGCGCGCGGCGACGCCGGTCTGGGCGCTCGTCGCGACGGACGTCGCGGGTCGCGCCGGACTGGTCGATTCGCTCGAGCAGAGCGGCAGGACGGTGCGCCCACTCGACCCCGGCGACTTGTGGTTGAGTCTGGCGATCGCCGACCAGGCGGCTCCACCCGGGACGCGCTTCGAGGTATACGCGACGCCACTGCTCAGCGGCACGCGCGGGACTCGGCCCCTGCTCCGTTCTGTGGTGGTGTGGCATGCACGCACGTCCATCCGTGGGCAGGGCGTTGCCGCAACAACCCCGCCCCGCGGCCGCATCGTGGCCGTGTTCGCCGACGCGCCCCGCCGCGACGATGCGCGCTACGTTGCCGCCGCCGTCCGGGCGGCGGGGATCGCTTCGGGGATTGCCGCGATCGTAACCACGCGCGCGTCCACGACTGCCGATGCAACGGCTGTCGGCTCCGCCGATTGGATCGTCTGGCTCTCGGAGCGGCCGCTTCCCGATATCGTGCGGCAGCGGTTGCAGGCCGGCGCGACCGTGCTCACCGACGCCGGGCTCGACCAGCAGCCCGCAACGCGCGTCAGGTTCGAGCAGGACACGCACGCCCCCGTCTGGACCGACGTGACCGGCACCCCGCTGCTCACCGTAACCCGCGAAGGCCGTGGGCTGCGCTACCGGTTTCGCAGCCGATTCGCGCCGAGCTCGAGCGACTTCGTGCTCGATCCATCCTTCCCGGAGGCGATGGCGCGACTGTGGATCGGAGCAGATTCGACGCGCACCGAGCGAGACGGCCGGCCGATCACGCTCAGCCAGGTGGCTCCGGCGTACGATCCACAGCGTCTGCCCGCGACGCCGGCGACGGGCGCCCGGCC
>DASSIL010000088.1:0-11642 GCA_035691925.1 Gemmatimonadales bacterium
GCCGAGATGGTCTTGGTCTCGGTGACGGTCGAGGTGAGGGTGCCGGTCGCGACGCCGTTGGCGTCGGTGTAGGCGGCGGGTTGCGTCAGCGTGTTGCCGGTGCCCGTTGCTGCGAGGGTCACGAACGCCCCGGCGACCGGATTGCCGTTCCCGTCCTTCGCCGTGACGGTGATGGTCGCCGCCTGGTTCGTGAAGACGGTCGTAGGAGCGACGACGAGGGTGGATTGGTCGCCCGACACCCCGCCGGGCGCGTCATGGCAGGAAGCGCTGCCCGCGTCGGTGAACGTCTGCCCGGGAATCGGGATGTACTGCCAGTCGTAGCCGCCGTCCTTCAGGGTGAACTTCGTCACGCCGAACGTGGAAGCTTGGACGACGCTGTTGGGCGCGATGTTCTGTGGTTGCCCGGTGCTTTCCCCCCCCGTCGCGACGATGAACTCCCGGATGCCATGGTCCTGATCGACGACGCCGTCGGGTGTCATCGGCAAAAACCGTTCGTACTGATGCTGGTGCCCGTTGAGCACGACGTCGACGCCCGCGGCGTAGAGCCGGTCCCAGAAGATCTTGCGGGCCGGGTCCGACGTGGCGCCCGTGGGGTTCTTGTTGGAGAAGAAGGCCGGCTGATGCCAGATGACGAGCGTGCAGAGATTGGGATGCGCGGCGAGGTCGGCGACGAGCCACTGGTCCTGCACCGAGCCCGCCTTGAACGGCACGAACTGGCCATTGTCATTGAGGAAGATGACATGCCACGCGCCGAGGTCGATGCTGTGGTACCCGAGGCCCGCCGGACCGGCGCGGTCGCCGAAATAGTCGAAGCTGGGCTGCGCGGTCGCCGACGAATCGTATTCGTGGTTGCCGAGGACGGCCCAGGTGCGCGCTTTGAAGCGGCCCCAGGTGGGGTCGTAGCAGTTCGAGTAGTCGACGGCACGACCGTTCGGATAAGCGTCGTCGCCGGCGGTGAACACCGTCCCGGCGATGCCGTCGATCAACGTGGCCGTCGCGGCGTCGTTGTCGTTGACGCACGACGCAATGTCCCCGGCCCCTACGAAGATCTGCGGTCCCTGGAAGGACTGGAGCGTGAACCTGGGGCCCTCCAGACGCCCCGGCGCGAGCGGCTCGCGATCGACCGTGCAGGTGACGAGCACCATCACGCCGGCGACCGCGAGAACCTTCAGGTAACCGACACGGGAGACCCTGGGCGACATGCGAGCTCCACTGAGTTCGGATGTAAGACGGAGGATCTATCGGGGTGGACCGCACCTTACGAGAAGCTGTCTCAAGATTTGTGCCAAGTCGCAACACTTTTTCCAGAGTTTTCCGAGGGGGGGATCAGCGGGGAGTGCCGACGAGGTGACTTTGTTGCCGCGCGCCGTCTACAACTGTGTTGAATCACCCACAGTCGTCGAGCAGGAAAAGGTCGTCACCGTACGGTGAGGCTCCCCCGGAGCCGGAGGTCGCGCGAGGACGCGCCGACGAGGACGCGGAACACCCCCGGCTCTACGACCCACTTGAGCTCGCGGTCGAGCATGCGCAACGCGTCCGGTCCGACCACGAACGACACCTCGCGCTCCTCACCGGGGGCGAGCCGGATGCGCTGGAACCCGGCGAGCTGCAGCACCGGCCGCGTCACGCTTGCCAGCTCGTCCTTCACGTACAGCTGCACGACTTCGTCCCCCGCACGTGAGCCGACGTTCTGTACGCGGCAACGCACCGTCGCGCGGCCCGCCGTCGGGATTTCCGCGGGCTCGACCGTCAGACCGGAGTACGCGAACGACGTGTAGCTCAAGCCGTAGCCGAACGGGAAGAGCGGCAGACCCGTGAGATCGACGTAATCGTCGCCGCGCCCCGTCGGTTTGTGATCGTACACCAACGGCAGCTGCCCCTCGGAGACCGGGAACGTGATCGGCAGCCGGCCCCCGGGGTTGCTCGTCCCCAGCAGCACCTCCGCTACGGCGCGGCCCCCCGCCTCTCCCGGATACCAGACGTCGAGCACCGCAGCGACACGGTCGAGCCACCCCGACATCGTGATCGCGCTGCCGCCGACCAGTACGACGACACACGGCGTCCCCGTGGCGGCAACGTCGCGAATCAATTCATCCTGATGGCCGGGGAGCCGCAGCGACGCCCGGTCGCGGAACTCCCCTTCTTCGATCCCGGCCACGATGACGGCCACGTCGCTCGTGCGCGCGAGGCGCGTGGCGCGGCCGATCGCGCTGCGCCAGTCATCCGACACCCCCGCGTCCCACACGAGTCGTACGCGACCGTTGCCGGTCGTCTCGAAGTACTCGAGCCGCAGCTCGTATGATCGTCCCGGCTGGAGCGTCACGGCCGCGAGCCGCGCGCCGGCGGAGCGCTTCTCCCAATCGTCGAGCACGAGCCGGCCGTCGAGATACAAGCGGAATCCGTCGCTCCCCACCACGCCGATGTGCCGAACCCCCGTGGCCGGCACCGCGAGCCGTCCCGTCCAGCGCACCGAGTACCAGTCGCGCGCGATCCCGGGACCCGGGCCCTCGAGCGTCCAGGCAAAATCGATGCGCGGGTCGATACGCTCGAATTGCGCGGCTCCGGCGAGCGTGATGTTGTCGTAGTAGGCAGCGTGCACGCCCGGGCGACGCACGCCGCTCGAATCGTGGGCCAGCGCACCTGCGGGAACCGGGAGGTATTCGATCGAGCCGCGACCGGGCCCCGGCTCGTAGCGCACGACGCCGCGCGAGCTCACCGCCGCACGCAAGCCGGCGAGAATCGAGATACGGCGCTCGCCCGGCGCGCTGTAGCCGCCCAGTCGCGCCTCTGCGGCGTCGGGGCCGATCAGCGCGATGGTGCGGCCGGATCGGATCGGGAGCACCGGTCCGGCGTTCTTGAGCAGGACGATCGCTTCACGCGCCGCTGCGAGCGCCAGTGCCTGATGCGTCGCGTCGCGGGCGGCGCGCGCGGCGCTGTCGGGATCGGCGTAGGGGTGGTCGAACAATCCCAGCTCGAACTTCGCGCGCAGCACGCGCGCCACCGCGCGATCGATGACGGAATCGGGAACGAGGCCGCGCCGCACCGCGTCCCAGTAGGGCCGGTACTGCTCGTACGAGGACTGGAACACGACGTCGAGCCCGGCGGCAAACGCATCCCGCGCCGCCGCCGGCGTGTCGGGCTCGGTCATGTGCAGGACGGTGGCGCCGCCGGTCGCCGCGGCGTCGGAGATGACGAATCCCGCAAAGCCCCAGCGCCGTTTCAACACCTCGGAGAGCAGCCAGCGGTTCTGCGTCGCGGGGCTGCCGTTGACGGAGTTGTAGGCGGTCATGATCGAATGGGCGCGCGCGTCCTGGATCGCCGCGGCGAACGGCGGGAAGTAGGTCTCCTCGAGCTCGCGCTCGTCCCACTCGATCGGATAGCTGTCTCGCCCCCCTTCTCCGACGTTCGCGATGAAGTGCTTCGGCGTCGCGGCGATTCCGGCAGCCTCGAAGGGGGCGATGAACGCGCGGCCCATCGTGGCGGCGAGCAGCGGGTCCTCGCCGTACGTCTCCTCCACCCGTCCCCAACGCACGTCGCGCGACAGGTTCAACACCGGCGACAACACCTGATGGATCCCGCGCGTCGCCGTCTCGGACGCGATCGCCGCCGCTACGTGACCGACGACGGCAGTGTCCCACGTCGCCGCGAGCGCGACCGCCTGCGGGAACACCGTGGCGCCGGGACGGACCAGCCCGTGCACGGCTTCATCGAACGGCACGATCGGGATGCCGAGGCGCGTGCGCTCCACGAACCAGCGCTGGATCGAGTCGATATGCTGCGCATCGGCACGAGCCAGATCGGCGGGCGTCCCGCGCAGCGCCACGGCAGGGACCTGAAGACCGAACGCCCCGTGGGAATAGTCGCGGGTCGAATCGCTCAGATCCCCCGGCGTCATATAGAGCTGCCAGAACTTCTCTTCCAGCGTCATGCGGCCGAGGAGATCGCGCACGCGCTCAGCGACGGGGAGACGCGCATCGTGATACGGAGCGCCCGCCTGGCCACGACCGGCGTGCGCAACGCTCGCGCCGAGGGCGAGCGACAGGAGAATCGAGCGGAGGTGCATGAGTTCTGGCGCGAGGTAAGTTTGATGGAACCGCGCCGCGGGTAAAGGGTGGCACACACCTGAAACGGAGGTTCTATGCAAGGCACGAACCTGATCTATTTCCTGTTGATCGGGCTGGTCGCGGGCTGGCTGGCGGGCAAAGTGATGAAGGGGTCCGGCTACGGACTGATCGGCGATCTCGTGATCGGTGTCGTGGGCGCCTTCCTCGGCGGGTGGATCTTCGGCTTGTTGCACATTGCAGCGGGTGGGCTCCTCGGGCTCCTGGTCACGGCCTTCGTCGGAGCGGTGGTGCTCGTCTGGTTGCTGAGGATGATAAAGAAGGCGTAGACAGGAGAAGCCGGCTCGGCGTTCCAACAGCCGAGCCGGCTCCGGTGCTCAGAAGGGCTTCAACGTCGCCAGCAATACGATCCCGACCAATCCCGCCACCTGTACGGTGTGAAACATCTCGAGCCGTTTGAGCGGAACGGCCACGGCGTCGCCTGATCGGCTGGACTCGAGGGCACCGAGCAGCTGCATCGCCGCGGGCCGCGCCACCAACGGCCCGTTGATGACGAGCAGGACGAAGAGCGCCAGCTTCACGTAGAGCCACCCCTGCCCCCAGTACCCCCAGTGCTCCGTGGCGAGGAGCCCGATCCCCGATACGAGCATGAGCCCCGCGCCGATTTGAGCGACGATGGAGAAGCGCAGCATCGCGCTCAGCAGCACCGCGGCCTGCGCAGGCACGCTCTCGATCTTCGTCCGCAACGCGCCGTGCAGCACCTTGGCGCCGAGCGAGCCGCCGGCGAGAACCGCGAAACACAACAGGTGGATAGCCAGAGCCAGGTGCATTGCCGTCCTTCCCGATCAGGGGACCGTGGTACCAAGGTTCGCCAGCGCGAACGCGTATTCATCGGCGATCTCGGCGATGACGCGGTCGGTGGGGCGATACCCGTGGCTTCCCGCCGTCTCGACGCGGATCAACACCGGCCGCGGGCACCCTTGAGCTGCCTGCAGGGTCGCGGTGAATTTGAACGAGTGGCTCGGCACCACGCGGTCGTCATGATCGGCCGTCGTAACCAGAGTCGCGGGATAGCACGTACCGGCCTTGATGTTGTGCAGCGGTGAATAGGCGAGCAGGTAGCCGACCGCACTCGAGTCCGCCGCCGAGCCGTACTCCACTGCCCAGAACTGTCCGCCGGTGAACTTCTGGTAGCGCATCATGTCCATGACGCCCACCGCGGGAAGGGCGACGCCGAATAGGTCGGGGCGCTGCGCCATCACCGCGCCCACGAGCAGGCCGCCGTTCGATCCACCCTGAATCGCGAGCGTCTTCGGCGTGGCGTAGCCCTCCTTCTGGAGGAACTCCGCCGCAGCGATGAAGTCGTCGAACACGTTCTGCTTCTTCTCGCGCCATCCGGCGTGGTGCCACGCTTCGCCGTATTCGCCGCCGCCGCGCAGATTGGCCAACGCGTAGACTCCCCCCATTTCCACCCACGCCGCGACCGCCGGAGAAAAGAAGGGAGGGAGGCTGATGTCGAACCCGCCGTAGGCGTACAGCAGCGTCGGGTGACTGCCGTCCCGCGCCAGACCTTTCCTGGCCGTGATGAAGATCGGGATGCGCGTGCCGTCCTTGGATTGATAGAACGTGGCGCGGGTCTCGTAGGCACTGGCGTCGAACGGCGACGTGGTCGCCTGGAACGGCTCGAGGCGACGTGTGGTGAAATCGTACCGGTAGATGGCGGCCGGCCGGAGATACGAGCTGAAGGAGAAGAAGAAATCGGTCCCGTCATTGCGTCCCGAGAGCCCGCCGGCGCTGCCGACATCGGGGAGCGTGACCTCACCCTGCGACGCGCCCATCAGGCTGTACAGCCGCATTCTGCTCTGCACGTCGACGAGGTACGTCACGACGAGGTGCGAGCCGACGAGCAGCTCTTCGCTCATGACGTCGCGGCCTTCGGGGACGACGGTGCGCCAGTGGGTGCGATCGGTGTCGCCCACCGCCACGGAGACGATGCGGCCCTTCGGCGCCTTCCAGTTGGTGAACAGGTAGATCCGCCGTCCCACCACGCCGAGCGGCGTATTGTCGGCGTCTTCCGCTACAGTGATCGGCGTGAACTGCGCTCCCACCTCGGGGCTGCTCGGGTTCTTCAGGTCGGCCACCCAGAGCCGGTTGTTCGACGTCCCGCTGCTCGAGGAGACGAACAGCCAGCGACCGTCATCCGACACGGAGCTCCCCACGCCCGCCGTCGAGTCATCGGCACGCTCGAAGACCAGCTGTTCGGGCTTGGCGCCCAGCGCGTGGTACCAGGATTGCTGATGGGTGTTGGCATCCTGCAGGTTGGCGGCTTCGGCCGACCCCCTGAACCTCGAGTAGAAGAACCCCTTGCTGTCTCGCGTCCACGAAATACCGGTGAACTTCACGTGGGACACGACCTCGGGGAGATCCCGCCCCGCCGCGAGGTCCCGCAGGTGGATGTCCTGCAGGTCCGATCCGCCGACGGCCGTCGTGTAGGCGAGGAGGCGGCCGTCGGGAGACGCCGACCACTGTGCCACCGCGATCGAGCCGTCGGGAAACAGGGCGTTGGGGTCGAGCACGGGCACGGCAGCCGCCCGCAGCGTCGCCGCTCGGTATAGCACCGACTGCTTTTGCAGGCCGGTGTTCTTGCGGAACCAGATCTGCCCCGCCTCGCGCACGGGAATCGCGACGCGTGGGTAGTTCCACAGGGCGGTGAGCCGGTCCTTGATGGAATCGCGCCGCGCGATGCCGGCGAGGTATCCGAACGTCAGCGTATTCTCGGCGTCGACCCAGGATTTCGTCGCGGGGGCGTCGAGGTCTTCGAATGCGCGGTAGGGATCGGGAACGACGTGGCCGAAGATGGTGTCGACCACCGTCCCCTTGGTGGCCTGCGGATACTGCAGCGACTGTTGGCCGGCGGCTGGGATCGCGCCCAGCGCCAGCGCCAGGCCGAGCATTGCGAAGCGCGCGCGCATCGTGGGGTCTCCTGAGCGATGGGGGCCGGGGCTGTTAGTCTCGCCGCTAAACGGCAATGTGGCAACTAGGCGGGGCGGTATACCCCCCACTCCGCACGGAAGACGTCGCTGATCTCTCCCACCGTCGCGCGCGCCCGGACCGCGTCGATGATCAGGCTCATGAGGGTGGCCTGGGGAGAACGCGCGGCCTCCCGCAGCGCCCCGAGAGCCCGCTCAACATGCGCCTTGTTGCGTTGCGCACGCGCCTCAGCGAGGCGACGCCGCTGTGCCGCCGCCAGCCCCGAATAGTCCGGCGCCGCAACGGCGGGGGCCGGTGCGTCATCCACGTACTCGTTCACGCCGACGACGACGTCCGTCCCGTCCTCGATCCGCCGCTGCTGCTCGTAGGCGCTCTTGGCAATCGCGTCCTGGAAGTAGTGCTGCTCGATGGCGCGGGCCGCCCCGCCCAGCTGCTCGATCTCGTCGACGAGGGCGCGCGCCCCCCGCTCGATCTCGTCGGTCAACGACTCGAGATACCAGCTCCCCCCCAGGGGATCGGCCACCTCGGGCACCGCCGTCTCGTAGGCCAGCACCTGTTGCGTCCGCAGCGCCAGCGTCGCGCTGAGTTTCGTGGGCAGGGCGAGCGCCTCGTCGTACGAGTTGGTGTGCAGCGACTGCGTCCCCCCGAGCACGGCGGCGAGCGCCTGCATCGCGACGCGGACGACGTTGTTCACCGGCTGCTGCGCGGTGAGCGTCGCTCCGCCCGTCTGGGTATGAAACCGCAGCCGCGCCGCCTCGTCGTCTGCCTGGAAGCGCTCGCGCATCAGCCGCGCCCACAGCCGCCGCGCCGCGCGGAACTTGGCGATCTCCTCGAAGAAATTCGTGTACCCGGCGAAGAAGAACGACAAGAGCGGCGCGAAGCGGTTCACCTCGAGCCCCGCGGCCACGGCGCGGCGCACGTATTCGAGGGCGTCCGCGAAGGTGAACGCCACCTCCTGCACCGCCGTCGCCCCCGCCTCGCGGATGTGGTAGCCGGAGATCGAGATCGGATTGAATTTCATCCTGGCGTCGCTGACGAAGCGAAACACATCGACCACCAGCCGGAGCGACGGCTCCGGCGGGTAGATGTAGGTGCCGCGGGCGATGAACTCCTTCAGGATGTCGTTCTGCAGCGTCCCGCGCAGCGCCGTGCGGCCGACCTCCTGCTCCTCTCCCACGACGACGTACATCGCGAGCAGGATCGCCGCCGTGGCGTTGATCGTCATCGACGTCGAAACCTTGTCGAGCGGGATCCCGTGGAACAGCCGCTCGAAATCGTCCACGGTGTCGATCGCCACGCCGGCGCGCCCGACTTCCCCCTCGGCGGCGGGGTGATCGGAGTCGTAACCCATCTGGGTGGGAAGGTCGAAGGCGACCGAGAGACCCGACTGCCCCGCCTCGAGAAGGTGCCGGAACCGCGCGTTCGTTTCTTCGGCCGTGCCGAACCCGGCGTACTGCCGCATCGTCCAGAGACGCCCGCGGTACATGGTGGGATGGACGCCGCGGGTGAAAGGAAATGCCCCGGGACGCCCTGATGCAGCCGCGTCCCCCGGCCAATCCGCCGGCCCATAGACCGGCCGGCGCTCGCTCACGCCGGCACCCGCTCCCGGCCGAGGATGGTCGCGGCGAAGTCGACGTCCTGCTTGCTTCCGACGATAAGCGGCACGCGCTGGTGCAACTCGCGCGGGACGATGTCGAGAATCGGCTGATGGCCGTCGGTGGCGCTGCCGCCCGCCTGCTCGGCGAGGAACGCGAGCGGCGCGGCCTCGTAGAGCAGTCGCAGCTTACCGCGGGGATGCCGGGTATCGGCCGGATACAGAAAGATCCCGCCGGAGAGAAGATTGCGATGGAAATCGGCGACGAGTGAGCCGATATAGCGCGCGTTCTTCGGCGCCACCGTCGCCGTGCCACCCTTGAATGCCGCCACCACCTGGTGCACGGGATCGCTCCACAGATCCCAGTAGCTCTCGTTCACGCTGTAATACTTCCCGACGGCGGGCGTACGGATCTGCGGATGCGACAGCAGGAATTCGCCGATCGTCGAATCGAGCGTGAACCCGTGGACGCCCTTCCCGGTCGAGTACACCAGCATCGTGCTCGAACCATACAGGATGTACCCCGACGCCACCTGGGTCCGTCCCGACTGGAGACAGTCCTCGAGCGTCCCCGGGCCGCCCTCGGGGGTGAGCCGCCGGTGGATCGAGAAGATGGTGCCGATCGAGACGTTGACGTCGATGTTGCTCGAGCCGTCGAGCGGATCGTACAGCAGCACGTACTTCCCCACCGGTCGGCCGGCCGGAACCGGCACCGGCTCTTCGTCCTCCTCGGAGGCCAACACGCAGGTCCGCCCGGTGTGCTGTACGCTGTTGCGCACCGTCTCGTTGGCGAAGACGTCGAGCTTCTGCTGCAGCTCTCCCTGGACGTTGATCGTCCCCTGCGCGCCCAGGATATCGGTGAGTCCGGCGCGCCGCACGTTGCGCGAGATGATCTTGGCGGCGAGGCAGATGTCGTACAGCAGGTTCGACAGCTCTCCGGTGGCTTCGGGGAACTGGCGCTCCTGCTCGATGATGAATCGCTCAATCGTGACGACGGAACTGGAATTGTCCACCATGGCCATCCGTCGTGAAGGTGATGGTGCCCTGCTGGTCGGTTCGGAACGTCGTGACGTGATGCTGCAGGAGTCGCGCCACCACCTCCGGCGCGGGGTGCCCGTACGTATTGTGCGCGCCGACGCTGATCACCGCTTCATCCGGGGTCAGCTCGTCGAGCCACGCGTCCGACGTCGCCGAGTGCGAACCGTGGTGCCCCACCTTGAGCACGTCCACGTGTCCGACCCGGCCCAGCAGCCGCGCCTCGACCGGCAGCCCGGCGTCCGCCTGGAACAGGAGCCGGGTGCTGCCGTACGACACGAGCAACACCACGCCGTGATCGTTGACGTCCTCCGGCTGGGCCGCCCAGGCGCTGTCCGGACTCAACACCTCGAATGTCACCCCGTCGAGCGCGACGCGGTCCCCCGCACGCGCCGGGTGCCAGACGGCGTGGTCCCGGTCGACGTCGGCGAGAAACTCGAGATACAACGGCCGCCCGAGGGGCTCGCCCGGCTCGAGCACCACCTGCGGCGGTAACGCCTCGAGCACCGCGGGAAGCCCGCCCAGGTGGTCGGCATCGCCGTGCGTCGCGACCATCAAGGCGAGGGCACCGGCGCCGAGCCGCCGCAGAAACGGCAGCACGACGCGCCGCCCGGCATCGCCCTGGGGGGTCCGCGGGCCGCCGTCGATCAGCACCCAGTGGCCCGCGGGCGTGCGCAGCGCGGCGGCGTCGCCCTGCCCGACGTCGAGAAAATGTACGGTGAGGACGCCGTCCCTGTCACGGGGCCCGAGCGAGACGAGAGAGCCCCAGGCGAGCACGGCGAGTGCGCAGGCGACACGCGCCGCGAGCACCCAGCGCCGGCGCGGTGCGTCCCACAACCACCACGCGGACGCCAGCACCCCGCACCACACCAGTGCCGCGGGCCAGCCCGCCGGAGCGACGACGTGCCCGCCGGGCACCGCGGCCGCCGCCCCCGCCACGAGGTCGAGCAACGCGAGCGTGAGTCCCGATCCGGCGGCGATCAACGACGCCAGGGGAGCGACCCATCCGGCGAGCAGCAGCGCGATGATCACGCCGGGAACAGCGATGGCGCCGAGGGGAATGGCCATCAGATTCGCGAGCACGCCGATCGGCGCGACGGTGCCGAATGTGAACGCGGTGATCGGCGCGGTGATGAGGGTAGCCGCGATCGCCGGCGCCACGAGACGCAGCGCCTTCGGCTCGCGCACCGCGCGATCGGCCCAGATGACGGCGGCGATCGCCGACACCGAGAGCCACGCCCCGACTGAGTGAATCGACCACGGATCGACGGCGAGCAGGACCAGCGCCGAGAGTGCCACCGTGCCGCGCGGCGCCACGACGCGCTGGCGCCAGCGCGCCGCGCCATCCACCGCGAGCATCACCGCCGCGCGCGTCGCGGGGGCTGGGAACCCGAGCAGCCAGCAATACGCGAAGACCGCCGCGATCCCGATCGCCGCGCGGGGCCGTGCCGGCACGCCGACAAGTCGCAACAGCAACCCCAGCCATGCCGCGAAGAAGCCGACGTGCAACCCCGAGATCGAGAGGATGTGCGCCAGGCCGGCGCGGGCGTAACGCTCGCGCACGTCGCGATCGAGATTCGTCTGGCCGCCGATGACGAGGGCATTGACGAGCGGCGCGCGCGATCCGAAGAGGGTGCGGGCGTTCGTGGCGATCCGGTCGCGGAGCGCTCCGCGGCCGCGCGGTGCGGGATCGAGGAGCCGTGCCGTACGCACGCGCAACAGGCCGCCCTCGGGATCCCCGAGCCACGGCCCGGCGACGAGCCACGTCGTCCCGCCGCGGGCCAACTTGCCGCTCGGCCAGCGCAGCACGACAGCGCCGCCACAACTCCCGCCCACGACGGCGGCGTCCACCACGCCGCCGGCCTCCCCGATCGGGTCGAGCAGCCGCACATAGGCCGCGCGGGCGGGTGGCCGCCCCGCGCTGGGGCCGCTCCACCGGCCGGCGCAGTGACTCGACTGAA
>DASSIL010000089.1:0-2661 GCA_035691925.1 Gemmatimonadales bacterium
CGCTATTCGTGGCGGCGGGGAACCCTCGCCGTCCGTAAGGGTTCGTTTCTGGTATGAGAACACACCTGGCACAACTCGTGGCCCGGCTGGTGCTCGCGATCGGTTTCCTGTTGGACGGGATTCCGCGGCTGAGTGCGGGCGGGCACTATGCGTTCAGCGCGCTGCTGCGGGACATCGGCATCCCGGCACCGGGCGTCATGGCGTGGCTCGGCGCCGGCGTGGAGATCATGCTAGCGCTGGCGGTACTCCTGGGAGCCTATGTGACGGTCGCGGGATTCGTGATGCTGGCGGCGATGCTGGTGTTGCTGTTTCGTGTGCACATGACGAGCGGGTTCAGCTTCGCCCACGCCCCGGGCCTCTCCGCGCAGGTGCCCCCGTTCACCGGACCGGCGTACGAAGTGATCGCGCTGTACTGCGCGGTGGCGCTGATCGTCGTCCTCGGTGGTGCGGGGAAGTTGTCGGTGGACGCCGCGCGCCACCGCACCACCTGACGACCGGGCCGGCTACTTCGTCGTCTTCCAGTGATGGGCGTCGAACGTCCCATCGGTGAGCGGGACGTCGACCTGAATCTGGTCGTACTCCTCCATCCACAAGCGCTGGCCCTTGTCGAGGAACAGGACCTGGGCCGACACCCACCCCTTCCCGAACGGTCGGTAGTCGTTGAACTGGGTTTCGCTGGTGGTCGAGCTGTCCTGCTGTCCCGGTTCGAGCATCCGCACGAAGACGAGACGCTCCTTGTCGACCCAGAACTGGCGCGTGTGCAGGTCGCCCGCTTTGGCCCCGACGACGTACACCGGGCGGCCCTGCCACGTATCGCTGCGGATCGCCGCCAGGTCGAATCCCAGTGTCTTCAGCTTGTCGAGCGTCGTGGTGGCTGGCTGGGCGTACACGTCGAAGCCGAGCACCATGAGTGGATGAATGAACGCGTTCGTCCGGAAGACGGTGTCGCCCCTGATGGCGATCAGCGAGTCGTTGACGAACAGGATGCCCCCGTCGGGCGAGAATCCAGGGCCGTCGCGGAAGTCGATGCGCAGCTTCCCCGGGATGGCGGCGCGCTCGAACCAGGTCGAATGCTGCACGCTGTCGGTTCCGAAGAAGCGGGTGTTGTGCTGCAGGAATGTGAGCGAGTGGTACCACTTGCCGTCGTAGCGGTCGTGCATGGCGCGCACCAGCTCGTCGCCGGTCTTGGGGTCGGTGGCTCCCCCGAGTGCGGCGAGCAGCAATAGCAGGGCACTCATGGCTGGTCCTCGAGTCTGGTTCAGGTTTGCAGCCGGTAACCGGCCTTGCGCGCCGTGAGGATATGGCGTGGGGCCTGCAAGTCGTCCTCCAGCTTGCGGCGCAGCTCGGCGATGTGGGTGTCCACGGTGCGCGACAGCACGGCCGCGCTGTAGCCCCAGACCTCCGTCAACAGCTCGACTCGGGAGGCGACGGCGCCGCGGCGGCGGATCAGCGCCACGAGCAGCTCGTATTCCTTGGGGGTCAGCGGCACCGGCGCGCCGTGGCGCAACACGGTGCGCGACGCGCAGTGCACTTCGACATCCCCGAAGCGCTCGACCAGCGGTGCCGCGGGCTCGGCGGCGACCGCGACGCCGGCGCGGCGCATCAACGCCTCCACGCGAGCGAGCAGCTCGAGCACGCCGAACGGCTTCGTGACGTAGTCGTCCGCGCCGAGGCGCAGGCCGCGCACCTTGTCGGCCTCCTCACCGCGCGCGGTGAGAATCAGGATCGGGAGCTGGCGTCCTTCCTCGCGCAGCGCGCGCAACACGCGGTAGCCGTCCATCCCCGGCAACATCAGGTCGAGGATGACGAGGTCGGGCGTCGTCGTGCGGGCCCGCATCAGGCCCTTGGGGCCGTCGTCGGCCACCTCGACCTGATAGCCCTCGATTTCGAGGTTGTTGCGGAGACCGTAGGCGAGATCGCGGTTGTCTTCGACCACCAGGACGCGCTTCATGAGTCGGCTCGCAGCGTTGCGGGTTCGGGACTGGGCACGGGGCCGGGCGTGGACGACGGGGCCGCGGGGGCGGGCGCGGCCGGGAGCTCCAACACGAACCGGGCCCCGCCGCCCGGCGCACTTTCCACCCAGACGCGTCCGCGATGCAGCGTCGCCAGCTCGCGGACGACGGAGAGACCGATGCCGGTGCCGGCGATGGCGGAGCCGCGGTCGCGCTCCAGCCGCCAGAACTGCTCCCAGATGCGCTCGCGATCGCCGGGAGGAACGCCGGGGCCCTGGTCCTGCACCCAGAGCCGTGTGCGCTCGTTGCGCACCGGATCGAGACCGACGGTGACGGTCTGCCCGTCGGGTCCGTACTTCACGGCGTTGTCGAGCAGGTTGAGCAGCATCTGACGTAGCGCGCTCTCATCGACGCTCGCCACGATGCCGTCGGGGAGCGAGGTGAGGATTCGGACGCGTCGGGTTTCAGCGAGCGGGGTGAAGCTCTCCACCATCGCGCGCACGCAAGGGCCAAGCAGGGTCGGCACCGGCGCGACGCGCAGTGACTGGCGCTCGGAGCGCGAGAAGTGCAACAGATTCTCGACGAGGTGCGTGAGGCGCCGTGCTTCCTGGTCGATGATCTCGAGCGAGCGGCGCCGCTCGTCGTCCGAGCGGACGCGACCGAGCACGAGCGTCTCGGCGAACATGCGGATCTGCGCCAGCGGCGTGCG
>DASSIL010000090.1:0-3436 GCA_035691925.1 Gemmatimonadales bacterium
CAGCACGTGCCAACGCCACCGGCCGTGCAGCCGTGCGATCGGACACGCCGCCGGTCCGAGGACCGTGAGCGCCCCTCCGAGCCGCTCGGCGTTCGCGCGCCGCAGCCACTCCGCCACACGGGTCCCCCGCGCCGCCGCCGCTGCTTCGGTCTTCCCGAGGGCCACGAATCGGATGAGTCCGACATGCGGTGGATAGAGCGGATTGGGTAGCGTGCGCAGCGGCAGCTCGGCGGCGGCAAAGGCCGCGACGGAGTGCGCCGCGGCTGCCCGCAGGGCGTGGTGGTCGGGCGACCGCGTCTGCACGACCACGCGGCCGCCTGCGGGCCCGCGCCCCGCGCGGCCTGCCACCTGCGCTACGAGCTGAAACGTCCGCTCTGCGGCGCGGAAGTCGGGGAGATGAAGTCCTGTATCGGCGTCCACCACGCCCACCACTGTCACGCCGGGGAAGTCGAGTCCCTTGGCGATCATCTGCGTGCCGAGCAGCACGTCGACCTCGCCGCGGCCGACCCGCTCGAGGATACGGTGGTGGCTCCACTTGGTGCTCGTCGTGTCGAGGTCCATGCGCGCGATGCGCGCGGCGGGAAACCGTACGCCCAGGAAGTGCTCGAGCTGTTGGGTCCCGAGGCCGCGCATGCGGCGCGTCGCCGCGCCGCAGCTTTTGCAGGCCGCGCCCAGCGGCTCCTCGTGGCCGCAATAATGGCAGCGCAGCGCGCTCGGCGTGGTGTGAACGGTGAGCGAAATCGCGCAGCGCGGGCACCCGGGCACGGTGCCGCAGGTCGGACATTGCAGGAACGAAGCGAAGCCACGCCGGTTGAGCAACAGGATCACCTGCTCGTGTCGATCCAACGCTTCGCGCACCGCGCGGTCGAGCGACTCGCTCCACGGCACCGGACCGGCTTCCGGGACACGGCTCGCCGAGCGGAGATCCACGACCTCCACCGGCGGGAGGGGACGGTCGCCGACGCGACGCGGCAGCGCCACGCGGTGCACGGCCCCCGTAGCGACCTGATGCAACAGCTCGAGCGATGGGGTGGCGCTGCCGAACAGGACGCGTGCGCCTTCCACTCGGCCCCGCGCCAGCGCCACGTCGCGGGCGTGGTAACGCGGCGCGGTCCCCTGTTTGTAGCTGGGCTCGTGCTCTTCGTCGACCACGATGACGCGGAGGCGCTGCACCGGGGCGAAGATCGCCGACCGGGCGCCGACGGCGACGCGGCACTTCCCCTCGCGCAGGGCGCGCCAGGCATCGGCACGCTCGGCGTCGGACAGCCCCGAGTGCAGCACGGCCACCGCGTCGCCGAACACCCCACGCACGCGAGCCACCGTCTGCGGGGTGAGCGCGATTTCGGGAACGAGGAGAATCGCCCCCTGCCCCAGCGCCACGACGCTGCGCAGCACCTCGAGGTAGACGAGGGTCTTCCCCGATCCCGTGACGCCTTCGATGAGCACGGCGGTCTCGGGCGACACCTCGAGGATCTCCTTCATTGCGTGTCGTTGATCGGCGGTGAGCTCGGGCGGCGGTGCCACGGCGAGATCGGCGAAAGGATCACGCGGCGCCGCCATCCGTTCGATCCGCGCCAGTCCCTGGCGTACCAGTCCCTGGAGGACCGGCGCTCCGAGCTTCAGCTGCGCCATCAAGTGGCGCAGCGGTGCGGTACCGCCGAGCGCTTCCAGCGCTTCGTAGGCGGCGCGCCGCCTGGGCGAGCGGGAGAACGCGCGCTCCCGCTCGAGCAACGACGGGAGTACCCGGATCAGGGTGATCGTCCGCTCGGTCCGCGGAGCGGGTCCGTCGACGCGCGCGGCACGGCCCCCCCACAACGCCCCCGGTAGCAACGCGCGCAGGCTCAACCCGCGAGGACAGCCGTAGTAGCTCGACAGCCATTCGCCCAGACGCAGCAGCTCGGGGCTCAGCGCCGGCTCGGCGTCGGGAGCCGCGAGGATGGGGCGCGGAGTTCCGGCCGTGGGCGGCTCGGAGCCCACCCCGGCGACGACGCCGACGGCCTTGCGGCCGCGCACCGGCACCAGAACGCGGGTGCCGGTCACGACGCGCGAGGTGAGCGCAGCGGGAACGGCGTAGCGGTACGGGGTGGAGACTGAGAGCGGGAGGAGGACGTCGGCGAACAGCGTCATCCCAGTCAGCGCCGCGCGACGCCCAGCCCTGGTCCCGTCGGAAGGGTGATCTGTCCGCCAGCGATCGCGGCGCCGGTGAACGGGTCGTCGACCGTGAGGGCGGCCCCGTCGAGATCCGCGATGTCGACGAGGGGCGTGAAATGCGCCGCGGCGGTGATCGCCACCGAGGTTTCGATCATGCACCCTACCATCACGAGGAGGCCGTGGGCGCGGGCGGTGGCAATCATGCGCAGCGCTTCGCGCAGCGATCCGCACTTGGCGAGCTTGATGTTGATCCCGTCCACCGCACCCGCCACCTTGGGGATGTCGGTCGCGACGAGGCAGCTCTCGTCCACGACGACGGGGATGCCGGGCGACGCGCGCCGCACCGCGGCAATGCCATCGAGGTCGTCGGGCGGCAGCGGCTGCTCCAGCAGCTCGACCCCGTACTCCTTCAGCACCGGCAGCATCGCGATCGCCCGCTCGCGCGTCCACCCGGCGTTGGCATCGACCCGCAGCGGTTTGTCGGTGACCTCGCGGATGGTCCGCAACGTCGTCTCGTCGTGATCCGTGCCGAGCTTGATCTTGTAAATCGCGTACGCTGCAGCCTCCAGCACCTTCGCCTTCGTCTTCTCCGGCGTGTCGATCCCGATCGTGAACGAGGACTTGGGCGCGCGCCGCGCGTCGAGTCCCCACAGGCGCCACAGCGGCTGTCGCAGCTTCTTCCCCACGATGTCGTGCAGCGCCATCGAGAGCGCGGCCCGCGCCGCCGCGCTCTGCCGGGCCACCTCGCCGAAGCGGGCTTCGGCACCCTCGAGGTCGAAAACGTCCACCGGCAGCACGCGCGCGGCCGCCTGGAAGGCGTCCTGCACCCCCGCGATGCTCTCGCCGTAATACGACGACGGATACGCCTCTCCGAAGCCCTCGGTGCCATCCGAGTCACACAGCCGCACGAGCAGCACCTGATACTCGCTGCGCCCGCCGCGTGCGATGATGAACGGATGACGCGTATGCAGCGTCACGATCTCGGACGAGAGCGTCAGAGCCATTTGTTGCTCCGCAGCCACAACAGCATCACGGCCGTGACGGCGAACATGGTCCCCAAGGCCCAGTAGAACCCGAGGGGATGATGCGTGAGGGGCATCTGGCTGAAGTTCATTCCGTAAATCCCGCCCACGACGATCAACGGCAGGGCGAGCGTCGCCACGATGGACAGCTGCTTCATCACCCGGTTCATGCGGTTCGAGGTCTGGGACAGGTACGTCTCCAGCACCCCGCTCAAGAGGTCGCGGGTCGTGTCCACCGATTCCGTGATCCGGATCGTGTGGTC
>DASSIL010000091.1:0-23251 GCA_035691925.1 Gemmatimonadales bacterium
CGTCGCGAACGCCAGCACGCCGGCCGTCAGCACGCCGGCCGCCACGGCGAGGCCGCGGACGCGCGGCGCGCGGGGCGGCTCGTCGCCGCCCACGAGCGCCGCGCCGAACGTGGCCGCGATCACGGCGCCCGCAATGCCCACGACGTTCGTGAGCGAGGCCGCCGCCAGCGTGGCGAGCACCGCGAGGGTTGGCGGCAGCTGGTCGTCCCGGCGACGCCAGCGCGCCCGCGCGGCGAACAGCGCAGACGCCACGATCGCCGCCCCCGCGAGCACGCCGGCGATCCCGAGCGTGGCCAGCACCTGCAGCGGGACCGCGTGGGCGTGCACGGGATTCTCGAGCCACACGCCGCGCCAATACGCGGTGCCGCGCCAGCGCGGGAACGCCAGCGCGAACCCGTCCGGGCCGACGCCCCACACCGGCCGCGAGCGCCATGCGGAGAGCGCCGCAGAGGCGATCGCGCCCCGCACGTCGAGCGACGTGCCGGGCGCCAGCCCCTCGGCCACGCGCGCGGCCGTCGCGATCCGCTGGACGATCAGCGTCCAGGCCACCACGACAGAGAACAACGACACGATGCCGATCAGGCGTGCGCGCGGAATCGGCCGCACGCGCGCGGCCGCGATGCAGGCGACGAGCGTTCCGACCATCGCCGCCAGCCACGCGCCGCGCGAAAGAGTGGCGGCGCACGCCGCGCCGTTCACGGCCGCGATCGGCGCCAGGCGCCAGGGATCGGAGGCCGGCCGCGCGAGCCGCGCGATCGCGGCCGCGAGCCCGCACGCCGCCACGATCCCGAGCAGGATCGGGTTGCCGAGCGGCCCCCAGGGGCGGAGCACGCTCGCTCCGGCGACCCGATAGGCGGCCGGCGCGGCCCAGGTGAGCGGATCGGCGCCGGCCCGCTGCAGCAGCGCATAGATCGAGGCCGCCGTCGCGCACGCGATCAGCAGGCTGACGCGGTGCGCCTCGTGGTCTGGCGCCGACCCCGCCCGGCGCGCGACCGCGTACAGGCCCGCGAGACCGAGCGTCGTCAGCACGCCCTCGCGGCTCCCGATCTCGCCGAACCACGCCAGCCGCGGCGACACCGCGAGCGCCGCCGACACGAGCGTGACCGCGACCCACGCGACGACCGCCCGGTCGCACGTCCGGCGCGGCCATGTCCGCCGCGCGAATGCGGCCGGCCCGAGCGCCACGAGCGCGCCGATTCCGACGACGCGCACGAGCGCCGCCTTGGCCGGCGTGAACGGATCGAGCAGCCCGGGAACGAACCCGAGCAGCACCCCGGCGAACGCCAGCGCCAGCGCGGCGCGGCCGATCCGCGCTATCGCACCACCACGAGACGTCGGGTCGCCTGGCCGGCGCCGTCGCGCACGCGCACGAAGTACACCCCGGCCGGCAGCGGCGTCGCGTCGGCGCCCTGCACGCGCCAGGTGCCGCCCTCCCCGCCGTCGTCCGGCATCACGTCGCGCACGCGCCGCCCGCGGGCATCGAACACCGTGACGCGCACGGCACCGCGCGCGCCGCGCCACGTCAGCCATGCGAAGTCGTGCGTGGGATTCGGCGCGAGCCGGACCGCGAGTGGCGCGTACGCGGCGGACGGCGCCGCGGTGGTCGCGGGCGAGGTGCCGATCAGGCGGAAGCACAGCGCGGCCACGATGTTCGTCCACGGCAGCAGGGAATCCGTCCGCGTGAACGTGGGGCCGATCGCGCTCTGAAAATCGGCGCTCTCGCCGCCGGTCCAGTTCCGCGTCAGCAGCCCGTCGGTGTGATTGACACCCGCGTACAGCCAGTAGTCGTGATCCGGCTCGAGCGTCACCGGGTTGTCCAGCGGCAGCGCCGCGAACCACACCGGCGCTCCAGACGTCGGCAGCAGCCCCTGCCCGAGCGGCGCAGGAAGCGGGGTGGGCGGGGTGCTCTGGCCATCGGCATCGTAGATCGCCACGCGATCCGGCGTGTCGCCGGGGCTCGAATACAGGCTGCCCATCGCGAACTCGGCCCACTGCACCTTCGCCATGGACGGCACGCGGAAGCGCTGGATCACGCCCTGCACGCCGACGCCGAGCGACAGGTTCGTGGTCATCACGCTCTGCAGCACGCGCAGGTCCTGAACCGAACCGTCCCCGCCGCAGATCGCGTGCGAGATCACCGTGTGCGCACCGCCGAACAATGTGCGGACGCCGTTGCTCGTGTACCCCAGCGTCGGCGGAATGTCGGGCGAGGCGTTGGCGTCCGCGGCGAACGCCTGGGTGTAGAACGGATCCCAGAAGTCGAGCGCCAGCGAACGGCGCATCGGCTCGGCGACGTGATCGAGGGACAATGCGACGAGCGGCGGATCGAGCGTCATCTTCACCATGCTGTTGTACTCGGAGCACGAGGTCCCGAACCCCGCGGTGCGCAGCGCGACCGTGGTGGGATCCGGGGCGCCGGCCACGGGATCCCATGCCAGCACCCGGAGCGTTCCGCCGCCGTCCTGGCACGGCAGCGACGTCAGACTGCACGCGACCACGTTGGCGAAGCTCGCGATCGGCTGCGTGATGCCCCGTCCGTTGTAGACCAGGGTCGTCTCCGACACGCCGGACTGCTGGACGATCAGGCTGCACGGAACGGCGCCGGTGGCGGGCGTGAGCGAGGCGATGGCGCTCCATACGAGCAGCGCGAGCGCGCCGAGCGCCGGGGCGATGCGGACCAGTCTCATGGCAGTCTCCAGCCGGGGGGAGTTGCGGGCATGAGTATACGGTGCGGAAGTCGCGCGCTCACGGGGGAATCGGTCGCCACGCGCGCACCAGCGCGCCGCGGGACGAGTGCTCCCCGCCCACCGGATTGGCGGTGCCGCGGACCAGGTAGTAGAGCGAGCCGTCGGCGGCGGCCGCGAGCGCCACCGGCCCGGCCCCCAGCGTCGGCCCGATCCGGCCATGGCGCGCGGGATCGGCGGGATCGAACCAGCGCAGTTCGGCGGCGCACAGGTCGGCGTACAGGTAGCGGTCGCGCCATTCGGCGCCGAGCCCGGTGCCCGCCGGCTCGTAGCGCACGCCGCCGGTGACGCAGCAGCCGGAGCCGTGGTCGTACGCGAAGCGCGGATCGTCCAGCCCCGGCGTGTGCGCCGGGCCCTCCGCCACCGGCCACCCGTAGTTGCCGCCGCGGCCGACGCGGTTCACTTCCTCCCACTGGTTCTCGCCCGGATCCTGGACCCACAGCACGCCCTCGCGGTCGAACGACATCGAGAACGCGTTGCGAAGGCCGCGCGCCCACGTGGCCCGCGCCGCGCCGCGGCCGCGGCGCGCGAACGGATCGTCCGCCGGGATCGCGCCGTCGGGAGCGATGCGCAGCACCTTGCCCCCCGTGCGCGCGAGATCCTGCGACTGCGGCGGATCGCCGTTGTCCCCGGTGCCGACGTAGAGCATCCCGTCGGGCCCGAAGCACAGCGCGCCGCCGACGTGAACGGGGGCCGCGAGCGGATCGAGCTCGAGCAGCGTGAGGCTCGCGTGCGCGAGCGCCGTATCGCCCGAGGCGGTGAACCGCACCACGCGGTTGTGGCGCCCGGGGCGCGCGGCGGTGTACACCACGTACACGTACGGCACGCGCGGGAAGCGCGGATGCAACGCGACGCCCACCAGCCCCTGGTCCATCGTGGCGACCACCGGCACGCGCACGAACGGGCGCGCCAGCAGCCGCCCGCGTTTCACCACGCGCAACGCCCCACCCTGCTCGCATACGAACACGCGATCATCGCCCGACACCGCCATGGCGACCGGACTGTCGAGCGAGTCCGCCACCACCTGCTCGAGGCAGCCTGCGCACAAATGGCCGGTGACGACCGCGCCGGCGCGCGGCGTGGCGTGCGCGCGGGCCGGCGTGGCGAGCGTGGCGCAGGCAAGGGCAACCGCCAGCAGCCCGTGGCGCTGGGGCAAGGGGCGAGACATGGTCCGGCTCCGGATTCGAACCCGATGACGATGCAGCTTCGAACGGGTAGCCAGGAGCCCGACGGTCGTCCCCAGTTGGCGCGGCGGATCGAACGGAAGTCTACGCGGACACGCCTGGATGTCCAACGCCAGACTTCAGCACGACACGCGCATCGCACCGAGCGGCAGGGGCGCGAGCACCAACTATCGCCGCGCCACCGTGCGACGCAGCGTTCTTCCACGCACGGGTGATTGCTGGCGCGGCTGCGGGATCACGTGGTTGAACAGGGCGCGCAACGGAAGCCAGTTGGACGGCAGCCGCCAGGACACGGCGATCGTCGGGTTCGCATCCGGTCCGGCCGGCTTCACGGAGCCGCCGTTGGTGGGGTCGCCGACGGTCTGGGCCTGGGCCCGGAGGCCGGCGGACAGCAGGGCAACGGTCACGGCGAGAAACACGATCCTGGCACGCATGGCGGGCTCTCCTCGTAGGCGATGGATTGCTCGAACGACTGCAATCCATCCCTTGCGCGTCGCGTGCCGCCCGTCAGCCCATGTGCGCTCGTCCTCCCAAGGCGCTGGCGCCCATGGCGTTGACGACAGCGCCGGCGCTCGGAATCTCGAGCGCGTCAGCGCGGCATCTTCGCCGGCGTTGGCGCAGCCGTCGGCAACCCGTCGAGGAGATCACGGGCGCCGTTGACACACCGGCCGATTCGCTAGTTCTGGCGATCCCGCGGCGCGATCAGGCCGTTACGCCTGAGCCGATAGCGCATGTTGGTCTCGCTCAACCCCAGCTCGCGCGCGGCGCGGCTCTGCACGCCGTGATGGCGTTCCAGGGCGTCGGCCAGCACCTGCCGCTCGAAAGCGGCCAGCAGATCGGAAAGGCGCCGCACGCCCCGGGTGCGCGGGACGAGGGCCTGGTGCTGCAGATCATCCGGGAGGGGATCCGGATACAACGTCGAGCCTGGCGTCAGGGCCACGATCCGGGTGATGTAGTTGAGCAGGCCCCGCACGTTCCCGGGCCAGTTGCTCCGCGCCAGGGCCGCCAGGAACTCCGGCGCCATGCTGGCCACCGCGCGGCGGTCCTGCGCGCACACGAGCGCCACCATGTGTTTCGCGAGCGCGGGGATGTCGCCCTTGCGCTGCCGCAGCGGCGGCATCTCGATCGTGACCACGTTCAGCCGCTCGAACAGCGGCCGCGAGAACCTCCCCTCCCGCACCCGCTCGGCGAGATCTTCGCTGGTCGCCACCACGAGCCGGACATCGACCCGAACCGGCCTGCTGGTGCCGACCGGCACGACCTCACGCGCGGACAGCGCCCGCAGCAGCGCGGCCTGAAGGGTGGGCGGCATCTCGTGGATTTCGTCGAGGAACAGCGTGCCGCCGTTGGCGTTGAGGAAGTGCCCATGATGGCCGTCCACGCCTGTGGCCCGGCGATGGCCCACGCCGAAGAACTCGGATTCCTGCAGCGAGTCCGTGACCGCCGCGCAGCTCACGGCCACGAACGGCTTGTCCCGGCGCGGACTGAGATGGTGGATGACGTGGGCCGCCAGCTCCTTGCCCGTCCCGGTCTCGCCCCGGAGCAGGACGGTGGCCGAGGCGCTGGCCACGCGTTCGATCGTTGCCATCACCTTGTTCATGGCGGGGCTCGTGCCGATCAGGTCCTCGGGACGATAGCGGCTCCCCAGCTCGCGCCGCAGCGCCTTGTTCTCGTGCTCCAGCCTGTTCCGCGCCTGGACGGTGGCGGCGTGATCACGGCTGGCCCCGATCGCCACGGCCATGCACTGCGCGAACGACTCGAGCAGCGCGCGATCGCTGTCGTCGAACGCGTGCGCGCGCCGCGAATCGTCCACGTACACGGCGCCGAGCGGCCGGCCGCCCGAGAATATCGGCGCGCACACGATGGCACGCAGATCGAGGTCGCGCACGCTCTCGGACAGCGCGCGCGGATCACTGCGCGCATCACGCACCACCAGCCCCTCTCCGCTCTCCAGCGCCTGCCGGACGATGCGCCGGCTGTACGAGCACGCTCGACGCCGCATGCGGCGATCCACCGCCCCGTGCTCCGCCAGCACGGTGAACGTTCCGGGCTCGGCGCCGGACAGCAGCAGCACGCCGCTCTCCGCCTGGAGCTGCAGCACCAGCAGCTCCATCGCCCGCGCGCCCAGTTCGGGCAGGTCCTGGATGGCGTGGAACAGGCGCCACACCTGCTCCATCAGCTGGCGCTCGTCCGCGGCGGCGGCGTGCCGCGTGGGCGCGCGCTTCAGCCACTCGATCAACAGCGCCTGCGCGCGCTCGAGCTCGAGGTGACTCTCCAGGGCACGGAACGTCTCGATCGCGAGCTCCAGCCACGGCCGGATCGGCGCCCGATCATTCGCCTCCGCCCGCACCGCCAGCGCTGCGAAGCTCACGATCGCCTTGGCCCGTTGCGCGCGCGCGGACAGGGCGTGCCAGATCTCGAGCGACCTGCCGGCGCGCGCCAGTCCCCTGGGGATGCTGCCCTGCCACAGATGGATCTCCGCTTCCAGCTGGTACACGTGCGCGCGCACGTGCGGCGCGTCGTGCATCGCGAGCCACGCCTGGAGCTGCCGCAGTGTGCTGGTGGCGGGGCCAACCAGGTTGCGGTACAGCGCGGCCCGACCCGCCAGGCAGCCCAGCATCGCCTCGGCGGCGGATGCCGGCAGGTCCGCGGCGGCATCGACTCCGCACAGGCTTCCGAGCTGCGACCACTCCTCCTTTTCCGCCAGCACGTGGCCCAGCTCCACGCGGCACCAGCGGATCTCCTCGTCATCGCCCCGGCGGACCGCCACCGCCAGCGCGCGACGCGCCCCCCGCTCGGCCATGACGAGCCGGCCGGCGATCCGGTGCGCCTGCGCCAGGGCGCGCCAGGCGAACGACTCGTATGCCGGGGCATGCGCCCGCGCCAGTCGCAGCGCTGCGCGGGCGCAGCGTCGCGCCGGATGCGGGTATCCGAGCAGGCCGTGGGTCAGCGACAGGTTGCCCAGCGCCAGCGCGGCAGCCGCCGGACGATTGTCCTCGACGGCCACGCGCCGGGCTTCGAGGTAGAGGGGACGCAGCGCGCTCCATCGCCCGCTTTGCGTCAGCACCACGCCCAGATTGGCGAGCGCCTCGCTCAACGGCAGCCGGAATCCGTGCGCGCGCGCCCGGGCCAGCGCCCACCGGTAACACCGCTCGGCCGCAATCCCATCGCCACGCGCGCGCGCGACGTTGCCGAGCGCCACCAGCGCGCGCGCGGAACCGGGCCCCTTCCCCTTCAGGCGAAACGCGCGCTCCGCCCGCTCGGCGGCGGACTGTGCAGCGTCCAACTCGCCGCGATGGAGGTGGGCGGCGGCCAGCGTCAGCGCCGCATGGCCTTCGGCCTCGGCGTCAGCGGACTGCGAGCCGAGCGTCACGGCCTCCTTGGCCGCCGACAGCTCCTGCTCGTGCGCGCCGACCGCGCTCTCGAGCGCCGCCAGCGTGGTGAGGAAGCGTGAACGCAGCGCGGTGTCCAACGGTTCGCGCAGGCAGGCGCTCACGAGTTCGCGGGCCTCGACGAGCCCACCGGCCCGGAAGCGGGCGCGCGCCAGGCGTTCCAGCAGGGACAGGCGCTCCCGCGGACTGCGCGTCAGCTCGACGGCGCGGCCGAGAGGCTCCACCGCGTCCGCGTACTGGCCGGCCTCGAAGCACCAGTCCCCGAGCCGGCGATACCACGCGACCGCTTGCAGCGGATCAGCCGCCTCGGCCAGGGCGGCGGCGCGCCGCGCGAGGTCGGGGTCGAACGCCCGCTCCGGTCCAAGCGCGCTCGCGGCCGCGTCCAGCGCCGCGGGCAGGTCGCATCCGCCCACGGCGTGCTCGAAGCGTTCCCGCGCGGACAGTCCGGGGAACTCCAGAGCGCGGCGATGGAGCTCCTGCCGCCTGTGCGCGGGCAGTCGCGTCCGGAGGTGATTCGCCAGCGCGTGCGGTGCGAGCTGGATCTCCAGCTCCTCGGACTCGACCGCGATTCCCGCCGCGCGCAGCATACCCAGCGCCTCTCCGGCCTGCATGGACAGCACGTGCTCGATCAGCTCCCGCCGGGCCGCTCCACCGCACGCGGCCAGGGCCTCGGCCGCCGCTCGGGCCGGAGCGGGGAGCGCCGACAGCGTGTCGGCGGCGGACTCCACGCCGCCGCCCGTCGTGGCCGCGGGCAGCGAACCGGCATCCACGGCGATCCCGTCCTCGCTCTCGATCAGCGCGCCGACCCGCACGGCGCTCCGCAGCAGCTCGATCGTCGTTCCGGGGTGGCCGTGGGCCTGTTGCCACACGTGGGCGATCAAGCTCGTCGGTGCGGCGTGGCCCAGGCGAAGGGCCGACAGGCGCGCGATCGCCGTCTGGCTCAAGGCGCGGAGCGGCAGATGCCTCGCCAGCCCCGAGGCCACGAGCAGCTGCTCGCCCTCGGTCACCTCCGTCCCGCTCGCGCCGGCGAGGATCCACAGGCTCGGCGGGCACTGCGGATGAAGCGCGGCGGATCGGACGAGGTGACGCGTGGCGGAATCGAGCCGATGGTAGTCGTCGATCAGGACCAGCGGCGCCTGACCGTTCGCGCCCGCCGCCCGCAGCCCGGCCAGGGCCGATTCCAGCGACGGGTCTCCCGCCTCGGTGAGCGCGGCGCCTGCGGCGCACGCGAGCCGGTGCAGCAAACGACCGCCGAGATCCGCGCCCGTGCCCGATCCCGAAAGCTGGATCACCGCATGCCGCTGAACCGCGGCGCGAACGGCCATCGCCGACAGCATGGCCGACTTGCCCGCGCCCGCTTCCCCCGTCACGAGCGCGATCCGGGATCCGACGACCGCATCCGTGAGCGCCTGCGTCAGCGTGGCGAGTTCGCGCTCGCGACCGACGAGCTGTGCGGTCGCCAGCCGTTCGGACAGCGATCCGGCAGCCTCGGGGCACAATCTCCCCAGCTCGCGACGAACCTCGCGGGCGTCCGCCGGGCGGTTGCCAGGTTCGCTCGACAGCAGCGCCATCACGAGCCCGATCAGGCCAGCCGGCGCGCCACGCTCGTGCAGGAAGCGTGGGGAGGGCGCGCCCCGGCGCTGCAACACCACCAGCGCGGCGTGATCCGCCGCGACGAATGCCGGACGTCCGGCGACGAGGTGGTAGAGCAGCGCGCCCAGCCCGTACAGATCGCTGCTCGGGCTGGCCGCTTCGCCTGCGATCAGCTCGGGGGCTGCGTACCCGGGAGTCCCGGGCTGTGTCCGATGCGGCATCTCGAGGATCGAGGACAGTCCGAAGTCCACGACCTTGATGGTCGGGACGGCCCGGTTCGCAGCGACCACGAGAACGTTCGACGGCTTGATGTCGCCGTGCACGATTCCACAGCCATGCAGGGCTTCCAGTGCTTCGGCGGCCCGGCTGGCCACGACGAAGATCGTGCGCCAGTCGCCCGCCGCGACCACCTGGTCCGCGGGGCGACCCGGCACGAATTCCATGGTGAAGAACGGTCCGTCGGCCGCGAACCCCAGTTCGTGGACCGCGACGATCGAGGGATGGCTGACGCGCGCCAGCAAATCGAACTCCCGGATCGCCTCGCTCGCGCCGGAGCGTCGCGCCCGCTCCGAGAGAAGCGTGCAGCGCTTGAGCGCGTATTCGCATCCATCGCCGATTTCGCGGACGAGGTAGACCTGCCCCATGCCGCCCGAGCCGATCAACCGCAGCGGCAGGAAACGGCCCGCGAACACCCGGCCCAGCGGCAACAGCGCAGCTCTGGAATCGGTGGACCTGGGCCGCTCGACCGTTCCGCGCGAGCGATCCACGTTCCGCACGGCGGATCGCATGCTTCGACTAATCACCGGGGATGGGAACAGGTCTCGGATGGGCAGCCATGGGATTGGGGGATCCTCGCAGGTTTACTGCGCCCGGGGGACAGCAGCAGCCACTCTGCGCTGTGCGAAATCGGCAGGAGAACGAGGCGCTCGTGCACTTCGATCCAGATTCCGCTGGCCGAGCAGTCTAAGCGCGCGGTCGGTGGAGTCAAGACAATGTGACCCCAGCCTCGGATGTGCCCGCTGATCGTGAATTCACCGCGCGCGTTCGACGTAAGAAACACGGGATGGTGCGTCGACTTCCGTGCGACGTGCCCACGCCATCTCTCGCGTCGAGCGCTGGCGCGCAGACGCGACCTGCGTCGAAAGTGGCGAAATCTTCGGAGTGCACGAGCACCCTTTGCGTTGCCGCGCGCTTCTGCCGTGCGTGCGCCGTCATTGGCGAGTCGGCTTCGGACCGAGGAGCGGATCTTGGGAGCCGCGAGATTCGCGCCGCCGTCCATGCAGAGAACGGGTTGCGCCCTGTCCGGATCAGCGTCCGAGAACTGGCACGATTCGCGCTGTTGCCTGGGCCGGCATTCGCCCGGCACGCCCACATGGCTGGCCGGGCTGGCCATGGCTCCCCATGCCATCGTCCGAATCGATCGCTCGACAAGGAAGTCACTCGATGGGTGCCGCCTGTTCGCTCCTCGCAGCAGCCCTGCTCGCGCTCGCCGGCGTTCGAGCCGCATCCGCGCAATCCGGCGTCAAGGTCGCGCGAGCTGCCCGCTCCCTCCAGAACGCGCCGCGCGCCACGTCGTGCCGGCTGCTCGATCTGCGCGAGGAGGCTCTCGCCATCCCGGGCTCGCGCCAACTCGCCGGGATCCGCGTGCGCGCCAGACTCGGCGCCCCGATTCGCACGACCACCACGGTCCGAATCGCGATCCTGGCCGACACTGTGGACGATCGTTCCGTCGGCTCCGAGAACATCGAGACGGTGGTCGGGCCAGGGGAGTCCATTGCCGAGGTGACGCTCCCGGGAGACGATTTTCGCCGCCTGCGCCGCGACGGCCCCTATCGGCTGCACGTGAGCGTGGACGGCGCCGACGACCAGGTGATCCTGTGGACGAGGGCCTATCGCTGGAAGCGATTCTCGGCGCGAACGATGCGCCCGGACGGAACCGTGCCCACGATGCTCACCGGGAATCACCATTGATCGGCCGCGAGGCCGGCTGCAGTGACGCATTCGGCACGTGGCCCGCACCCCCGAACACCGTGAGGAGGACAGTATGGCGGCAAGGGAGCCCAAACCATATCCGCACTCCGCAGGTCCTGACCCGAATGGGCTCAGAGCATCGTCCAGGTCCTCCGCGTTCGTGCAGAAGCTGCGGGTCCCCGTGCGTGTCTCCCAGCCGCACAGCCAGCCCCGCGACGGCTCGCTGCTGCTGTTTCCTCATATCGGACGAGCCACCCGGCCCGAAACGCTGCTCGAGCTGCTCAACTCTGCCCGCGCCGTGATCCCGTTCGTTCCCGCGCCGGACGACGAGGTGCTGCTGTTGAGCCGCCGCAACATCGACTGGGTCGCCGTGAGCGAGGACGTCCCGGCGGAGCTGGTGGTGCCGCCGGGGCCATCCCCCACTCACGAGCATCGCGCGGAGCTGCGGTTCCTGGACGAGAGCCGCGTCGAGGTGAGGATCCGCTGGATCTCGCCGGATTCCACGATGCGCGTGTCCGACCACCTCAACGACCATCCCGAGTTCATCATCGTGGAGGCGGGCTTCGGCATCCTGATCGTGAACTCCCGCCGCATCCGCGAGACCCGCCTGATCGGCGCGCCGGTGCGATTGTCGTAGGCGCGCCATGCCAGATCGGTTCGCGCTCCTGCCGGAATCGCGTAGCATCTGGGACCATGCGCGGGTCGTTCGCATTCGCGGCGGTGGCCACGTTGGCGCTGGCTTCGCCTGCTCGTGGCGATGTGTCCGGCGCGTTCGTCGTGCGCCTGGGCGTTGACACGATCGGGGTCGAACACTACGCGCGCTCCGCCACCCAGCTCGACATCGATCAGGTGATGCGCGTGGATCGCGTTCAGCGGCGTCATTTCCGCTACGCGCTCGATGCCGGCGCGGTGACGCGCCTTGCGATGACCTCGGCGACCGGCGACGGCGCGCCGGTCCAGACTCTGACCGCGACGTTCGATCCAGACTCGATGCGCGCGCAGTTCGCCTACGGCGGCGCGCCTGCGCAGCGCGTGGCAGCGGTGGTCCCGCACGACGCCGTCGTCACGTCCTACGATGGCCCGTGGGCGCCTTACGAGCTGGCGCTGGAGCGACTGGTGCGCAGCGGCGCCGACAGCCTGCGGCTGCCCCTGCACGTGCCCGGCGCGCGCGGCACCGGCTGGCTGTCGATGCATCGCCTCGGGCGTGACACGGTGGATCTGCTCAACATCCATGGCAATCGGTTCGTGGTGCGCATCGATCGCGACGGACGCCTGTTGAGCGCGGAGCCTGTGGCCGGCCCGGGGAGGTTCTCGGTGACCCGCGTCGCGGAAGTCGATCTGCCGGCGTTCGCGTCCGGATGGATGGCCGAGGAGCGTGCCGGGCGTGGGATGGGCGTGCTGTCGCCACGCGATACCGTGCGTGTGACCGCCAACGGGGCGTCGCTGTGGATCGACTACGGCCGCCCGGCGAAGCGCGGTCGCGTGATCTTCGGCGGCGTGGTGCCGTACGGTGAGGTATGGCGAACGGGCGCCAATGCCGCGACCCAGTTCCGCACCGATCGGCCGCTCGACTTCGGCGGGACGGTGGTGCCCGCCGGGTCCTACACGCTGTGGTCGCGCCCGGGCCCGAACGGCTGGAAGCTGATCGTGAACGGCGAGACCGGCCAGTGGGGCACGTCCCACGACCCGTCGAAGGACCTGTACGCCATCGACATGGTCCTGAGCACCCGTCCCGAGCCCGTCGAGCGCTTCACGATCGGCATCGAGCCGCGCGGCTCCGGCGGCACGCTGACCCTCGACTGGGACACTAGCCGCGCGTCGGTGGCGTTCACCGTGCTCCGCGCGACCACTCCCCGCACCGCGGACCATTGAAGAACTCACGTGCGCGTTCGGTGACCGCTCCGCCGTGATGGATGATGCGCCAGGGATCGTGGCAAACGCCCGGCCGAGGCCACGCTATCCGCTGAACAGCTCGCGCCGCGCGCTTTCGGTGATCGCAATCACGGCCGGGTGCTGGAGCCTGCGCTCGGCGGAGACCGCGTAGAACCGCTCGCGCACCGCCCCCAGCGTCCCGATCGCGCTCACGCCATATCGCCTGCGGACGATCCCCTCCGCGATCGACGGGGTCGCGAAGATGCCCTGGCCGGCCTGGCCGAAGACTTCGATCAGCGTGCTGTCGTCGAATTCGCCGACGACGCGGGGCCGGATGCTCTGCTTCTCGAACCACTGCTCGAGGGCGCGCCGCAGCGTGCTCGTCTCGCCGGGCAACAGGAACGGAGCGCCGTTCAGGCTGTGGGGGAACCCGCGGCGGTATCGGGCGGCGTGCTCGCGTGACGCGAACAGCGTCACGGAGCAATCGCCGAGCAGGTGGTTGAAGGCGCGCACGTTCACGCCGGGCGGGGCCACGCGGTCCGCGAGCACCACGTCGAGGTCGTGCAGCGCCAGCAGCGCGAGCAGCTTCTCCGTGCTCTCCGCGTAGACCTGCAAGCGCACCGGCTGGCGAAGCCCCAGCGCGGGCTCGAGCAGACGGTAGGCGACGAATTTCGGCAGGGCGTACGCCACGCCCACGGCGAGTCGCAGGGGGCGACCCGACGGCTGGCCCTTCACGATCTCCGTGAGCTCGTGGCCGAGCGCGAAGATCTCCTCCGCATAGCCGTACACGACGCGCCCCATTTCGGTGAGGCGCAGGCCGCGGCCCGCGCGCACGAACAGCTTTTCGCCCAGCGCGCCCTCGAGCTTGCGGATCTGGCCGCTCAGCGTCGGCTGCGCGAGCCGCAGCCGATCCGAAGCCCGCGCCACGGTGCCTTCGCGTGCCACCATCCAGAAGTACAACAGATGATCGTAGTTGAGCCGTTCCATGCGCTCGCATCATACATCGGTATTACCGATGGGTCGCATCCGAACTTTCTATTATTGGCTGGCTCACCGTGGTGGGAAGGTGCCGGTGCGCAGGGAGATCCCACCATCGAGATCGCCACGCTGCGGAGGGCCAAGACGCCCGTCCGCTTCCCAAACGAGAAGGAGTCATCCCATGAAAACCCCGCTGTTCGCCAGCATCTGCACGTATCACGGAGCCCCGTCGCTGACCGACGAGCTGGTGAAGCGCGAGAACGACCTCAAGGCCGTGCTGAGCCCGATTCGCGGCTTCCACTCCTACCATCTGATCAAGACCGCCGACGGCGCCGTGTCGATGACGGTGTGCAATGACCGTGCGGGAACCGACGAGTCGAACAAGGTGGCGGCGACGTGGCTCAAGGACAACCTGCCGACGTTCGCCGGCCGCACGCCGGAGATCACCAGCGGCGAAGTGCGTGTGCAGCTGGAGCCGGAGTTCGTGAAGGCCACTCTGTAACCCAATGCCAGTCGGAGTGAGCGCGCGGTGACGCGCACCTCTCCGTCGCCGGTGTCTGGGGTCTCCGTCCTCGAGTTGGCAGCTTGCCGAATCATCCACAGGGCGGAGCCCCGGCACGGCACGGCCGCATGACCGATCGGGCTTCGCGGTTCGATCACTCGGCCCGTTCCGGCTTCTCGCCCAGGGCCGCCGCTTCGAGGGCGGCACCCGGATCGGCGGGCGGGCCGGCGGGCGGAATCTGCGCCGATGGCGTCTCGGCGGGCGTCCTGGCAGCGTCGAGTCCTTCGCGTTCGACGCGGGCCTCGCCAGGCTGATCGGCCACCAGCGCGCGCAGGCGCTTCGCCAGCACGCGCACCACCTCCTTGAGCAGCGTCAGATCACCGGCCGCGACGTCGTAGAACGCATCGCGGTGGAGCGCCAGGGCCAGGCCGTCGGCGATGCACTCGGCACGGTGGCCGCGCTGCGAGCTGTCGACGAGCGCCCAGGTTCCGAACGCCTCGCCGGGTCCGACCTCGGACGTCGTGCGGCCCCCGGCGAGCAGGCGCACCCGCCCCGCGACCAGCATGTAGAGCACATCCGCCGGGTCCTCTTCGGCGTACAGCACCTGCCCGTTCGAGATCTCGAGCTCGCGCGAGACATCGGCGAGCGCCAGCAGTCGGCGCGGCCCGACATCCTTCAGCAGGTCGGCGTTCTTGAGAATCTGCACCCGCTCGACCGGCGTCAGCACGCGACCTCCTCGACGGCCCTGGCGCCTGATGCCGGCGCCGGCGACGCACCATGCCACGCGGCGAATTCCGCGCGCACGGCCGAAGTGTCGTCCGGGCGTGGCATGAACACCGTCGGGTCCGGCGTGCCGACCACGCGCGCGGCATGCAGCGCGCACGCCCGCAGCCACGCGTCGTTCGATCTCCACGCCTGGCGAAGCTGCTCGTCCAGATCCGGCGCTGCCCCGTCCCCCGTTGCGTCCAACGCCTCCATGCCCTCGAACACGGCGCGCAGCGGCTGAAACACGTTGCGCGGCAGGATGTGGCCGAGGTATTCGAGCGCCGGCGCGGCGGCGTTGCGGTCGGCGGATTGGAGCCGCTCGAGCACGCCGGTCAGCGGTCGGGGATCGTACCAGCAGGCCAGCGCCTGCAGCGCGCGCTCGAGCGCCATTTCCGCGGCCTCGCGATAGCTGTCGGCCAGCAGCCGGACGGCCGCGAGCGTGCTGTCCGCCAGGGCCAGCGCGGCGCGCCGCGCCGCGCGGCAGTCGCGCAGCTCGCGCAGGAACACGCGATGCGTGAGGGACCGGCCGAGCACCGGCCGTCCGCTGTGCTCGCGCATCCGCGCCAGCGCCTGCAGACCGAGGTAGCGCCGGCGCTCGTCGGCGCCGCGCACGAGCGTCAGCAGCGCCGCGATCGCCCGCGGGCTCTCGATGCGCGCCAGGGTCCGCGCCGCGAGCTCCTGGGCGCGCGGGCCGCTTCCTCCATCCAGCAGCCTCCGAAGTCCCGGCACGGCCGGATCCCCCAGGGCAGCGACCGCCTGCCTCGTCTCGTAGCTCAGTTCCGGCACCAGCAGCAGCCCGAGCAGCGCATCGCGCAGCTCGGGCGAGGGCCGGCGCACCGCCGAGCGTAGCGCCTCGCGCTGCACGTCGAGATCGTCGCACGCGAGCAGGCGCTGCAGGCGACCGGCGGAGGTCCGCCCGCGCACGACACCGAGCGCGCGGGCGGCGAGCATCAGGTCCTGCGGGTCCCCCGCGGACAGCCGGGCGTCGATCCACGCCGTGGTCAGTGCCGCCGCCGCCTCGCCCGGGTGGTCGAACAACGCATCCAGCAGCGACGCCTGCAGCCTGCGGTCATCGCCGTCGAGCAGCCGGCGCGCGAAGCCCGCCGGCCGTTTCCCCCACCGCACGAGATACGCGACCGCGGCGCGACTCAGCGGTTCGCATGACGATGCGACGCACCCCTCGACGACGTCCTCGCGATCGCGCAGGCCCAGCGAGGTCATCGCCTGCACCGCGGCGATCCGCACGTTCTCGGAGGGATGTCGCAGGCAGCCACGCACCGCCCGCGCGACGCGTGGGTCCCGTCCGTTCGCGGCCAGCTCGAGCGCGAGGACGATCTGCGATTCGTCCTCGGACTGCAACGCCTCGAACATCGCCCGCCGCGTGGTGGGGATCCGCACCGAATCGAGCGCCGCCTCGGGCTCGATCCAGCGACTGCTCAACACCTGCTCAAACGCCGCCCCGAACTCGCGGTCGAGCCGGATCGAGAGCACGAGCCACACCGCGGCCAGCACGCCGGTGCCGATCGTGATGGCCCGGAGCGGGACGCGCAGGACGTGCAGGAAGACCACGAGCACGATGCCGACCGCCGCGTCCGACCAGCGCTCGACCAGCGTGTCGAGGGCTGGCTTGATCAGCCGGCGCTCGGCGGTGCGCATCGCCGCGTAATAGATCTCGATCGACGACTTGCCCAGCGTCTGCGACAGCACGCCCTGCACCGAGCGCAGCGCGAGGACGGCCAGCGTTCCCGGGCTCGTGGCGACCCACGCCGACATGAGCATGATCGAGGCCGGCTGGAGGCCGTTGGACGCGCGCAGCCCGAGACGTTGCAGCAGCCAGCCGGCCGCGCCGAACTGGAACAGCAGCGCCACCCCATTGATCGCGATGTAGAACCTGCCGAGGAACACGGTCAGGGCCAGCGGGTCCGGGTGGGCGCGCTGGATCTGGAGCTTGAACTGGAAATCGACCAGCGTGGCGACGATGACCGACAGCGCGAAGCTTCCCGCGAAGATCCGGATGTAGCGCGATCGGCGCAGGATCTGCCACCGCGAGGCGTTCGAGACTGCGTCGGTCGCGGGCGCTGCGTGATGCTGCGTGCGCCTCGATTCGATGATGCGCGTCAGCCCGTGCGCGACGACCAGCTGCGCCGCCATGATCCACATCAGCCCGACGTGCCCCACGCGTGGCGTGAACCATCCGGACAACGCGCCGCCCGCGAGCCCACCCACCAGCCCGCAACCCGCCAGCACCGGGAATACCTGGCGTGCGCGTCGCGAGTCCCAGGTGTCGAGCGCGAGCGTCCAGAAGTGCGGCAGCAGCATCATCGCCTGACTGCCGGTCCACACGTAGAAGCAGGCGATGGTCCAGCGCGGTGCGATCGGCAGCAGCAAGGCGGCCAGGGCGCCGAGTCCAATGGCGGTGTACTGGTTGAATCGCGTGCCGCCGACGCGGGGATGGAGCCGGGTCGTGATTCCTTCGAGCCACACGAAGGCCACCGAAGCCAGCGCGACCGCGATGTAGGCGTAGGGCAGCGCCAGCGCCCCGAACTGCGAGAGGAACAGGGCATCGCGCAGCACCTTGGCCACCGTGTACGCGCAGATCAGGATCGCCGCCAGGGATCCCATCAGGGCGAGCACCGGGAATTCGTACGGCTCGAGTCCGAGGCGACGCCCCAGGATCTGCGTGAGGCTCAAAGCGCACACTCCCGCTGACGTGCGAACCGCGCGCCCCGCGTCCGCGCGCTCGATCCGCGCGGGACCATCCACGGTCCGGCGTTGTGCCGGCCCGCCGTTCGAATCCGCGGCCCGCGCTGCTAGGGCGGATTGCCGTTGGATCCGGGCCTGGCTCCCGCCGCGGCGGCGAGCAAAGCATCCGGGACGGCCGCCGGCACGTCGATCCAGAACCTGCTTCCCGCGCCTTCCGAGCTCTCCACCCCGATCGCGCCGTTCATGCCGGCCATGGCCTGCTTCGCATACGCCAGGCCGACCCCCACGCCGCTGCCACCGAACTTGGCGTCGGAATTCAGGCGCTCGAACAGCCTGAAGATGCGCTCGTGACAGGCCCGTGGGATGCCGATGCCATTGTCCTCGACCCACACGCGCACCATCGCTCCGCGATCCTCCACGAGGACGCGCACCTTGGGACGCACGCCTGGGCTCACGAATTGAATGGCATTCGACAGGAGATGATGGATCACCTGGGTCAGCGTGGCGAGGTCCGCGACGACACGCGGAACGGTTGCCGGCATGTGAACCGCGATCTTCGCCCGCCTGGTTCTGCCTTCGGCGCGCAGCGCGTTGATGGCCCCGTTCACCGCCTCATCGACGTGCACGGCGGTCAGCGGCAGCTCCACGTTCGAGACCTGGGCGTAGGACACCAGGCCCTCGACGAGGCGGTCGAGACGCCCCGCGGCCTCGATCACCTTCTCGGCGTAGTGGGTGCGCGCCGGCCCGAGCTCGGGACCGCCCTCCTCGAGCAGCGCCTCGGCGTAGCCGCGCATCGCCCGGATCGGCGCACGGAATTCGTGCGACACCGAGTGGCTGAACCGGATCAGCTGATCGCTGGTGGTCCGGAGCGCGGTGGTGCGCTCGGCCACGCGTTGCTCCAGATCTTCGACGTCCACGATCACCAGCGCCATGCCGTCGACCCGACCATCGCCTCCCCGGTAGGGCTGCACGCGGATCAGGAATCGGCGGCCGTCCCGGCGTGGAATTGGAATCGTTTTCGGAGTGCCGTGCGCAGCCACCGCCTCGAGACCGGCCGCCACCTGACTGAAGTCGAAGCTCGAGGGATCGCTCGTCAGCGCCGACCCGACGATCGGGGGTTGGCCCTGGAACACGTCCTCGGCCCCGGCGGACACGCGCAGAATGGTGAACGTGCGGTCCACGACCAGCACCGGCGCCCCGACGCCGGCCAGGAGATGCGTGAGTTCGTCACTCACGCGCTTGAGCTCGAGGTTCTGGCTCCGGAGCTCGTCGTTCAACGTGTTCAGCTCTTCGTTCGTGGCCTGCAGCTCCTCCTTCGCCGTCGCCAGCTCCTCGTTGATGCTCTGCAGTTCCTCGTTGGACGAAGCCACTTCCTCGTTCATCGCCTGAAGCGCCTCGTTCGCCTCGTCCCGATCCGCCACGATGCCCTGCAGGTAGCCGCGCGTGGCGACGAGCTCCTGCTCCAGGTCGGCGATCCGCGCGGCGCTGGGGGTCGAATCGGCGTCGTGCCGGACCGTCTGGTCCGGCGGCGGCGCCGTGGCGGAGCGGTTCGGGGCCGCTCGGCGTGCGTCCTGCGTCGCATCCTCGAACGAGACGATCAGGTGTCGATCGTCGGCGCCCGACACCGGGAATGGGTCCACCGCGAGCGTGACCTGTCTCGCATCCCCGTCCTGCCGGAGCCACAGGCCCTCCCGGCGCACCGGCTGCCGCAGGCGGTCCGCCTCTTCGATGGCGCCGCGCAGGCCGATCTCGAGACCCGGCCGGATCATGCGCATGATGTTCAGGCTCGCGGCGCCCGGCGCCGCGCCGAGGTAGGGGCTCGTGTCGCCGCGGAACTGGATGATCGTGTGATCGCCGTCGATGACGACGGCCGGCGGAGCGAATCTTCTGGCCAGGAACTCGTCGGTGAGCCGCCGCATCTTCCCCTGTGCGTCCAATGCTCTGGAGCCCGCAGGCAAGCCCTCGCGGGTCCGCGCCCCTTCGTGCCTGGCGTGCGGCGCCGGACCGACAGGCGCGCTCCGACCCTCGCGTTTCTGATAGATCCTCAGCGTGTCGTTGGTGGTCGAGAACAGGTTGCCGAACGTCCCGATGCCTTCCGCGCTGCCGAGCAGCAGGAATCCGCCCGGGTTCAGCGCGTAGTGGAAGATCGGGATCAGCTTGCGTTGCGCGGCCGCCCCGAAATAGATCATCACGTTCCGGCAGCTGATCAGGTCCGTGCGCGAGAACGGCGGATCCGAGAGCAGATCGTGCCGGGCGAACACGCAGCGTTCGCGGATCTCCGGCGTCACCTGGTAGCCCTTCGCGGTGCGAACGAAGAACCGGCCCAGCCGCTCGGGCGAAACGTCGGCCGTGATGGTCTCCGGGAACTGGCCCGCACGCGCCCGGACGATCTGGCCCTCGTCGAGGTCGGTCGCGAACACCTGGAACGGCGTCGCCAGCCGCAGGGACTCGAGGTACTCGCGGAATGCGATCGCGATCGAATACGCCTCTTCGCCCGAGGCACAGCCCGGCACCCAGACCTTCAGCGACGTCTCCGGCGGACGGCCCTGGAGCATTCTCGGGAACACCGTCTGCTGCAGGGCCTCGAACACTTCGGCGTCGCGGAAGAACCGGGTGACGTGGATCAGCACGTCACGGAACAGCGCCTTCGATTCCGCCGGGTCGTTGCGGACCCATTCGGCGTAGCGCTCCATGTCGTCGATCGAGTGGATCGCCATCCGCCTCATCGAGCGGCGCAGGATGGTGTTCGGCTTGAACTCGCCGAATCTCACGCCGGTCGATGCTTCGAGGGAATCCAGGATCGAGGCGAGACCCGAGTGGTCCTCCGCCGATCCATATCGGTGAGTGCTCCACGCCGCCGCTCTCGCGAACGGATGACGGGCGATCCTCGCCAGCTCGCGGCCGATGTCCTCCGGTCGCAGGATCAGGTCGACGGCCCCCGAGGCGATGGCGCTCTCCGGCATGCCGGTGTGCGAACAGGTCGCCGGGTCCTGCGCGATCACGAGGCCGCCCTCGTCGTGGATCGCCCGGGCGCCGGCAGTCCCGTCGGAGCCATTCCCGGACATGATCACGCCGATCGCCTGATCGTTGCGCCCCCGCGCCAGCGAAAAGAGGAACTGGTCCACGGTCGCCTTGGAATCCCGCGGGATCACCGACAGCCGGTCGCCGGCGAGGGCGATCTCCGTCCCCGGCGCCACCACGTAGACGTGATCGGCCGCGAGCCGTACGCCGTCGACGGCGTCCTCGATGGGAAGCGACGTCCCTTTGGCCAGGATCGCGGGCAGCAGGCTCTCGCGCGCCGGGGCCAGGTGCTGGATCAGCACGAACGCCATGCCGGTCTCGGCCGGAAGTCCCGACAGGAACTGGCCGAATGCCTCGAGCCCACCGGCCGAAGCACCCACGCCAACGACCTGAACGGGGGGCAATCCGTCCAGGGCGGGTTCGAGTTCAGGCGACAATGGCGCTCCCGGACATCGCGACGGACGAGACGAACGGACAATGCATCCGGGCGCCGCTCCTCATCGATCGGCCGGCTTCCTGCCGGGGCGCGGAACGACCACGACGGACGGGCCGACGAGTCGACGAAACACCAGCCAGATGATGGCAACGGCGAACAGGACCTGAACGAGACCACCCAGGGCCTGGCCCATCAACAGGCCATGCAACCCCAGACCCAGCAACACCACGAGAATCATCCAGTACATCGGGTACCACCTTCTTGAACCGCCGGCCGTGGGCGATGGACGCCCGTCGGCAGGGCGGTCACCGCCCCGACGCCCGCAGGGGACGCCGTGATCTTCTGAGCGCATCCAGCTCCGTGCGCAGGAGTTCGATCTCCACGGTCTGCTTGCCGACCAGCAGTTGAAGCACACGGATATCGGCGGCGGCGCGCGCCGCGCTCGCCGACGTCGCAAGGCCCTGCCGGGCCCCACCGCGTTCCGCCGAGTCCTGTCGCTTCCAGCGCTGGAGCAGGCTGCGTGCGATCCCGAGCTTTCGACTGAGTTCCGCGATCGACAGCTCGCCGCGATGCACGCGGCCGATGTGCCGGCGTTTGAACTCGTCGGTGAAGATCCGCCGGCCATCCGATTTCCTGGCAATGTTCGCCATAACCCCTTCGATGCTTGGCGACGAGCTTCCGCCCTGAACGGGAGCCCGCGCGAATGTGCAACTGTGGATCGAATCGATTCGAGTGTTCCGAATCGTCGCCATGCGCGGTCCGGAGGATCGGCCGCAGGCCCACCGAGTCCGGCGGGTCAGGCGATTCGCGGCTCGCTTGCGGTGTGGGGGCCGGGCCTCGGGCCGCCCCGTGCATCGAGCGGATAGCCCAGACAGTGTCTACCTGTTCACCCTGAATAGCGAGCCCAATCGCATGACACAGTCACGCCACAGTCCATCTATGCCGCACACACAGACTTGTGGTTTCCGTGCATGGCCATGACGCCTGTGGACGCAGCCGCGCTGGTCGCTCTCGAGTGCGCCGGGGCGCTGGATCCTAGCGTCCGAACAGATCGGTGGCGTCGAAGCTCACGCCCAGATTCACGTGCACGGACGTGAGCCTCAAGCTCGGCGGAAGCCGTCGCAGCACCGGGTCGGCGAGGGGCAGCTCGGACGGGGAACGGTAGCGGACCGATGACCAGCGGATGTGCTGGGCGCCGATCCCTCCGATCAGGCGCACGCCGCGATGGGCGCGCCAGCCCAGCAGCAAGGTGAACTCCGGCGCCAGGGCCCGCTCGGTGTCGAAGCGCACGAGCGTGCTGTCCGAGGTTCCGTTGGCCTGGGAGAGCTGCACCACGCTGGCCCCGAGCGTGGCGTACCAGAACATGATCCGCGACGCGTGCCAGACCTGGAACGGCCCGAACCAGGCGCTCCCGTACAGGCCCCCCACCGGGAACGTCGCGGCCAGCGTGCCGCGGTCGCCGCGAGCATCGATGCGGTACGCGCCCGCATACTGATAGCCGACCGCGAGCGAGACCCACCCGTCGCGACCGGGAAGCGTGTGATGGCTGCGCACGGCGTGAACCGTGCGCAGCGTGTCCACGCGCACCGCGCCCGGCGTGCTTGGCTTCCCCTGCATCCATTCGACGACGGTCCGCACGGAGTCGAGGGTGACGATGGTGTCGGGCTGGCCCCCGAATGGACCCAACAGCGCCGCAACTCCGCCCCGAACGAACGGATGACGGTCACCCACGTAGAACCGCTCGGGCCGCCTGACGTCGCGGTAACCGAGCGAACCCCACAGGTAACCACCCGTCAGCTTGGCGAACGGAGGAGTGACGGAGCTGAATTGCGCGCGCGCAGGCGTCGCGAACCACGCCAGGGCCAACAACGCAGCTGCAACAATTCCCGCCTCGAACCACCGGCGGCCAGGAACCGGGCGGAGACTCATTCACGAAACGTAGCAGACCCGGCAGGAACCGGCACTGTGGCGTGACGACCAGCACCCTGGCCCGTCTGCCACCATGACAGCCCGGCATGGTCGCAGCAGCGGGCTCGCCGACCTCACGAGCGAGGGAATCGCATCATGGCGCCGCGACGTCCGGGACACGG
>DASSIL010000092.1:0-4233 GCA_035691925.1 Gemmatimonadales bacterium
GCGGACGCGTTCTGCCAGGTGGTGACGATGTACCGCGGCGGGCAGTACAAGCTGTATCGCTTCCGCCGCTTCAGCGATCTGCGGCTCGTCTTCGCCGTGGAGGCGTCCACGGCGTTCTTCGGCGGCGACCCCGACAACTTCACCTTCCCGCGCCACGACCTCGACATGTCGATGGTGCGCGCCTATGTCGACGGGCAGCCGGCACACACCGACTACCTCCACTGGAGCGCGAAGGGCGCTGCGGAAGGCGACCTGGTCTTCGTGGTGGGGAACCCGGGCTCGACGGGGCGGCTCAACACCGTCGCCCAACTGGAATTCTTGCGTGACGTGCAGTACCCGGCGACGCTCGACCTGCTGGCCCGGGAGATCGCCGTCTACCAGGCGCTCGCCGCTGCCGACACGGTGCGCGGGAAGGAGCTGCGCAACACCCTGTTCGGGCTGCAGAACTCGCAGAAGGCGATCCGCGGTTATCAGTCCGGCTTGCTCGATCCGCAGCTGATGGCGCGCAAGCGGGAGTGGGAGCGGACGCTGCGAGCCAAGGTGCAAGCGGATCCGCTGCAGCGCCGCCTCTATGGCAGCGCGTGGGATTCGACGGCCGCGGTGCGGCGCCGCCTCGCCGGCGTCGACGTGCACCGCCGCTACTACGCGTTCGGCGCGTTCGGGACGCGGCTCCTCGGGCTCGCCGCGACGATCGTGCGGCTGCCGGTCGAGCGGGCGAAGCCCGACAGCGCCAGACTGCCGGCGTACCGCGAGGCCAACCGCGCGCAGCTCGAGCGCTTCCTCGCGAACGACACGCCGATCGACACGGCGGTCGAGGCCGCGATGCTGACGGCCTACTTCACCGCTCTGGCGCGTGAGCTGCCGGCCACCGATCCGGTGCGCCGGGCCGCGCTCGGCGGGCGGACCCCGGAGGCGGCGGCGCACCAGATGGTCGCCGCCACGACGCTCGTGACCGCCGAGCAGCGCCGTGCCATCGTGGCGGACGGCGCGGATGCGGTGGCGCAATCACACGATCCCTTTATCGCGCTGGCCCGGACGATCGACCCGCTGGAGCGGGCGGTGCAAAAGCAGGTGACGGCGTCCGTGAATCAGGAGGCGCAGAACGACGAGCGGGTGGCGCGCGCGGTGCTCGCCGCCTTCGGCACCAGCATCGCGCCCGATGCCACGTTCAGCCTGCGGATCTCGGACGGCGAAGTGCAGCGCTACCCGATGAACGGCACCTTCGCGCCCGCCTTCACGACGCTGTACGGTCTGTACGACCGCTCGATTGCGTTCGGCGGCCGGGAGCCGTGGAACCTGACCGCGGCGTGGCAGGCGGCGCGGGACTCGGTGAACCTGGCGACGCCGTTGAACGGTGTGTCCACGGCGGACATCATCGGCGGGAACTCGGGGAGCCCGGTCGTGGACCGGGACGGCAAGCTCGTGGGGTTGATCTTCGACGAGAACATGGAAGCGCTGCCGCTGCGATTCCTGTTCAGCGAGGCCGCGGGTCGCTCGGTGTGGGTCGACGCGCGCGGCATCGTGGAGGCACTGCGTCACGTGTACCACGCCGGGGCGCTCGCCGACGAGCTGGCGGCGCGTTAGCCGCAGCGCGAGCTTGCCGGGGCTGGTCTCGAGACGACAATATTGGTCTGCGGCGGTGTAACGCCCAGGCCGCGCTGGCTCACTTCCGGAGGCACACCCCCGATGCCGGTCGGCCGAACCGCCGCTGCGTTCGTCGTCACCTTCGTCTGTGCGCTCCTCGTGTTCACATTGCCCCGGTTCGCCTGGAATACACTGCACGCGGGCCAGCGACCGGACACGACTGCCGTCCAACATCCGGAGTCGGGGGCGGCCCCGGCGCCGGCTCCTGCCGCCACGCCTGCACCGCCCTCCCTGGCCCCCGACACGCGGACGCTGGGCCAGCGCCTCGTGGGGCTGTTCGGCATCGTGGCGATCCTCGGGCTCGGTGTGCTGCTGTCGCATAACCGGCGCGCGATCAGCTGGCGCGTCGTGGCCTGGGGGGTCGGCCTGCAATTCGCATTTGCCGTGTTCGTGCTGCGCGTCCCGCTGGGACACGAGATCTTCTCGTGGCTGGGCGGCCTGATCACGGGGATCCTCAGTTTTTCCTATGTGGGCTCCCAATTCGTGTTCGGAGAAATCGGCAAACAGCATTCGAGCCTCGGTGTCATCTTCGCCTTTCAGGTGCTGCCGGCGATCATCTTCGTCTCGGCGCTCTTCGCGATCCTCTACTATCTCGGTGTGATGCAGCTCGTGGTGCGACTGTTCGCGATCGTCATGAACAAGGTGATGGGGGCGAGCGGGGCCGAGAGCTTGAACGTGGCGGCCTCGATCTTCATGGGACAGACCGAAGCGCCGCTCACGATCCGGCCATTCCTCGGGAAAATGACCCAGTCGGAGCTGATGACGGTTATGACGGCGGGAATGGCGCACGTCTCGGGATCGATCATGGCGGCCTACATCGCTTTCGGCATCGAGGCGCGCCACCTGCTCACCGCCGTGATCATGACTGCACCCGGCACGATCATGATGGCCAAGATCATGGAGCCCGAAACGGCGGTCCCGGAGACCCTGGGCGGCGTGAAAGTCGACATTCCCCGGACCGATGTGAACGTGGTGGACGCGGCCGCACGTGGCACGATCGACGGGCTGCACCTGATGCTCAACGTGATCGCGATGTTGATCAGCTTCATCGCACTCATCGCCCTCATCAATGGCGGCTTCGGGTGGGTCCACAGCAGGGTCTCCTGGTATCCGGATAGCATTCAGACGGTGCTCGGCTGGATCTTCGCACCCATCGCCTGGGTGATGGGCGTACCGTGGCACGACAGCGGCACGATCGGCAGCCTACTCGGGACGCGCATGGCGTTGAACGAGTTCATCGCCTATTCGCAGCTCGGGCCCATGAAGGCGACGCTCAGCCCGGTTTCGTTCACCATCGCGACGTTCGCGCTGTGCGGCTTTGCCAACGTCAGCTCAGTGGGGATCCAGATCGGCGGCATCGGGGCGCTCGCGCCGGATCGCAAGCACGACCTCGCCCGCCTCGGCTTCCGCGCCATGCTCGCGGGGACGCTCGCGAACTTTCTGTCGGCGACGCTGGCAGGGATGCTGCTGTGAGGGAGTTTCTGCACGAGTCTGCGCGGCGCCGGGGGTGGGGACGCCGGACGCGTTGGACGCGGGGGCGCTCGACCCGGACCCACGTTTTGGATCACCCTGCGGGCCTGTCGCGACAATGTCCAGGCCGTGCGGCCCCCGCGTCCCCGCGTCCTAGCCCCACCCCCGGCGCCACGCGGCTTAGACAGTGCTTCCTGAATGGCCTGTGGCGAGTGGCAGGTGGGATGGCTGGCCTCGTGCTGACAGCGCTCGCCTGCACAGGAGGAGCGCTTCCACCCCCCGCCAAGCCGGTCGTCACCGCCCCGGCGGACTCCGAGATTCCCAACGACGCGTTCGGGGCAAGCGTGCGGCGGGGACTCGCCCTCGTCATGGCCACGAAAGAGAGCCTTCCTGCGCACGACGGCAGCGCGCTGCGCTGCACCAGTTGCCACTTGGACCAGGGGCGGCGTGCCAACGGCAGCTGGATCGGGAGCTTCGCCCGCTTCCCGCAGTATCGCAGCCGCCGCGGCGCGGTCGAGTTGATCGAGGACCGCGTCAACGACTGCTTCTCCCGCAGCCTCAACGGCAAGTGGCTCGACCCCGCCGGGTCCGACATGCGCGATATCGTCGCCTATCTGGCGTTTCTCTCGTGGCGCTCGCCCGTCGGAATTCCACTCGCCGGGCCGAACGCGCGACTCCAGCGGTTCGCGTCGCTGACCGCCGACACCGCGGCCGGCCACCGCACCTTCGGCACGATCTGCGCGCGCTGCCACGGCCCGGACGGTCAGGGGACGACGATCGCGCCGCCGCTGTGGGGACCGAAGTCGTTCAACATCGGCGCGGGGATGGCCCGGGTGCGCACGGCGGCGTCGTTCGTGCGGGACAACATGCCGTTCGACCAACCGGGAACTCTCACCGACCAGCAGGCATTTGACGTCGCGGCGTTCGTCGTGGCGCAGCCGCGCCCCGACTTTCCCGGAAAGCAATTCGATTGGCCGCACGGGGATCCACCCCCCGACGTGGCGTATCCGACTCTCGCCGCCGCCAAGAAGACGGCGGGACATTGATCCTCTCAGCCTGGAGGTAGGTCGTCATGCTCGATCTGAATCTCTCTACTCACCGCCGCGGGTTCCTGGGCAG
>DASSIL010000093.1:0-8044 GCA_035691925.1 Gemmatimonadales bacterium
CAGGGCGAGCGTCGCCACGATGGACAGCTGCTTCATCACCCGGTTCATGCGGTTCGAGGTCTGGGACAGGTACGTCTCCAGCACCCCGCTCAAGAGGTCGCGGGTCGTGTCCACCGATTCCGTGATCCGGATCGTGTGGTCATACACGTCCCGGTAATACAGCTGCGTTTCGGGCCGCAGGTACGCCGACGGGCGGTTGGAGAGCACGTTCAACACCTCGCGCAGCGGCCCGACGTGCCGCCGTAGGGCGTATGCCGTCCGTTTCGCCCGGAAGATCTCGTGGATCAGCCCTTCGTCGAAGGCGTCGAACAACCGCTCTTCCAGCCGGTCGACGTGCTCATTGAGCTGCTCCACCATGGGAAAATACTCGTCCACAGCCTGATCGATGATGGCATGCATCGTCATCTCGGGACCACGCCCCAGAAGATCGGGGTTTCGCATAAGACGGTCGCGCGTGGAATCGCAGCTCGTGCTCTCAATCGCGTGAACCGTGACGAGATAGTGCTTGCCGAGGAAAAAGTAGAGGTTGAACGTCTCGAGATCGTAGGGATCGGACGTGGCGTGGTCGAAGCGGATCCCGGAAACGACGACAAACACGTAGTGGTCATACTCTTCCAGCTTCACCCGCGAGCCGGGAGAGAGCGTGTCTTCGATGGCGAGCGGATGGAAATGGAACACCTTCTCCAGCAGCGCGTGCTGGTGCACGTCCGAGCTGTCGATGTCCACCCACAACGCCCCGTCCCCCGCCTCCACGATCCGGCGCAGGTCCTGCGCCGACAGGTTCTGGTCCAGCCTGCCGTCGGGACGGCGGAACAGGCTGACGGGCCAGTGCTTCGAGGGCGAATCGGCGAGGGGAACGGTGGCGGCCACGAGAGAAGGGTACGGGACCTCGGCGGCTTCAGGCAAGCGCATGCACCAGCGCCACGCAGCCACCCGCCAGGAGATCGAGGCGGTATCCCCCCTCGAGCAGCGCGATCACGGGACGCCCCGGCAGGCGGGCGCGCAGCGCCCCGGTCCAGGTGGAGATGTCGTCGACGTGCAGCGTGAATCCGCCCAGGGGATCCCCGTGCAGCGAATCGAACCCGGCGGAGATGAGAAGCGCATCGGGCGTCCAATCGGCCAGCGCCGCATCCACTGCGTCGAGGAGATCGCGCACGTATTGCGACCGGGGCAACCCCGGCGGCCGCGGGACGTTGAAGACATTCCCCACCCCCCGCTCGTCGGCGGCGCCCGTTCCGGGATACCACGGGTACTGGTGCAGCGAGACGAAGCGGATCGTGCGATCCTGCTCGACGAGCGCCTGCGTACCGTTGCCGTGATGAACGTCCCAGTCGACGATGAGGATGCGGGCGGCGCCGTGCGCCTGGGCATGCCGCGCCGCCACCACGACGTTGTTGACGAAGCAGAACCCCATCGCCCGCGCGGCCAGGGCGTGATGGCCCGGGGGGCGCGTTGCCGCGAACGCCGTCCCGCTGCGGAGTCCCTCCTCGACGCCGCGCACGGCTACCCCCGCCGCAGCCAGGACCGACTCCCAGCTGCGGGCCCCGAGGGAGGTGTCGGCATCGATCGCCCCGCCGCCGCGCGCCGCCAGTGCCGCGAGGCTGTCGAGATAGGCGGCCGGGTGCACGCGCTCGAGGGCGGTGCGATCGGCGGGGGCGGCCTCGACCCAGGTGATGGTGTTACCAGGCGCGGGCGCTCGCAACGCCTCGAGCACCGCTTCGATCCGCTCCGGCCGCTCGGGGTGTCCCGCCCCGGCCTGGTGCAGCCGGGTCGCCGGGTGATACGTGACGGTGGTCGGCAGACTAGTTCTTGCTGTTCCGCTGGCGCAGCAGGTCGCGAATCGATTCCACGTCCGCCTTCATCTCGCGCCGCTGGACGCCGATGTCGTCGAGCGTGTGACGATAGCGCCGCCACACGAGCACGACGACGCCGGCCGCAACGAGGCACGCGATTCCGCCCACCACAAGTCGCCCCCGCGACAGCTCGATGCCAGACCAGATCAGCATCACGGCGTCGAGCAGCAGGAAGCCGACAGTGAAGATCGCGAGGAAGCGACCGGGAGGCGGCTTGGTCATCGCACCGGCTGGCGCCGGCCCGGAAGGACGATGAACGGAGCGTTCGCGCCGGCGCCAAGCGCCCCCAGGGTGATTGCTTCATCCTGCACGAGCGCTCCGCGGAACTTGACGATGTACTGGTCCGGCGGCAGGGGCGCGCGCCGCAGCGCCCGGGTCAGCGCCTGCCGCTTCAGCTCCGCGACCGCCGTCTCCGGGCCCACGGCGAGGAACACCTGGTCCCAGGCGTCGGTCACCATGACGCGCACCGCGAACCGATCGGCTACGGCCGTCATGCCACCTCCACCGTGGACGCGAGCGGGAGGGTGGTCAGGAACCGGTCGATCGCCTGGTCGAAGAAGAGCGTCGAGGCGCGTATGTGGCTGCCGCCGTCGACCGGGGTGGCGTTGAACACCACCTCTTCACCGCCCTGCCCCCGCAGCACCACGAACTGCGGTCCTTCCTTCTCGACGAAGGCGGCGTTGTTCGGCAACCGCTCGGCGAAGAACGTCTTGGCGCGTTGCAGCACCTCGGTAGGGGCGAGTGCGACCGTCGTCTGGTGCGTCATAGCTCCGGCAGCGCGGTAGTGAGCGATTTTGACAGCCTGATTGCCAAATTGATCATAATACGTTGCCAAGTCGGCATCTAGCAGCCCGGAAGTCGCGGCATGCGGGATGCTTGGCGATCCGGCCGGGCAGTCGGAACACCAATTCCAGAAAAAACACGTTCAAGGAGGAGGCTATGTATCTCACCACGCGCAGTCTCGCACCCGACCAGGCTGGTGATTTCGCGACGACGCTGGGCAGCCGCATCAATCGGATGTTGAGCGACGTCTTCAGCGGAACCGACTGGGCGTATCCGGTCAGCGCCACGGCCGCCTGGGTACCGCCGGTGGATGTCCTGGAGCAGGCCGATGCGATTCGCATCATGGCCGAGCTTCCAGGGGTGAAGCCGGAGGACGTAAAGATCTCAGTCGAAGGCAATGTGCTCACGCTTCACGGCATGAAGCAGCAGGTCGCAGAAGAGCGGACCGAGCGGGTACACCGCTACGAGCGGACGTACGGGGCATTCGAGCGGTCGTTCACCCTGCCGGCCACCGTCGACACGCAGCACATCAACGCCAACTATGACAATGGGGTGCTGACGATCACGCTGCCGAAGGCGGAGCAGGCGAAGCCGCGCCAGATCGCGGTGCAGGTAGCCAAGCAAAGCTAGGCGGTAGGCTGTAACTGGGCGCCGAGCCGGGCTTCGATCTGGGAGTTCGGCACGGCCTCGGCGCCCAGCGCTCGCGCCGCCCGCAGCCGTTCCACGTCGACATGTGAGCCGTAGGCGAGCACGGGGATTCCCCGCGCCACTCCGGCGCGGACGCGATCCTCCCACTGATCGGATTCCAGCTCGACCACGAGCACATCAGCGACCCCCGCATCGCCGGTCAGCTCCGCCCCGGCTGCACTGACGACGACGCGCAGTTTACCTCTGAACATCAGATCCCGGGTGAGCAGACAGACCCGAATGGGCGTTCACCCGCCTATCTTTTTCTTCAGATATTCCACCAGCACGTCGACGCCCACGCGATCCTGCAGCAACGTATCCCGGTCGCGCACCGTGACGGTCTGATCCTCGGTCGACTTGCCGTCGATCGTGATCCCGTAGGGGGTCCCCGCCTCGTCCTGGCGCCGGTAGCGTCGCCCGATCGAGCCGCCGTCGTCGTAGAAGACGTTGAACTGACGGCGCAGGCCGTCATAGATGCGCCGCGCCAGCTCGGGCATGCCGTCCTTGTTCACGAGCGGGAACACCGCCGCCTTGAGCGGCGCCAGGGCCGGGTGGAATTTCATCACCACGCGCTTCTCTCCTTCCACCTCTTCCTCCGAGTAGGCGTCGACCATCACGACGAGCGTCGTCCGGTCGGCTCCCGCCGAGGTCTCGATGATGTAGGGCACGAAGCGCTCGTTCGTCGCGGTGTCGACATACTCGAGCTTCTTGTTGGACGCTTGCTGGTGGCGCGACAGATCGAAATCCGTCCGGTTGTGAATCCCCTCGAACTCCTGCCAGCCAAAGGGAAACTCGTACTGGATGTCGTAGGCGTCTTTGGCGTAGTGCGCCAGCTCGTCCTTGCCGTGCTGGTGAAACTGCAGCTTTTCAGGCTTGATGCCGAGTCCCTGCACCCACTGCATGCGCTGCGCTTTCCAGAAGTCGAACCACTCCTGATCCGTTCCGGGCTTCACGAAGAACTGCATCTCCATCTGCTCGAACTCACGCGTACGAAAAATGAAATTGCCGGGCGTGATCTCGTTACGAAACGCCTTGCCGATCTGGGCAATGCCGAACGGGATCTTCTGGCGCGACGCCTGGAGCACGTTCAGATAGTTGACGTAGATCCCCTGGGCGGTCTCGGGCCGCAGATAGACGACAGCGGCGGCTTCCTCCACCGGTCCCATGAATGTCTTGAACATCAGGTTGAAGAGCCGAGGGGCGGTGAGCGTGCCTCTCATGCCGCACACCGGACACTGCGCTTCCGGCGTCCCCGGCGTCCCCTTGATTCGGGGATCGTCGGCGCGGAAGCGGTTCTTACACTGCTTGCAGTCCACCAGGGGATCGGTGAATCCGGCGACGTGGCCCGATGCCTCCCATACCTTGGGGTGCATCAGGATCGCCGCGTCGAGGCCTTCGATATCCTCCCGCTCCTGCACCATGGAACGCCACCAGCGCTCCTTGATATTCCGCTTGAGCTCGACGCCGAGGGGCCCGTAATCCCAGACCGAGCCGAGTCCGCCGTAGATCTCCGAGGATTGGAAGACGAAGCCGCGCCGCTTGGCGAGCGATACGAGCTTGTCCATCACATTGTCGGCAGGGGGCATAGGAGCGGGGAAGTATAGAAACCGGCTACTGCGCGGGCAACCCGAACGCTGCCCGCGTCGCTCGTGCAGCCAGCGCGGTGAGCCCCGCCGCGTCGAGCGTCGCCCCGTCGCCCGCAACGATGGAAACGCCTGCATGCGGTGTCGCCCGGCCGGCAACGAGCGCCACCTTCTTGCGCGCGCCGTGGGCCCGTTTGATGACTTCTCCCGTCGCCTTGCCGAGCAGCGATGTCTCGTCGAACCCGCCCTCCCCCGTGATCACGAGGTCGGCCTTGGCCAGCGCCGCATCGAACCCGATGCGATCGAGCACCCACGCCGATCCAGGAACGAGCTCGGCGTGGGCGAAGAAGACCAGCCCGGCGCCCAGCCCTCCCGCCGCGCCGCCTCCCTCGAGCGTCGCCAGATCGCCGCGACCGCTCGCCGCCATCGCCCCGGCCAGACGGTCGAGACCCGCCGCTAGCCGCTCGACCGCCGCGGGAGAGGCGCCTTTCTGCGGCGCGAAGACCGGCGCCGCCCCCTGCGGACCAACGAGCGGGGTGCGGACATCGGTGAGCGCGAGAACACGGGCGCCGAATTCCCACCCGGCGCTCCAATCGGCCAGCTCGGTCAGTGCCCCGCCGCCTTCGGGGAGCAGCGCCCCACTCAGGTCGCGAAACGTCCATCCCAGCCCCCGTGCTGCCCCGACGCCCCCATCGACCGAGGCCGAGCCGCCCAGTCCGACGATGATCGTACGCGCAGCGCGGTCGGCCGCCTCGATGAGCAGCTCCCCCACGCCACGGCTCGTCGCCTCGAGTGGGTTGCGGCGGTCGGGACTCAACAGGGTGAGACCGCAGGCGCTCGCGCTCTCGAAGATCGCCGTCTCTGGATCGATCCAGCCCAACTCCGCCTGGACGGGCACGCCGAGCGGCCCGGTGACGGAGATGTGCTCGCGCAGCGCGGTGGGCCCCAGCACGGCGTCGAGCAGCCCATCCCCGCCATCTCCGACCGGACAAGTGAGCACCGCGGCGTGGGGGAGTACTGCTCGCGCACCCTCGGCCAGGGCTTCTGCCACCTGGCGGGAGCCGAAGGTGCCTTTGAAGGCGGTGGGGGCGACGAGAATGGTCTCGGGCATGGCGTCGCACAACGGTACGGATGGCGTCGTGCCGGCGCCACACGCCGCAAGCTGCGGCATGGCTCGGAAAAAGCGGCAGATGTGCGCTGCATCACACGGTCGCAATCAATTGACGGAAAACGGGTTAGCTCGATACGGGGAGCGGCATTCTGTATGCGAGTCTACCGGGCAAGCCGGTTAGCGCGTATCGGACACGGGCGCCCGATCGAGCAGCCGGATCCGCCCCCCGGGCCTCATGCCGGGGGGCGCTGTCTTTGAAAGAAAAATGTCCAATGTCCAATAGCGAATTTCGAATATCGAAGTGTTGGTCATTTCGACATTCGGTATTCGCTACTGGACATTCGGACTTTGTCTCTAAGGTGTTAACCGCAGCGTATCCGTCGCCTGCACTCTCCGTACATCGACGGGGATGACCCACAGCTTTCCCTTGATCCAGCGATCGGTCTGATCGCGGTAGTGGCGGGACCGCGGATTCCCCGATTGTCCCGCGGGGAGAATGAATCCGCCCGCGCCGTCGACATCCCCGAAGTCCACCACGTGCCGCATCGAGGGACCTTCCGTGCAATGGAATGGCGGCACGAACTCGTTCGACGGACAGACGTTCACCGTTTGATTGCCGCCGCCCAAGGCGAGGGGCCCGATGTTGAACCCCGCGAGCGACCCGAGCAGCGGGATCGTGCCGAGCGGGTGCAGCTCGGTGTGGGTGTGCACCGTTCCCCATGCCTGCGGCGCACCGCGGGCCAGGACGCTGTCCATTGCGCGCCGGGCGATGACGGGCAGGTCCTCGTGTTCGCTCGTGCGGATGTCGTCGAACCAGGGGCTGTGCCCGCGGAACAGCCACTGGTGCAGCGGGGCCGACGGCCGGTACGCGGGCGACTCGTCATCGTACGTCAGGGCCTGGAGCTCACGCAGCCACTCCCACAAGAGTGTCGGCTCGGTGCGATCCGGGGCCATGGTCCCATCCCACCGGGCGATCCGATCGGCGACATCGGCGTGGCCGGCGTCGCGCGCCGCGAGCTCGGCGATCGGCTGGATGCGGCGCAGGAAGATGCTCACCTCGTCCCCCTGCTCGCGCGCCACATCGGCCGCGCTCGCCCCGGAGTCATGCCGCACCATTTCCCAGATCCGCTGGGCGCGATACGGCAGGTCGTAGTCGGCGCGGATCGGGATGGGGAAGGCATCCCCCACGATCCGGTTATTGGCGGTGACGACGAATCCCGAAGGCGGGTCGATCGCGCGCGGCAGCTCCGCCGTCTGGAGGAACCGCACCCAGCCTCCCGCGCCCGTCCACCCCTGCTCCGGGAGCGCGCCGTCACCCGAACGACGGACCGGAACGTACCCGGCGAGGTTGTAGGCGATCGTGCCGCCGCGATCGGCGTAGACGACGTTCTGCTCGGGCACCCGGAACGTGGCGAGGGCGGACTCGAATTCGGCCCGTGTCGTGGCGCGCGCCATGCCCACGAGCGCCGTCAGCTCGTCGGACGGCGTCTGGGCGGTCCAGCGCATCGCATACGCGGTCTCGGAATCGGGCCGCCACCCGAGCTCCTGCAGCGGGCCATCCGCGGTGCGACGCCGCAGATACACGACCGGGTCGCCGCCTTTGACCCGGATCGTTTCCGGGACGGTCTCGACCGGTACCCAACCACCGGCGGTGAGATAGCGCGCGGTGTCGGGGGTGATGCGCTCCTGCACGTAGTCCACGTCGTCGATCATGCCGTTGGTGAACCCCCACGCATGATCGGCGGTGTGGCCCAGGACGACCGGCGGCAGGCCAGGGATCGTGACACCCACGACCTCGTACCCGGGCGCGTGCATCCCCACGAGATACCAGATCGACGGCGCGGAAAGCGTCAGGTGCGGATCGTTCTCGAGGATCGGCTTGCCGGACCGCGTGTGCGCCGGACCGATCACCCAGGAGTTCGATGCGGTCGCGCTCGGCTCGCCTTGCGGTGTCTCGTGTGTCGCGACTCGTCGACCGACCGTCGCTTCGACGATCACGGGAGCGGAGTCGGGGTACGGCACGAACA
>DASSIL010000094.1:0-16776 GCA_035691925.1 Gemmatimonadales bacterium
CCGGGCCGGGGGTGTGCGCGGGGTGGAAATCGGCTCGGTGATGTTCGGGAAACCCGCGGCCGACGGCACCGAAACTCCGGCGGCGATGGAGCTGGTGCGGCTCGCGATTCCACGCCGGACCTACACGCAGAGCCACATCGATTACGTCGGAGAAGTGATCGCGCTCGTCGCGAGCCGCAAAGACGCGCTCGGCGGCTACCGCATCGTCGAGCAGGCGCCGTGGCTGCGGCACTTCACGGCGCGCTTCGAGCCGCTCTGAGCGTCACGGTACGTGAGACGCGCCCCGGGACAGGGGCGTGTACCTGATGGAAAAGGTAGGGAAGACAACAGGCGGCCCGTGTTACCGGGCCGCCTTCCTTCACGCCTTCTTGCGTTCCTCGAGGCGCCGGATCAGCTTTTCGATTTCCAGCTTGGCGCGATTCAGCGCCGGGAGCAGCCGCGCCTGCAGGTCCTTCTCGAACTCCTTGCCTTCCTTCTTCCATGTTTGACTGATTTCCGCGCCGATGTCTTTCATCACGTCGCGGAACCGCTCGCCCAGCTCACGCCAGGTGGGCAGGACGTCCACTTCGGTCGGCGTGGACGATTCGCTCTTGGTGGGCAGGTTGTCCATGATTCCTCCTCGCGTTCCCCGTACACGGTAGCCGGCGGCGTGTGAAGCGCCGGTGAAGGCTGTGTGTGGTACGCACAAACGGGGTCGGAAGGTTCATGCGAGCCGGTCCGGGTGGCGCAACCCCCCATGCCACGCTTATTTATCGCCGTGCCGGGACAGGTGGCCGAGCGGCTGAAGGCACACGCCTGGAGAGCGTGTAAACGGGTAACCGTTTCGTGGGTTCGAATCCCACCCTGTCCGCTCTGTGAGGCTAGGAGACGGAGAGCAGGCTCAGACGCACAGACGCACTGGGGAGAATGGATAACCGACAGAGATCAGTAATCCTGATACTGCCGTACTCTGTTCTCCATGTGTGCGTCTGCGCGTCTCAATCTGTCTACTGTTCTCCAGCCTTCAGTTGGACAGGTGCGTGAGCGGTTGAAACGGCCGGTCTCGAAAACCGGTGTGCCCGTAAGGGTACCGAGGGTTCGAATCCCTCCCTGTCCGTCGATTCCCGTGACTCGAACCACCCTGCCGCTCCTCTTCGGGCTCGTGTGCGGTGTACCGGCGGCCCGGCTCGGCGCCCAGTGTCCCAATGGGTCACCGCCGCCCTGCGCGCGCCAGGCCCCGAATGCTCCTTCCACGAACAGCGTCGCCGTGTTGTACTTCACCGCCCGTGACACGAGCGACGCCTATCTCGCCGACGGATTGACGGAGGATGTCGCGACGCTGCTGGGCGACGTGCCGGGCGTTCAGGTCCAGTCGCCGAGCGTCGTGCGGCGGGCGCAGCGGGACAGCCCGCAGGACCTCCGCGCGATCGGCCGCGCGTTGCGCGTGCGCTACCTGGTCGACGGCACGGTGCGCCGTGCCGGGGACCGACTGAGAGTATCGATGCGGCTCGTCGTGGCCGGATCGGGCGTCACAACGTGGGGGGAGCTGTTCGACCGTGCTCCCGAAGAGCTGCTCGCCTTGCCGTCGGTGATCGCGCGCGAAGTCGCCAGTCGCGTCGGCGCGACGGCCGGCTCCGGTGAGCGGCCGATACGCTCTCGCCTGCGGACCACGAGCCCGGCTGCCTACGATCACTATCTCCGTGGCAACTTTCTGCTGACCTCGCGCTCCGTAGACGGAATGTCGCGGGCACTGGGGGAATACGCGGAAGCTGAGCGGCTCGACTCGGGCTTCACGGCGGCGATCGGTCGGGCCGCGTATACCTACGCGCTCGCCCGCGCGAGCGTCGGCCTTCCCGGAGTGCCGTTCGACAGTCTCGCGACGTTGGGGCTGGTCGTGGCCGATCGGGCCTTGCGGCGCGATTCGAGCTCCTCGGACGCCTGGATGGCGCGGGGATTTCTCCTCGCCTATGCCCATCCCAAGACGTTCAGCGGCGCGACGGAGGCGTTTCAGCGGGCGATCCTGCTGGATCCGAACAACGCCGAGGCACACCATCAATACGCGCAAATCCTGAGTTGGCTGGGCCGATACGCCGAAGGGGAGCGGCAGCTCCGGTTGGCGCTGGCGATCGATTCCGGGAGGGCGGTCTCCTACAGCGATCTGGCCTTCACCGTGCGTGATCGTGCCGCGGCCCTCCGGATCGTCGATAGCGCCGTCCTGCTCGATCCGTCGTCCGCCTTGTTCCGGCACCGGCGCGCGGTCGTGCGCCTCTGGGTTGGGGACGTGACAGGAGCAGAGGCGGACGAGGAGTTTGCGGGGCGACTCGCCCCGAGAAATTCGCGGATCGAAAGCACGCTGGCGATTGCGTTCGCCAGGTCCGGGGACACGACGCGGGCCCGGCGTCTCATCCCGTCTGCGACGACCGGGTCCCTCGAGTCGATGTACGCAGGCGCGGCCCTGCTCGCCATTGGCGACACCGCTGCCGCGCTGGATCGCCTGGAGCACGCGCCTCCCGACCCCGGAAGCTGGTCACTCTTGCAGTGGCCGTGGTTCGACGGACTCCGCGGCAATCCGCGCTTCGAACGGCTGGTGGCGGCGGTGCAACCGGTGCCCTCTCCCGAATAGTCCCGAGGACAACACGATGCGCGCTTCAAATGGAGTGCTCCTCGCCGCGCTCCTCACCGCCGGAGCCATAACGCGGCCGGTCTCCGCGCAGCAACCGCCCCATTCCGTGCTGATCGAAGAGATGACCTGGACCGAGGTGCGCGATGCGATCGCCGCCGGCCGCACCACCGCGATCATCTATGTCGGGAGCACCGAGCAGAACGGCCCGCACATGGTCCTCGGCAAGCACAACTTCATCGCCCACTACGTTGCGCAGCGCATCGCCGGGGAGCTGGGCGACGCCCTCGTCTACCCGACCCTCCCCTTTGCCCCTGCGGGCGACCCGGTCGCGAAGACGGGGCATATGCGATTCCCGGGCTCGGTGTCGCTGCCCCCGCAGGTGTTCGAGAGCGTCGTGCGGGGCATCGCGGTGAGCGCGATCGTCGCGGGTTTTCGCGAGGTCTACCTCATGGGAGATCACGGCGGGGGACAGGAGCAGCTGCGCGACGCGGCGCGCATCCTCGATGCCGAGTGGCGCACGCAGGGAATTCGCGTGCGCTACGTATCAGACCTCTACTACAAGGAAAAGGAGCAAGCGCGCGCGTATCTCGCCGAGCACCACATCGCACCCGATCTCCACGCCGGCACCGACGACACGAGCGAGCTGCTCTACATCGATTCGCTCTGGATCCGGCGTGACAAGCTCGCCCGGAGCGACAGCACCGAGCAGGCGAAGACGGGGGTCGACGGCGATCCGACGAAGGCGACGGCGGAGCTGGGACGGATGTTCATCGGCTACAAGATCGCCGATGCGGTGGCGCAGATCCGCGCGCTTCGCTCACAGCGCTGAGGCGACGCTCCGCAGGGCGGCGAGCGCCGCCCGCAGCTGATCGTCACTGACGTAGGGCGCCGGGCCGAGTCGCAACGCTTCTCCCCGGTAATCCGTCCATACCGCTTGCCCGCGCAGTTTCCGCGAAATCGCCGCCGCCTGAGGCGCGCGCAGTGAGAGAAATCCGCCGATCGACGCGAGCGGAGGCGAGCGGCGGTCGCGGTCGACCACCTGCGGATCGAGACCGAGGGCGTCGAACTCGCGGGCCAGCAATCCCACCTGGTGTTGACTGACCTGGCGCAAGCGCTCGGGCGTCAGCCCCTGATGCTCGAAGAAGTCGAAGACCGCGGCGGCGCGATAATGGCTCGTCGGATCGTAGGTGGCTCCCGCGAAACGCGCGGGGCCCGCACCATAGGGCACCTGGCCCGCGAACGGGGGCTTCGCGAGCTCGGCGAATTCGCTGAACCATCCGGTGACGACCGGCCGCAGCGCGCAGTCCTTCGGAATCCGCAGAAACGCGTTGCCCTCTCCCAGTTGACAGTACTTGTAGCCGCCGCCGACGATGAACGCGTCGGTGAGCCGCTCGGTGCGCAGCGAGAACGGCACGACGTTGAGGGCGTGATAGACGTCGACCAGCAGCTCGACGCCGAGCCGGCGGCACGCCTCCATCGCGAGCCCGAGGTTCGGGACGATGTGCGCGTTCTCGTACAACACCGCCGACACGAGCACCGCGGCGGTGCGGTCGGTGACCATCTTCTTGATGCGCTCGGCGATCTGCGTCACCGGCCGGGACGGCAACCGCACGATCTCGATGCCTTCCTCGGACAGCCGGTCGAGCTGGCGGCGCACCGTGTGGAACTCGCCGTCCGTCGTCACGAGACGGGGGCGCCGCCCGAGCGGCAGCGCCGAGAGGAATCGCACGACGAGGTCATGGGTGCTCGAGGCAAGGGCGATATCGCCGCCGTCATCGTCGAGCAGCCGAGCGAACCCCGCCCGCACGCGGTCCGCCATGGCGAAGGCCCGGTCCCACTTGTCGTCGACGTACTCCGCGGCATCGAGCCACGCCTGTTGCTGCGCCGCAAACCCGACGTCGGGCCAGGCCTGGTGCGAGTGGCCGGTGAGGAGCACACGCTCGGCGACCCGGAAGCGCGTGTAGTGCCGCGCCAGCGCGGTGGGGTCGACGCTCACAGCTCGGTGCGGATCGCCCAGAGATCCGGAAATGCCGGCCGGTTGAGCGTGGTACTGAGGTATGCCGCGCCCGCCGAGCCTCCGGTGCCGCGGCGCGTTCCGATGGTGCGCTCCACCATCTTCACGTGCCGGTAGCGCCATTCCATCAGTCCTTCATCGAGATCGACGAACCGCTCGCACACCGCCTGCACGCCGGGATCGGTGCGGTACACACGGACGAGCAGGCGCTGCAGCTCCGGGTTGGGTTCGATCGGCGCGGTGACGTCGCGGTCGAGCAGCGCCTGGGGGACGACGAATCCGTTGGCGACCAGAAACCGGAGGAACGCGTCCCACAGCGTCGCGTCGTTGAAGCGGCGCTCCACGCGGCGGCGGTGCTCGCTCCCCGCGGGGTAGCGCTCCAGCACAGCGGCGTTCTTGATGCCCAAGGCGCACTCGATCTCGCGGAACTGAAACGACTGGAATCCGCTCCCCGTGTCGAGCCGTTCGCGGAAGGCGAGGAAGCCGAGCGGCGTCATCGTCTCGAGGATGTCGATCTGCGCGACCAGCACCTTCAGGATCGTGAGGACGCGCTTCAACGTATGCAGCGCGTGCGGCGTGTCGTTGGCGCGCAGCAGGGCCATCAGATGGTCGAGCTCGTGCAGGACTTCCTTGAACCACAGCTCGTAGACCTGGTGAATCACGATGAACAGCGTCTCGTCGTGCTCCATCTCTTCCGGATGCGGCTGCTGCAGGGAGAGGAGCTCGTCGAGGCGCAGGTAGCTCGCGTACGTCACGGCCATCGGTCCGGTCCTATGTGAAGCGGGGTTTGTAGCGGTCGAGCGACTCGTACTGGTCGGGCCAGTCGACCGACCACCCCAGGGCGTAGGCGGCGTGGCGCGTCCAGTAGGGGTCGTACAGGTGCGCGCGCGCCAGCACGCAGAGGTCGGCGCGGCCGGCCGCGAGGATCGTGTTGACGTCGGTGAAACTCGAAATGTTGCCGACCGTCATGACGGGCATCCCCGCCTCGTAGCGGATGCGGTCGGCGAACGGCGTCTGGAACAAGCGTCCGTAGACCGGCTGCTGCTCGGCGATGGTCTGGCCCGCTGACACGTCCATGATGTCGCAGCCGTGCTCCTTGAACGCCTGCGCGACCCGCACCGCATCGGCGGACTCGTGGCCGCCCGGCGCCCAGTCGACGGCGGAGATGCGCACCGAAATCGGCTTCGCCGCGGGCCAGGCGGTGCGCACTGCATCGAAGACCTCGAGGGGAAAGCGCATGCGGCGCTCCAGCGAACCGCCGTACTCGTCTTCCCGCTTGTTGGTCAGCGGGGAGATGAAGCTCGCCAGCAGGTAGCCGTGCGCGAAATGCAGCTCCAGCATGTCGAACCCGGCGTCATCCCCCATCCGGGCAGCGCGCGCGAACGCGTCCCGCACGCCGGTCATGTCGGCCCGGGTCATCGGCCGGGGGACCTGGCTGTGGGGGAAGTAGGGGATCGGCGACGCGCCCATGATCGGCCAGGCGCCTGTCTCGAGCGGCTCGTTATCGCCCTCCCACATCCGCTTCGTCGCCGCCTTGCGGCCGGCGTGGCCGAGCTGCAGCCCGATCTTCGCCCGGCTCGATTGATGCACGAAGTCCACGATGCGTTTCCACGCCTGGACGTGCTCCGCCTTGTACATCCCGGTGCAGGCCGGGGAGATGCGTCCGTCCCGGGTCACGTCCGTCATTTCCGTGAGCACGAGCCCGGCGCCCCCGATGGCGCGCGCCCCGAGGTGTACGAGGTGCCAGTCGTTCGGTGTCCCGTCTGCGGCGGAGTACTGGCACATCGGCGAGACCACGACGCGGTTCTCGAGCAGCAGGTCCCGCAGCCGGTACGGGGTGAACAGCGGGGGCGGGGGCGGGTGCGGCGGCTCGGGCACCCGGGCCGCGCGCGCGGCGGTAGTGGCGAACCATTGGTCGACACTCGCCACGAAACGGGGATCGCGGACCTTGAGGTTGTCGTGCGTGATGCGAAGGCTGCGGGTCAGCAGGTTGAAGGCGAACTGCACCGGCTCGAGGTGCATGTAGCGCTCGGTGTTCTCGAAGTATTCGAGGCTCACCTGGGCGGCGCGCTGCAGGCTCGCGACCACCGGCCGGCGCTCGGCTTCGTACGCGGTGAGCGCGTCGCCGAGGTCGCGATGCTGGCTCAGCGCGCGCGTCAGGACGATCGCGTCCTCCATCGCGAGCTTCGTCCCCGAGCCCACCGAGAAGTGCGCGGTGTGGGCGGCGTCACCGAGCAGCACGATGTTCTGGTGGTGCCAATGCGCCGCTTTGACCGTTCCGAAGCTGCGCCAGATGGAGCGATTCCGTTCCAACCGGTGCCCCTCCAGCTCCTCGGCGAACAACTCTTCGCAGAAGCGAATCGTCTCATCCTCGGTTGCGCGGTCCATGCAGGCGGCGCGCCACGTCTCCTCGCGGGCTTCGACGATGAACGTAGAATGGCCCTGCTCGTACTGATAGGCGTGCACGCGCCACAGCCCGTGCCCATCCGCCTTGAAGTAGAAGGTGAAGGCGGGGAAGGGGCGAGTGGTCCCGAGCCAGACGAAGCGGTTGGGGCGCCAGTCGATCGTCGGTCCGAAGGCGTGGGTGAAGCGGTCGCGCAGTGCGCTGTTCGCCCCGTCGGCCGCAAGCACGAGGTCGGCATCGAGGTACGGTGTAGGGTCCTGCACGTCGGTCCCGATCTCGATACGGACACCGAGGCCGCGGGCACGATCGGCGAGGATCTCGAGCATGGCGCGGCGCGACAGCCCCGAGAAGCCGTGCCCCGTCGACCGCAGCACCGTCCCGTTGTAATGGATGTCGATGTCGTCCCAGCGCGCCGAGCGCCGCGCCATGGCGGCGAACGTCTCGGGGTCGGCTTGCTCGAGGTTCTCCTGCGTCGCCTCGGAGAAGACGACGCCGAACCCAAAGGTGTCGTCGAGGCGATTGCGCTCCAGGACAAGGATGTCGTGCCGTGGATCGACTTTCTTGAGAAGGATCGCGGCGTAGAGTCCTGCGGGACCACCCCCGACCGCGACGATCCTCACCGCGGCACTCCCGCCGCCTTCAACAGCTGCCCCGCGATCACGAGCTGCTGGATTTCCGTCGTTCCCTCGTAGATCCGCAGCGACCGCACCGAGCGGTACAGGCGGTCGACGGGATGCGCGGCGAGCACGCCGCGGCCGCCCAGAATCTGCACGGCGTCGTCCACGATGCGCTGCGCCGCTTCGGTCGCGAACGACTTCGCCATCGCCGCCTCGAGGGTGATGCGCTCCGTTCCCTGGTCCTTTTCCCACGCCGCCCGGTAGACGAGCAGCCGCGCGGCGGCGAGGTCGGTCGCCATGCGGGCGAGCTTCTCCTGGATCAGCTGATTCGCGGCGAGTGGGGCGCCGAACTGGAAGCGCGTCCCCGCGTGCTGCAGGGCTTCCGCCAACGCGCGGCTGGCCATGCCGCACGCCGCGGCCCCGACGGTCGGCCGCAACCGATCGAGAGTTCCGAGTCCCAGCCGGAATCCATCGCCCTCGGCGCCGAGGCGGCAATCGGCGGGAATGCGCGCGTTGTCGAACGCGATGTCGCCCAGGGGATGCGGGGCGGAGAGCGCCAGGGCCTGGACGAAGCGAAAGCCCGGGGTATCGGCGGGCACGACGAACGCGGACAACCCCTTGTTGCCGGCGCCCGGGTTCGTGGAAGCGAAGACGATGTAGAAGTCCGCGATCCCCGCATTCGAGATCAGCGTCTTCGTACCGTTGAGGACGTATTCGGAGCCGTCGCGCTGTGCCGTGGTGGCGATCGCTCCGACGTCCGATCCCGCCTCCGGCTCGGTCATCGCGAACGCGGCCATCGTCGTCCCGGCAAGGACGCCGGGGAGCCAGCGACGCTTCAGGTCGTCGGATCCGGCGAGGACGATCGGCAGGGTACCGAGCGCCTGCAGGGCAAAGACGGCATCGGCGAGCGGGGAGGCCGAGGCCAGCGCTTCGCGGATCAGACAGCAGGCTCGCAGGTGTTGCTCCGCGATCGGCGCGAACCATCCCGCGGCGCCGAGGCGCGACAGCAACAGGCGGGCGTGGGTGCGCGCCGCTGTGTCGTCGGCTGGCTCGGCGTCGCCATCGAGCTCGCGATTGGCGAACGCCGTGACCTGACCGGCCAGAGTGAACAACGCCGGGTCGAGGAAGGCGCGCACGACGCCGGTGTCGGGCATCAGGTGAACCGTGGCTCGCGTTTCGCCACGAAGGCGTCGTACGATTCGCGGAAGTTGGGGTGGCGCATCAGCTCGGCCTGGGCCTCGGCCTCGAACGCCAGGGCTGTTTCGAGATCCATCGCCGCTTCGCGGTTGAGTGCATCCTTCGTCACGGCAAGGGCGGCGGAGGGTCCCCGCGCCAGTTGCTCGGCCACCGATCGGGCAGCAGGGAGGAGATCATTCGCCGGGACGACCTGGTGGTACAGCCCGATCTCCTTCGCGCGACTCGCGGAAATGAAGTCGCCCGTCATCAGGAGCTCCGTGGCGTGGCTCAACCCGACGAGGCGGGGCAGCAACCACGCCGCTCCCATGTCCGCGCCCGACAGGCCGACGCGCACGAACAGGAACGCGATCTTCGCCGTTTCGGCGGCGATGCGAAAGTCGCATGCGGCCGCGATGACGGCACCGGCACCCGCGGTCGTACCGTTCAGCCCCGCGATGACCGGGCGGCGACAGCGCCGGATCGCGAGGATCAGGTCGCAGGTGAGCCGGGTGAAGGCGACGAGTCCCGCCGCATCCCGCTCGAACAGGCGACCGATGATGTCCTCGACGTCTCCCCCGGAGCAAAAGCCGCGCCCCGCTCCGGTGAGCAATACGGCACGGATGCCGGGCTCGGTGTCGAGCGTCCGGAAGGCATCGCGCAGCTCTTCGTAGACCTCGAACGTCAACGCGTTGAGCCGTTCAGGACGGTTCAACGTGATCGTGGCCACGCCGGTGGACGGATCCGCCGTATACAGGAAGGACGTTGGTGCGAGCGTCATGGTACGACCGCGGTGGCTTCGATCTCGACCAGCGCTCCCTCGTCGACCAGCGCGCGGACTTCCACCAGCGCCATCGCGGGATAGTGCTTTCCCATGTGCTTGCGGTGGACCTCGCCCAGTGCCCGGCGCGCAGCGAGATAGGCGGCGCGGTCGGTGACGTACACGGTCATGCGCCCGATGTCCTCCGGTGCCCCGCCCGCGGCGCGCACCACCGTCACCACGCGCTCGAGCGCGCGCTCCCATTGCTCCACCATCCCCCCGTCGCCCGCCCCCGTCTGACCCGCGACGAACAACACGCGGCCACCGGCGGGTCCGCGCATGCCGTGGTTCCAGCCGCTCGGTCGCCCGAGGGAGGAGGGATTGATGATGTCGAAGCTCACGCGCGCAGCGCTCCCGCATCGAGAACGATTGCCTGGCCGTTGATGCCGGCAGCCCCGTCGTCCAGCAGCGCCAGGACGCACGACGCCACCTCGTCCGCGGTGACGAGACGCGGTTGACCGGAGTGCTCGAGGATGGCGTTCAACGCCGCCTCGCGGCTCGCATGCGTGCGCTCCATGATCCGGTCCAGCGTGCCGTCGGTCAACGGGGTATCGACGTATCCCGGGCAGACCGCGTTGGCGGTGATGCCGCTGCCCGCGAGCTCGGCGGCGAGCGAGCGGGTGAAGCCGACGACGGCGTGCTTCGCGGCGCCGTAGGCGGCGATGTACCGGTCGCCGTTGAGCCCCGCGATCGAGGCGATGTTGACGATGCGGCCGAAGCCGCGCTGCCGCATCCCCGGGAGCACTCCCTGCGTGCAGAGCAGGGTCCCGGTGGCGTTCACGGCGAAGAGCCGCCGCCATTCGTCGAGCGTGATCTTCGCGACCGGCGCAGAGGATGCCGAGCCGGCGTTGTTGACGAGCACGTCGATCGGGCCGAGCTGCTCGGTGGTGGTGCGCACCAAAGCCGCGACTTCCTGGGGCTCGGTGACGTCGCAACGCGCGGTCGTGATCCCCTCGAGTGGAACGGGGTGACGGGCCGCCGCCATGACGCGCGCGCCTGCGCGGGCGAGGGCGCGGGCGGTGGCCGCGCCGATGCCCCGCCCGCCGCCGGTGACGAGGGCGACCCGGCCGGCGAGCGTCACCCCACGCTCCGCGCCAGCTCGATCATCACCGATTCCTCGAGAATCGCGCCGAGCGTGGCGATCGTGGCGCGGCCCTCCTCGGGTGTCGCTTCGGAGGGGTAGCCGAAGTAGGCGCGCGGCCCACCGGCCTCGACGAAGCTCTTCTGGCCCGCCGCAATGGCGGCCGAGAGCGACTTCGCGTTGGGCGGGAGCCGCTGGCGGATTTCCTCGTGCACCAGATCCGGGCGAATCGCCATGATGAGCGACGTCTCGTAGCGGCCGGCGTGGCAGGCGCCGCTCTTGAACTCCGCCGTGAGGCGCAGCGCCCAGGGCTTCTGCGTGACGTCGGGAAACACGATCCGCATCCGGCCGCTCTGGCGCGTCGCAGCGACCGCGCTCTGCAGCGCCGTGATGTGCGACGGGTCGAGGTGTGCGTTGGCGAGGGCGAGCAGCTCGAAATCGTGGCGCGCGAGGCTATCGGCGATGCCCACGACCTGTCCCGTCAGGGCTGCCGGGTCGATCGACATGGTGCCGGGAAAGTCGGCGGCGAAGACAGCGGTCGTGTAGGCGAGGGCCGGGAGCATCAGGACCTCGAGCCCCCGGGCGGCGAGCTTGTCGGCGCCGGCGCGCGCCATGGCTTCGGCGATCCACACATCGGTGGCGACGGGGAGGTGGGGGCCGTGGGCTTCGAGCGCCCCCACGGGCAGGATCACGACCGTGCGGTCGCGATCGGTGCCCCCGGCCTCCTGCCAGGTCAGCTGGCCGAGTTCGCGAACCGGCATCGTGCTGGTATCATCTCCTCATGGGTTTCGCGCCGCCGGAACAATTCAACATCGCCGATTATTTCCTCGACGCGCGGCTGCGCGAGGGACGGGGCCAGCGGCCGGCGCTCATCACGGATCAGGGTACGCTCACCTACGTGGAGGTTCAGGCGCGGGCGAACCGATTCGGCCGGTTGCTGCTCGAAGCCGGTGTCCAGCCGGAACAGCGCGTGCTCCTCGCGCTCCCCGACAGTCCCGATTTCGTCGCCGCCCTGTTCGGCACCCTCAAGATTGGCGCGGTGGTCGTGATGGTCAACCCGCAGCTCGACCAACCGGCGATCGAGTACTTCTTCCGATACACGCGCGCCACCGTGGTCCTCACCGCACGAGAATCGGCGCGCACATTCCAGGCCGCTGCCCGGAGCGCACCGCTGGTGCGCGAGGTCATCATTGCCGACGACCCCGCGACGGCGGCCCGGATCCGCGAGCTCCCCGACGACCTCGAGCTGTTTCCCAGCCACCGGGACGACGCCGCCATCTGGCTGTTTTCGGGAGGCACCACGGGGCGACCCAAGGCGGTGGTGCAGACCCACGCCTCCTACGCCAACACCACGGAGTGCTACGCCAAGGGCGTCCTCGGCTATCGCGAGAGCGACATCACCCTGTCCGTCCCCAAGCTCTACTTCGGCTATGCCATGGGGGCGAATCTCTTCTTCCCGTTCTCGGTCGGCGGAACGGCGATCCTGTTCGCCGATCCGGCGACTCCCGAGACGCTGTTCACCCGCATCGCGCGGCACCGGCCCACGATTCTCGTCAACGTGCCCACCATGGTGAACCGGATGGTGAGCCACCCCCAGGCGGCGAGCCAAAACCTCTCGTCGCTGCGCTTCGCGACATCGGCGGGGGAGGCGCTCCCGGTCGAGCTGTACCACCGCTGGCGGGAGAGGTTCGGCGTCGAGCTGCTCGACGGACTCGGCACCGCCGAGATGTGGCACATCTTCATCACCAACCGTCCCGGCGCCGTGCGTCCCGGGACGCTGGGCCAGGTCGTCGACGGGTTCGAGGTACGCGTGTGCGACGACGCCGGCCGGAACGTTCCCGACGGGGAGGTGGGGATGTTGTGGGTCCGTGGCGGGTCGCGGGCGATCGGGTATTGGCAGCAGATGGAGAAGACCGCGCAGGCGTTCCGCGGTGAATGGTACGTCTCCGGCGACCTGATCTCCCGCGATCGCGACGGCTACTTCTCCTACCACGGCCGCGCCGACGAGATGCTCAAGGTTTCGGGGAAGTGGCTCTCGCCGCAGGAGGTGGAGGGCTGCCTGCTGCAGCACCCCGCCGTGCGTGAGGCGGCGGTGGTCGGCGTCGTCGGAGCCGGGGGACTCACGAAACCGCATGCGTACGTCGTGGCCCGGGAGCCGCGCCCCGATCTCGGCGCGGAGCTGCAGGCATTCGCGGCGGAGCGGCTCGAAGGGTACAAGGTGCCGCGGGAGGTCGTGTTCCTCGACGCGCTGCCGCGTACCCACCTCGGCAAAGTCGATCGGGGGAAGCTGCGCGCCGGGTAGGGCGTGGCGTTGACCAGTGCGACCGGCGGGTTAGCTTCCAGTTTCGTGCACACCCTCCTCGACGCCCGCGCACTCGCGCGGGCGCTTCAGCGAATGGCGGTAGAGATTCTCGAGTTGGCCCAGTCTCCCAAAGGCCTCGTGCTCGTGGGCATTCAGCGACGCGGCGTGGAGCTGGCCGAGCGGCTGGCACGCCTCATCGAGCAGCAGGAGGAGGGGGTGACGGTCGGGCGCGGAGCCATCGACATTACCCTGTACCGCGACGACCTCGAGCTCGTGGGGCCGAAGCCGGTGATCGGCGAGACCCGGCTGCCCACCGACCTGTCGGGCGCGCACGTCGTCATCGTGGATGACGTGCTCTACACCGGCCGCACGGTGCGCGCCGCTCTGGACGAGCTGGCCGACTTCGGGCGCCCGCAGCGCATCTCGCTCTGCGTGCTGGTCGACCGTGGCGGTCGCGAGCTGCCGATCCAGGCCGACGTCGTAGGGACCACGGTCAAGGTCGGCCCCGGGGCGCGGGTCGACGTCCTCATCGAAGAGCTCGATGGGAAGGATGCCGTGAACCTCGTGGACGCCAAGGGCGGCGCATGAACTCGGCGCTCGGGAAAGACCTCGTCGGACTCGAGCCACTCAGTGCCGATCAGATTCGTCTCATCCTCGACACCGCCGAGCCGTTCAAAGAAGTGAGCGAGCGGCCGATCAAGAAGGTCCCGGCGCTGCGTGGCAAGACGATCGTCAATCTCTTCTTCGAAGCCTCCACCCGTACCCGCATCTCGTTCGAGTTCGCCGAAAAGCGGTTGTCGGCCGACACCGTGAACGTGGCGGTGAGCGGGTCGTCGGTGTCGAAGGGCGAGACGCTCGTCGACACGGCGCGAAACCTCGAGGCGATGCGCATCGACATGGTGGTGATCCGCCACGGCGCCTCGGGCGCCGCGCAGTTTCTGGGCGAGCGCATCCGGTCCAACGTCATCAACGCCGGCGACGGCAAGCACGAGCACCCCACCCAAGGGCTGCTCGACATGCTCACGATCCGCGACAAGGTGGGCCGTATCGAAGGGGTGAAGGTCTGCCTGGTGGGCGACATCCTGCACTCGCGCGTCGCCCGGTCCAACATCTGGGGCCTCACCAAGCTCGGCGCCGAGGTGGCGGTGTGCGGCCCACGCACCCTGCTGCCGCGCGGCATCGAAGCCCTCGGCGTCCGCGTGTTCGGCCGCATCGAAGAAGCGATCGAGTGGGCGGACGTCCTGAACGTGCTGCGGCTGCAGCTCGAGCGCATGGAGAAGGGGTTTATCCCGAGCCTCCGGGAGTACTACCGCGTCTTCGGCGTGACGGTGGAACGTCTCGCGCGCGCGCCGCGGGAGCTCACCATCATGCATCCCGGTCCGATGAACCGCGGTGTGGAGATCGATTCGCGCGTCGCCGACGGACCGCACAGCGTCATTCTCGATCAGGTGACCAACGGCGTCGCCGTCCGCATGGCGGTGCTGTATCTGCTCGCCGGCGGGCGTCCGGAGCTCGCGCTGGCGGCCAAGGGCGGGGGAGGGAGTTCCGAATGACGCGCCCGGTCCTGCTCCAGGGTGGACGCGTCATCGACCCGTCGCGCGGGTTCGATCAAGTGGCCGACGTGCTGATCCAGGACGGCAAGATCGCCGCCACGGGATCGGGTCTCGGGACGCCCGACGGCGCAGACGTGCGGAACGTCGCCGGTCTCGTGGTCGCGCCGGGGCTCGTCGACGTGCACGTGCACTTGCGCGAGCCGGGCAACGAGGACGAAGAGACGGTCGCGTCGGGAGCACGGGCCGCGGTGGCCGGTGGCTTCACGGCGGTGTGTGCGATGCCCAACACCGATCCGGTCACCGACAACCAGGCGGCCGTCGGCTTCATCGTGCGACAATCGGTGCGGGCGGGGTTGGCTCGGGTGTATCCGATCGGCGCGGTGTCGGTGGGGCAGAAGGGGGAGCAGCTCGCGGAGTTCGGCGAGATGGTGGGCGCGGGCGCGGTGGCGGTCTCCGACGACGGGAAACCGGTCGTCTCCGGTCATCTCATGCGCACCGCGCTCGAGTATGCGCGCACCTTCGGGATCCCCGTCGCCGATCACTGCGAAGAGCCGACGCTCGCCGCGGGCGGCGCGATGCACGAAGGCATCGTCTCGGCGCGACTCGGTCTCAAAGGGATCCCCGCTGCCGCCGAAGAGATCATGGTGGCGCGGGACATCCTGCTCGCGGAGCTGACGGGGGGGCACGTCCATCTCTGCCACATGTCGACGCGGGGATCGGCGGAGTTGATCCGGCGGGCGAAAGAGCGCGGCCTCGCCGTGACGGCGGAGGTCACCCCGCATCACTTGACGCTCACCGACGCCGCGTGCGAGCGCTACGACACGCACGCCAAGATGAACCCGCCGCTGCGCGAGCGCGCCGACGTGGACGCCCTCCGTGCCGCCCTCAAGGACGGGGTGATCGACTGCGTCGCCTCCGACCACGCCCCGCACGCCTACGACGAAAAGGAGGCCGCCTTCGACGATGCGCCGTTCGGGATCATCGGGCTGGAAACGGCGTTCGCCGTACTGCACACCGAGCTGGTGCAGCGAGGGGGTCTGACGCTTCCCGCATTGCTGGCGCGCATGAGCACGACGCCGGCGCGGCTCTTCCACCTGCCGGGCGGGACGCTCGCCCCGGGGAGTCCCGCCGACGTGTGCGTCCTCGACGTCGTGACCCCCTGGGTGGTTCGGGCCGCCGACCTGCACTCCAAGAGCCGCAACACGCCGTTCACGGGAAAACAGCTGGTCGGGCGAGGCGCTGTGACGCTGGTCGCAGGCCGGGTCGTGCACGAGAACCTGACCCGGGCTTGACTACTGGAGTCCAACCCCCACAATGAGTTAGACTTAAGGCTCGCTGCGCCGCCGGAGGATGGGGCAAAGCGATGGCGGGCACGAAATTAGCATCTTTCAAAGCTTCGGCGCTTATTTTGTTGGTGCGCCGCAGTCCGGCGCGGTACCTGGAGTCTGATGGCGAAAGCACCGAATAAGAGCACCGCTGCGATTCAGCGCCTGCTGGAGGAGCGGCGGCAATACGAGGCGTGGATCGCCCGGATCGACGCGGCGGGCGGAGCCGCGCCCTCGTCGGTGCGCAGTCGTGTGCGATCGGACTACGAGGCCCGTCTCAACGCCGTCACCGAAGAGCTGAAGGTCCACGCCGAGGCCGCGCGTCTGATGGCGGCGCAGCGGCGCGAAGTGCGGCGCGATCTTCAGGGGAAAGAGACCGCCGCTGCCGAGCGGCTCGCCGAAGCGGAGCTGCGCCACGCCGTCGGCGAGTACGACGAGTCGCAGTGGACGCAAGTGCACAAGGAATCGCTCGCCGAGCTGGTGTCGGTGCGCGAGGAGCTCGGGGCGGTCGAGGAAGACATCGCCCAGCTCGAGGAGCTCGAGCGTCTGGTGAAGGCGCGGCCGGCCGGAGCTCCGGCAGCCGCGCCTCAGCCACCGCCCCCGGCCGTGGCGGCTCCGCCCGTTGCCGCCGGATCGAACACCGGAACGTCGCTGCCCCGGGTCGGCTCGCCGCCGCGTCCGCAGGCGCCCGCCGCGTCGGCGCCCGCGAAGGACGGGCAGAAGAACGACGCCGCGAAGGCGGCGGAGAAGCCGGCAATGATCGACGAGCTGGCGTTCCTCAAGTCGGTGACCGACGACGACAAGCGCGGCATCGCGAGCCCGGGTCCGACGCCCACGATCCGGCGCAGCGGCGCGCAGTTCCAGCCCGTCGAGCCGGCGCCCACG
>DASSIL010000095.1:0-7312 GCA_035691925.1 Gemmatimonadales bacterium
GGTGACGTCCTGGACGGCGAGCAGCTGGTCGACGAAGTAGTCGGGCATGCGCCGCTCGTCGGCGAGGCTGTGGGCGACGAACCCGGAATCGAGCAGCGTCTCCCCCGGCCTGGTCACGGCGCTGATCCCTTCCCGCGCGCAGTGGTGATTCGTGACGACGAGGCCGTGGGGCGAGACGAACGACGCCGAGCAGCCCGGGAGTCGCAGGGCAGCGAGCCGGGCCCGTGCGAACCACGCCGAGTCGGCGGTGAAGCCGTAGGTGGTGGTGAAGTAGCGGTCGGGGGGATACTCGAAGGTCCACATCTTTCCCATGTCGAAGCTCTGCCGCGACTGACCGGCGAGGATGACGGGAAAGGCGAGGAGGACCAGACCGGCGGCTCTCATGGGACAGCTCCACGTGGGGTCACGGGTTAGACGATTCTGGCGCCGGCGCGGTTGCAGCGGCGTGTATCACGCCGACCTGGCGCAGGGTGATGCGCGTTTCCTCGTTCATGTCGTAGCGTTCGAATTCCTCGGGTGCGACCCAGGCGAACGCGTCGAACTCCTCGTTGATCACCGGATCGCGTCCGTCGGTCGTGCAGGCGTAGATCAGGAACACCAAGTACATCGTCCGCCGCTCCCCCGAGGGGAGGAGCTTTTCGTGGACTTGGCCCTTGAAGTAGAGCGGGTCCATCGTCGCGAGCTCGAGCTGCAGCTCTTCGCGCGCCTCGCGCCGCAGCGCTTCTTCGATACGCTCCCCCTCCTCGACACCACCGCCCGGGAGTCCCCATTGGCCGGGGAACACACCGCGGTGCAGCGGCATCTTGATGAAGAGGTAGCGGCCGTCGGCGCGGCGGATGAGAGGGACGACGATCAGACGACGTTGCATCGGGCGCCGCGAATAACATAGCGACCGAATGTCAATTTCTCACGATGCGTCAAGGTCGCCGCTCGATGGCTCCGGCAGCCGCGGGATCCATCGGGACACCGACCATCGCGAGCGCCCGTGCCAGCACGGGGTCGCGCCCGGCGGCCAGATCGGCACCGGTCGGAACGATGAGGGAATCGGGAACGACGCCGGCTCCCTCGAGCCTGCCCCCGTCACTCATCACGAGATCCGCCTCGGTGACGCTCACTCCATAAACGATCTGGGTTTCTACTCCTTGAGAAAGGGACCGGTATCGTCCGCGCATCACCGCGCCGGCCGTGCGATCGCCGACCACCACGCCGCGATGCGCCAGCTGGACGGTCCGGGCGACGACTTCAGAGGCGGATGCCGACCGGCTGTCCACCAGTACGACAAGCGAGCCGGTGAACGCGTCGGCGCCGCTGCCTTTCGCGATCAGCGGCGTCTGCTTGTGCCGCTCATGCAATGTGCCGATCTGCAAATCGGCGCTCGAGAGCTGGCCGAGGAGCGCCTGAAGGGCCCACTCGGATCCCCCGGCGTCACCGCGCAAATCGAGCACCAACGCCTTGTGACCACGCACGTGTTTCCAGGCATTGCGGATCTCGGACGAGCTGAGGGCGAAGGTGGGGAGCTTCCACACCACCGCATCATCGATCTCGACCTGGACCCACTGCCTCTCGCGGGCTTCGTTTTCTTCTTCGCGGATGAGTCGGGCCAGGTCGTCCCCCTGCACCAGGTCGAACACCAGCTTCCGCTCGGTCACCTTGGCGGCAAGGTCCAATTCACGGCGAGTCCCGTTGGGTGATTGCAGCACGACGTGCAGGCTCTGCTGCGGTCGCAGTAGCCGAAAGAGATACCTCAGCAACCAGATGTTCTGGCGTGTGCGACGATAGCCGTTCACCGCCAATACCTGATCGCCCGCCGTGACACCCTGGCGTGCCGCATCACTCTGATCTTTGACCCGGGCGACGTAGCAAGAGTCGCCGATCATCAGCATGTCCCATCCGTAGTCCGCCCGCACGGTCTGCTGTGGCGGAACGAAGAACGTGTGGGAGTCGTTCAACGTCAGCGCGAGCTTTGCGACCGCGGCGAACACGTCCGCCAGACTGGTCGCCTGTTGAATGCGCGCCTCCAGCACCGCGGCGGTATCCGCGAGAGCGATCCCGTTGAGCGCGGAATCGTAGTACTGCCTTTCTATGGCTTGCTGCACCTGGTGCAACATCGTGCGGCCACGCTGCCGATCAAAACCGCTCAGCTGCTGGCAGCGCAGGGCGGCGGTCTGGCCGACGAGCTGCATCAGAACGACAACCGCGGCGAACGAGCGACCCATCTACGACGACTCCGACCGCGCCCCTTGCGGCCTGAGGGATCGGGCGACCAGCCCGATGCCCGCGGCGAGGAGGCCGAGGATCACGAGGGTGTCGAACAGCGAGGTCGATTGGAAGTAGATGTGCAGGTTGGCGAGAATCCCCGCGACGATGATGATCGCGCCGGCGCCGGTCAGCCCCCACCCGAGCACCGAACGCCCATTGAAGAACAGCACGCCGATCCCGATGAGCAGCGGCAGGAGCGACAGCCCGAAGGCGTTGTAGCCCCAGAGCAGCCAGCCGCCGCTCGCAACCGTGACGCGCGTCAGCAGCAAGTACCCGCCCGCCACGATCATGGCAGCGCCGATTACGAACGTCCCCACCCCGCCGGGCGTGCCACCTGCTCCACGAATCATGCGCGCTCCGGGCTCCGTGATGGGGTGCGGCAACGGTGCACCAGCGACGGCCGCTCCGCAAGGAGGTGAGTAGCTTTCCCCGTGTGACCGCCCACCGCTTGTTTCCACGGTCCCGCGCCACGACCGGCGAGAAGCCGCCGACGTGGAGCCAGCGGCTCGAAGCGCTGCGTCACATCCCACCGCTCCTGCGGCTCGTGTTCCAGACGCATCGCGGCTACACGGCCGCCATCCTCCTGCTGCGGTTGGTACGGTCGTTCATACCGGTCGCCGTGCTGTGGATCGGCAAGCTCATCATCGACGGCGTCGTCGCCGCGATCGCTGCGACGCGCGCCGGCCATACCGTCTCGTGGTTGTATCTCGGCGGGCTCGTGGGCATTGAACTCGGCATCGCCGTCGTCGGCGAGGCGCTCGCCCGGTTGTCGTCGCTGCTCGAGAGTCTGCTGGGCGACCTCTTCGCCAACCAGATCAGCGTCCGCCTGATGCAGCACGCTGCGACACTCGACCTCGCCCAATTCGAAGACGCCGACACCTACGACCATCTGGAGCGCGCCCGCCGCCAAACCGTCGGTCGCATCGGGCTCTTCGCCCTGCTGCTCTCCACCGCGCAGGACCTCGTCACGCTCGTCTCGCTCGCCGGCGTGTTGCTCGTGCAGCTCCCCTGGCTGCTGCTCCTGCTCGCCGTCGCCGTGGTACCGTCGTTCCTCGGCGAGGCCCATTACGCCGCACTTGGCTACTCGCTGTTGTACCGCTGGACCCCGGAACGCCGGCTGCTCGATTACCTGCGCTACATGGGTGCGTCCGACGAGTCGGCGAAAGAGGTGAAGCTCTTCGGCCTGTCGGACTTCCTGGTCGGCCGCTACGCCAGGCTCTCCGACGAGTTTTACGAGCAGAACAAGAGTCTCGCCGTGCGCCGCAACGTCGTGTCGACCGTCCTCGTCACGCTCGGCACGCTGGGCTACTACGCGGCGTACGCGGTGATCATCTACCTCACCGTCCTCGGCCGCTACACGATCGGAGCGCTGACGTTTCTCGCCGGCTCGTTCCGCCAGAGCCGCGATCTGATCCAGCGCATCCTGCTCTCGTTTTCGAGCATCTACGAGCAGAGCCTCTACCTGGGCGATCTGTTCACCTTTTTTGACGTGCAGCCGCGCGTCGTCTCGAAGCCCGGCGCGCGCCGCGTTCCCGTCCCCATCGCTCGCGGGTTCGAGTTTCAGGATGTGGGATTTCGCTATCCGGGTTCGGACCGGTGGGCGGTGCGACATCTCACCTTCACCCTGGTGCCGGGGGAGCGCATTGCCCTCGTCGGGGAGAACGGCGCCGGGAAGACCACGCTGGCCAAACTGCTGGCGCGTCTCTACGACCCGGACGAGGGACGGATCCTGCTCGACGGCGTCGATCTCCGGGAATACGATCTCGCGAGCCTGCGGCGCAACATCGGCGTGATCTTCCAGGACTTCGTCCGTTACGACTTCATCCTGAAAGAAAACATCGGGGTGAGCGAGATCGACCATCTCGACGACGTGGACCGCATTCGCGAAGCGGCGCGCCGCAGCAAGGCCGACGAACTGGCCGGTCGGCTGGCCTCGGGCTACGACCAGATGCTGGGGCGCCGCTTCGACGGCGGCGTGGAGCTGTCGGGGGGCGAATGGCAGAAGGTGGCGCTCGGCCGCGCGTACCTGCGCGAAGCGCAACTCCTGATCCTCGACGAGCCCACCGCGGCGCTCGACGCGCGCGCCGAGTACGAGGTCTTCCTCCGGTTCTCCGAGCTGACGAGAGGCCGCATGGCGGTGCTGATCTCACATCGTTTTTCCACGGTCCGGATGGCCAACCGCATCCTGGTGCTTCGGGGCGGAGAGCTGGTGGACCAGGGAACGCACGACGAGCTGGTCGAGCGCGGCGGCCTCTACGCCGAATTGTTCAGCCTGCAGGCAGCCGGATACCGCTGATCTAGAGCTGGCTCCCTCCGAGCGCCGCCAGCGCGCGGTTCTTGTCGTAGTCCGAATCGATCCCCTTCGCTGCCTCGACATACGCCTGCCGCAGGGAGGCTGTGAGCTTGTTGTGCTGCAGCAACGAGACCAGGACATCGGCGCGGTTGGTGCTCGATCCGATTTTGCGCGCCGAGGCGATCACCCCCGCGATCACCGGATCGGCGAGCTTCGATTGACTGGTGAGTGCGGTGAGGACGCGCGCATGGTCGTAATCGGAGTCGATGCCGTCCGTCGCGCTGAAGAACGGCTCCCGCAATGACTCGGTCAGTGGATACTCGCCGGCAACTTGCACCAGCACCTCCGCGCGATCGTAGCTCGAGGAGATCTGTCCAACCGCGGTGAGAGCGTCGGCGACCAGAGCGGGACCCGCCGGCGGCTGCTGGGCGAGCAACGTCGCCAGCACGCGATGCCGGTCGTAATCGGCGCTGATGCTGTTCACCGCTTTGAAGAACGCCGCGCGCATCCCGTCGGTAATCGGATGTCTCTGGATCAAGACCACGAGCACTTCGGCGAGGTCGTAGTCCGACGTGATGCCGCCGGCAGAGGTGAGAATCGCGCTGGCGAGATCGTCCGGGAGATTGCGATTGGCCAGAACCACGGCCAGCACGCGGTGGCGGTCGTAATCGGAATCGAGGTGGTTCGACGCCGCCACGAAGGCGTTGCGCATCGGCTCGGTGAGGGGATAGAGCCGCCCTACGAGCACGAGCAGCTCGGCGAGATCGTACGAGCTCGTGAGCTCGTTTCCCGCCTGCGTCACGACCCGCGTGACCACGGCGGGATCGGCCTTCCCGTCCGCGACAATGGCCTGATAATAGATGCGCTTCGTGTAGTCGCCGTCCACAGCGGCGATTTCCTCGAACATCCCATCCACGCCCCGGGTCTTGAGAATCCAGCGGCTGCGCTCCTCGGCCTGGTAGCCGGTGCGGCGGATCAGGTCCGTAAGCGTCGCCGTGAACCATGCCCGCGCCGCGTCGTCGTACGGCCGCTCGGCATTGTCGACGAACCAGCGGCGGCTGATGGCGCTGCCCTTCGCGCGGAGCTCGACGCGCCGGTCCACGTCCCCGCCGCTCTGCTCGATCGTGACGGTCCCATCGTCTGCGATCTCGGCGATATCGCTGAAATCGCCGTTGAGCTTGAACTCGGCGGTGGCCCGCAGCTCTTCCACGCACCGCCCGACCTGGATCTTCAGCGTGACGATGCGGTCATGGCTCTCCGCGGAGGTACTGCTGCTCCGGCCCGTCGCGCAGTCCCCCGTGTCGGGTGCGACCGATGCCGTTGTCGCCCGCGTCGCCTTCGTCGCCAGCCGCGCGGGCGCGCGGAAGTCCTCATCCGCGAGCAGCGATGACGCGGCGGCGGTGCGGAGGCTCGGCGCGACCGGGGCTGCGGGAGTTGCAGGCCGCAGCGCGGCAACGGGGAACACGCAGAACGCCGCAACGACCGCGCCCGGCAACACCAGGCGACGGGTCAACGCCTCGCGGCGGCGATGGGCATCGAGCACATCGAGCAGCCGCGTGGCGAGATGCGACGGCCGCGCCATCGCGAGACTTGCGAACGCCGTCGCCGGGCGCGCCGCGAAGGCGTGCGCGATCTCCAGCAGGTGCTCGGCGTACTCCGAGGGACGGGCACCCGCAGCGAGCACGCGATCGTCGCAGGCGCGCTCGCGCTCGACCCGCAATCCCCGGGCCGCGAGCCACACCAATGGATGGAACCAGTAGACCGCCGTCGCGCCGACGGCGATCAGGTGCGTGAGGCAGTCACGGCGCTCGACGTGCGCCAGCTCGTGCAGCAGGACGTCGCGGCGGCGCGTCTCGGACCATTGATCGGCGTCGGACGGCAGCAGGATGACGGGACGCCACGTCCCCCACGTCATCGGCATCGCCTGCCCTTCGAGGGCCAGGAGCGTGACGTGGCGATCGAGATCGAGCTCGGCCGCGAGGAGGTCCCGCAGACCCAGCCACTCCGGCGCGGTGACCGGCACGGCCCGCCGGGCGAGTCGCGCGACCTGGATACGGGCGAAGACGTACGTCGCGAGCACCAGGCATACTCCGGCGAGCCACAGCGTCAACAGCATCTCCCCCAGCGACCAGGCTCGCGGGGCCGGCGTGACGGAGGTGACCTGTACGCTTTCGCCTCTGGTGATCGCCCGAGCGCCGGAGAAAACCGCGTTGCCAGATGAGGCGACCGAGGCGCTGGCCGGGAGGATCATGCTGGACGTCTGCTGCGCGGCATGCGGACCGGCGACCGGAACGACGTGCCACGCCGGACCTGCCGTCTCGGCGATGGGCAGCACCAGGATGCCGCCGAGGGCCAGCGCCCAGACGAGGTGCCGCGTGGCGGCCGCGGCGCGCCGCCAGACCAACCGGACAGCCAACGCCAGCAGGATGAGCAGCGTCACTTTGATCAGGACATCGAGCACGGGGTTCGACATGTCAGCGCCCCTCTTTCTTGGCCTGCGCGACGAGCGCCGCCAGCCGTTTCAGCTCGGTCGGATCGATCGGGGTGTCGGAGAGATCGAGCAGCGCGGCGGCCGCCGCGGCGCTCGATCCGTCGAAGAAGGTGTTCACGAGCTGTCGCAGCGCCGATTCGCGCGCGCGCTCGCGCGGGACCGTGGGGAGGTAGACATAGCGCGGGCCTTCGACTTCGTGCTTCAGATGCCCCTTGGTCTCGAGGACGCGGAGCAGGGCTCGGACGGTGGAGTAACTCGGGGAATCATGC
>DASSIL010000096.1:0-3058 GCA_035691925.1 Gemmatimonadales bacterium
TACATCTATAAGACGACGGACTTCGGGCATTCCTGGAAGCTGATCTCCGCCGGGCTGCCGCGCTCGCCGCTGTCGTTCGTCCACGTCGTCGCCGAGGATCCGGTACGGCGCGGGCTGCTCTTCGCCGGTACGGAGAACGGCGTCTACGTGACGCTGGACGATGGCGCCACCTGGCTGCCGCTCCAGACCAACTTGCCGCACGCGCCCGTGTCGTGGCTCAGCGTCCAGCCGCATTTCCACGATCTCGTGGTGTCGACGTACGGCCGCGGCTTCTACATCCTCGACGATATCTCGCCGCTCGAGCAGCTCACACCAGCGACGCTCACCGGTAGCGCTACCGTGTTCGGCCCGCCACAGGCCTATCGGTTGCGCGCCCAGCAGGGCCTGACCAATGCGCCGAACAGTGCGATCCAGACCGACAACGCACCGTACGGCGCCCTCCTCACCTACTACGTCCCGCCCGCACTCGCCGACACGACGCAAGGGGCGGCGATAGCCGGCGGGGGCAGCGGTGAAGGAGACGAAGGGGGCGGCCCCGGTGGCTCGAACGCGGTCTGCCCTGCTCCGGGCCCAGCCGGAGCGAGTGGCGACAGCACCCAGCGGCCGCTGAAGCCGGCGCGCATCGTGATCCAGGACGCCACGGGCGACACCGTCCGCGTGCTCCAGGGTCAGCGCAAACCCGGGTTGAATCGCGTGTGCTGGGACCTGCGCTACAAGGCGCCGACAACGCCGCGGCTCCGGACATCGCCGCCCGGCAAGCCCTTCGTGCGCGTCGGGGCGGAGGGGACGCGCCCCCTCGTCACCTGGGACTTGGACCTCTCGCTGCGCGGCCCCCTCGTCCTACCCGGGACGTATTCGCTCAGCCTGGTGCTCGTGGGATCCGATACGACTGCCACTCCCGTGACGGCGACGCAGTCACTCACCGTGCTCAAGGACCCGAACACCGCGGGGACGGATGCCGACGTGCAGGCGCAGGGCAAGCTCGCGCGCGCGATCCGCGGCGAGCAGGACAGCGTGGCGCGCCTGATCAACCAGCTGGAATGGGTACGCAAGCAGGTGCACGATCTCACCACCCAACTGCGCGACTCCGCGCTCGTCACAGACACCGCAGCCAAACGGTTGGCAGTGCTCGCCGATTCGGTCGAGCGGCGGGCCGTCGCTGCCGAGGCGATGTTGTTCGACGTGAATCTGACCGGCGCCCGCGAGGATGCTTTCAGGAATCCGATGCAACTGTACGGCCGGCTCGCCGCGTTGCAGTCGGACGTCGCGGAGAACGGCGCCGACTTCGCGCCGACCGCCCAGCAGCTCGCGGTGAACGACGTCCTGGCGCAGCGCCTGGCCCAGGCCACCGAACGGTTCACCGACGTGGTGACGAAGCAGGTGCCGCGGTTGAGCGCGGAATTGCGCAAGACGCCGCTGCGCGATGTCATCGGGAGTGGCTTGGTGCCGTAAGACCCCATGCTACAGCCACTCGAGACTCGCGAGTTCGACACCCAGCGCCTGGTCACCGAGCATCCACCGGTCTGGGGGCATCCCAACAAGGTGGCCGTGTACGACTGCCTCTGTCCGAGAGGGTCCAGGCATTCGGGGCGGCTCCGCTATAGCCGGTGGCCGACTCTGCCGCTTCCGGAGCGGATCGACGTCAAAGCGAGCCTCGAGAAGGTCCAGCCTCGACCAGGGTTCTATGACTACACGCCCCTGGCGACGCGTCCCGATGCTGTCGAGTGGCACGTCAACTTCGCGGACCCTGACCTGTTCGTGGCGTATGGTTCCCCGCTCTTCGCGCAGGATGAGATGCAGGTCGCCGAACATCCGGCACTCGGCTCCTTGAAGGAGGCTCTGGTTGCCGCCGGGTCCGTGCCGCTTACAGAGGAAGGAGGGCGGCCGACGCCGATTCTGGTTGCGGGCGTCGAACGACGGGGCCGGATCGACACGACCGGATTGTACGGCAACGCGTTCGCCCGTGCGCCGGTGAACGCGGTGCGGCGGGCTACCACCCGGCTCGACCCGCCGACCATCAGCAACATCATCGCGATCGCCGCTCCTACAGGCGAAGGCCGCTACACGAAAGACGAGATCGAGTACATCCTGGCAACCGCCGCCTCAGGGTTTCGCGCAGCGGTCATCGATTCCTCCGAACAACTGGGCCGCGCCGCCCCCGTGGTCGTACACAGCGGGTTCTGGGGTTGCGGTGCGTTCGGAGGAAACCGCCAACTCATGCTGATGCTGCAGATCGCCGCCGCGGGCGCTGCGGGACTCGACCGGCTGGTACTGCACACCGGGGACAGCGGCGAAGAAGCTTACGAGGATGCGTGCCGCACTCTCGCGAAAGTCGGAGATGACTCGTGCTCACCCTCCGATCTGATCGCCAGAGTCACGGCTCTCGGCTTCGAATGGGGAGAGAGCGACGGCAACTGAGCCGAGTGAAGCGCCTGCTCACATGTTGACTCCACTCCGGGCCGGGGGATACATTCGGCGTACGTGTGAGGTCGCTGCGGTTCCGTTTCGCCGCATTCGAAAGCCGGGCCGCAGCCCGGCTTTTGTGTTTTCTCTGTCAGGGGACTCGATCAATGCGCACACCGTCTCGCCGCTTCTTCCCATTGTTCGCGGGCTGGCCGCTCTTCGCTGCGGCAGCGCTGCTGCTCGGTGGCTGCAGGAAAACCACATCCATCAAGACCTTGCTCGATGATCCCGGCCGCTTCAACGGCCAGACCGTCGCGATCGCCGGAGAGGTCAAGGGGTCGGCCGGCGTGCTCGGCGCCGGCGCGTATCAGATCGACGACGGCACGGGCGTGCTGACCGTCGTCACGAAGTCCGGCGGAGCGCCCCGAACCGGCGCCAAGGTCGGCGTCGAAGGGAAATTCCAGTCTGCGTTCACGATCGGGAACCAGAGTGCAGCCGTACTGCTCGAGGACCACCGCTACACGCCGTAGCCAGACCCGGCACCGCTGACGCGCCTGTTTGCTTGACGGCTGACGAGGCGCGCGACCCTGGGTTCGCGGCTGAAAGCCGCGACTCGGCTGACTGTCGCTGAGAGCGACGCAGGACGCCTTGCCCG
>DASSIL010000097.1:0-8871 GCA_035691925.1 Gemmatimonadales bacterium
CGAGAAACAGGACGATCCGGTCAACCGGATCACCGATCTGAATCCCAACGACATCGAGTCGTACCAGATTCTGCGTGGCGCCGCGGCGACCTCGATCTACGGGTCGAAGGGCGTGAACGGCGTCATCATCATCACGACGCGGCGCGGCCAGTCGGGCAAGCCGCAGGCGTCGATCACGCAGCGCCTCGGGTTCTCCGAGCTGCAACGGGGGCCGGGTACGCGCGCGTTCACCGTTCCGGAGGCCTTGAACCAGTTCGGCGACACCGCCCTGATTCAGTCCTACGAGGTCAACGGAGTCCTTCCCACCCACGATCACCTGCGCGAGCTGGCCGGCGGCAAGCCGCTCGCCAACGAAACGCAGATCGATCTCTCGGGCGGGTCGTCGGGGACGCGCTACTTCTTGTCCGGTGGCGTGAAGAACGACGGCGGCATCATCAAGAACACCGGCGCGCAACGTCAGTCGATTCGCGCCAACATCGATCAGAACTTCGCCGACAAGTTGACGGTATCGCTGTCCTCGGCATTCAGCCGGACCACGACGCAGCGCGGGTTCACGAACAACGACAACTCCGGGGCGAGCGTGACGTACGCGATCGCCTACATCCCCGGGTTCGTCCCGTTGGAGCCGGTGAACGGAGTGTATCCGAATCCCGGCGGGCTGAGCTACATCGGAGCCAATCCGCTCCAATCGACCGCGCTGGGACACAACGATGAAACGGCGCTGCGCTTCGTCAGCGGCCTGAACATGAAATGGCAGGCGCTGCAGACGGCGCGGCAGAGTCTCTCCATCGTGGGCGCGGGGGGAGTGGACTTCGTCCACCAGAAGGACGACATCCTCGCCCCACCGGAGCTCTACTTCGAGCAGGCGCAAGCGCGGCCCGGCCGGTCGGTGCTCAACAACGCCGATGGGCGGAACGTCAACTGGAATCTGAACGGGATCCATACGCTGACGAACGGCGATTGGACCGCCACCACTTCCGCAGGCCTCCAGTGGGAGGATCGGAACCTGTCGCGCTCGCGGCTCATCGGCAGCGGGCTGCTCCCGGGCCAGGAGAACGTCACGCAGGGGTCCGTGCTCTCGGGATTCGAAGAGAATACGCACGAGCGCACGGTGGCCCTATATGGCCAAGAAGAGTGGCTCGGGATGGACCAAAAGCTGCTGTTGTCGGCGAGCGTGCGCGCCGAGCGCTCCAGCGCCAACGGCGACGTGAACAAGTACTATCTGTTCCCCTCGGTGCGCGGATCGTACCGCGTCCCCGGCCTCCTGGGGCAGGGCAATGACGTGAAGCTGCGTCTTGCCTACGGGGAGACCGGCAACCAGCCGTTGTTCGGCCAGAAGTTCACGACGCTGCAGGGTGGCATCGTGATCGGCGGGAACGTCGGAACTTCAGTGGGTGCGGTTGCGGGAGACCCGACCATCCGGCCCGAGCTGACCAAGGAAATCGAGGGTGGAGTGGACGCGAGCCTGTGGGGCGGTCGCGGTGATCTCGAGTTGACGCTCTACACGCGGACGACGAGCGACCTGCTCGTGCCGGTGACGCCGCCGCCCTCCAGCGGATTCTCGTTGGCGTTCGTCAACGGCGGCAAGATTCGCAATCAGGGCATCGAGGTAGGACTGGGCGTCACGCCGGTGCGCGCGCCGACCTTTGATTGGCTGTTCCGCACGACGTTCACGTCGTTGCGCAACACGGTGCTCGATCTCAATCTGCCGATTCCTGCATGCCAACAGCATATCGACACGATTCCGTGCGGGTTCCGCCCGGCGAATGCGGGGTACGGCCTCTCCTACGGCGAATTCTTCGTGCAGCGCGGGCGCCCGATCACGCAGATCATCGGCGTCGACGATCAGGGGCGTACGATCTCTATCGGGCAGGTGAATCCGAAGTTCCGGTGGTCGTTCTACAACGAGCTCACCTATCACCGGGCGTCGCTGTCGTTCCTCTGGGACTGGCAGGACGGCGGGGTGGCGCAGAACCAGACGTTGTCGCTGTACGACTGCAACGTGCTCGCTCCGGATGACGGCCAGCCGTCGGGGCAGGCGCGAGTCGACGCGTGTCTCAACACCGGCGACGCGCGTCCCTTCGTGCAATCGACGTCGTTCCTCAAGCTGCGCAGCGCGGAGGTCGCCCTCGACCTGCCGGAGCGCATCGCGGCCTGGTTCGGCGCCAAGTCGGCGCGGGTGAGTGTGGAAGGCATCAACCTGATCACGATCACGAACTACTTCGGCTACGATCCCGAGGTGTCGAACTACGGCGCGCAGGCGATCACGCGCAACATCGACCTCGGTCCGTATCCACCGTCACGCCAGTTCTTCTTCACCATCAAGGCGGGGTTCTGACCATGCGCACGAGACATTGCGCCGCTCTGGCCGGGCTCCTCGTGGTGGGAGCCTGCAGCTTCGATATTCTGAACACGAATCAGCCGACGCAGGACGACCTGATCAACAGTCCCACGCGGGACAAGCTGTCCGCGGCGGCGACCGGCCTGTTTGCGAGCGCGCGCGGCGGAATCCAGGGGTTCATCTGGAGGCTGGGCTCGATGGGCCGCGAGGGGATCAACCTGTCGGGCAACAACCAGCCCGACTTCATCGAGCCGTATTACGGTCCCATCAATGGGGGCGGATCGTTTGGCGGCACCCAGTGGGGCGATCGCTACACGGCGATCCGCAGCGGCAACATTTATCTGGCCGCCCTCGCCAACGATAAGGACCTCTCCGCCGCGGAGAAGTCAGCGTCGAGCGGCTTCGCCAAGACGATGAACGCCCTGGCCTTCCTGTACATCGTCGAAGCACACGGAGCGCTCGGCGCACCCGTGGACGTCGGCCGGGATATCACCGCGGGCCCGGCGCCGTTCGTGTCCGAAGACTCGGTCTACGGCTACATCGTCGGTCTTTTGAACAGTGGTCAAAGCGACCTCGCGGCGGGAAGCGCGGACTTCCCATTCCCGGTGCCGCCAGGGTTCACGGGATTCGACACGCCCGCGACGTTCGTCCTGTTCAATCGGGCGCTGGCCGCGAAGGCGTACAACCTGCGTGCCACGGCCGGATGCGGCGGCAACCCGGGGACGTGCTACACCGCCGCGATCACCGCGCTGGGGACGTCATTCCTCGATCCCTCGCCCGCGGCGTTCGCCGGAGGGGTCTTCTTCGACTTCTCGACCGCCCCGGGAGACGCGCAGAACACGCTGTCCGACCCGCTCAACGGGCTCACCTTCTTTGCGCTGCAGGACGACACCGCGCAGGCGGACACGCAATCGACTGGCCAGAAAGACCAGCGGGTAATCGACAAGATCGCGCCCGCGGGCATCGTGCAGAACCTGAGTGCCATTCCCATCCCCGGTGAGCTGAAGTTCACGGTATTCCTGACCGGCGGCGCCGCCGATCCGGGTCATTCGATTCCGATTATCCGGGACGAGGAGTTGGTTCTGCTGCGCGCGGAAGCCGAATGGTTCACCGGCGCCAAGGCAGCGGCGTTGACCGATCTGAATCTGGTGCGACAGAACTCGGGCGCATTGCCAGCGACGACGGTAGGGACAGGAGATGCGGATTCGCTTTTCGTGAAGGCCCTGTTGTACGAGCGTCGCTTTTCATTGTTATGGGAGCAAGGCGCGCGCTGGATCGATGCGCGCCGCTTTGGCCGATTGAGCGACATTCCGGACGATGTGCCGGGCGGTCACGTTCCGTTGGCCATGCCGATTGCGAAGTCTGAATGCGATGCTCTAGGTCTCCAGATCGTTTCGTGGAGTCAGGATCCAAATGTGAAGACCTGCACGCCGCTGACGCCCTAGGGGACGGTAGGAGACGGTAGGGGTTCGGGAGAGACGGCCGGGGCGATGTTGCCTCGGCCGTTTCCTTTGCCGTCTCATACCGTCGCCTGCCGTCCCCTACCGTCCCCTACCGTCCCCTACCGTCAGTCGTCAGAACGTCAGCTCGATGCCCACCCGCGCCGTCCGACCGGGCGCGTAGAACCGCGCCGAGCCGAAGAACGCTTCGTAGTACGCGTTGAACGCCGCGGTCTGTTCGTTCAGGTCGTAGATCCCGTCACCATTGCCGAACCGCCGCTCGACCTGGCGCAATGCGGCGCAGTCGACCGGACCGGCGGTCGTCCCCGTCCAGGTACTGCAGTCAGGCCGCAGATCGACTGCGTTTCCCGAGAGCAGTGCTCCGTTCTGCGAGGCCTCGAGGTGCAGGTTCGCGAATTCCGGGCTCAGCAGGTTCGTTTGGTACAAGGGGTTGGTCTGGGTTCCGGTCTCGGCATAGGCTCCGAGCGCGTTGCGCAGGTCGAGGAGATTGCGCACGTCGAGATAGAGGCTGCCCGTGATCCCCGATGCATGTAAGGCCTTCCGCGCGCGCAGATCCAGGGTCCTGGTCCAGGGTAGCCGACCCGGCCCGACCGCAGAAGCACCGAATGCAAAATCATTCTCTGGCGCCAGAACGCCCGAACCCACATTGATCAGACGCACGTAGGGCAGGCCACTCTCGGCGTGCAGTGTCGCGCTGACTGAGAAATCGCCGCGCTCCGGCCTGGCCACATACGCGGCAACGATCGCGAGGGCCTGGGTCGAGATCCCCGCCCGCCGGTCCCAGGAATACACGAGTCTCCCGATGGCGTCCGTCACGGGATGCCAGGCAACGTTCGCTTCCACCCCGTGTGCCGTGATGGTGTCGATTGGTGTGAGCACGTTGACGTTGAGCGTCCGCCCGGGATTCGCAGGGTCGTCAAAGGGCTCGATGAGCGAGGCGTACAACGCCAGCCGGCTCACATACCCGTCGACCCTCGCTTCGAGCAGCGGCGAGAGGCGGGCAGTGACGCCGAGGTCTCCCGTGGTGGACTTCAGGTAGCGAACGTCCCGGCCGAACGGTGACAACGTGCTCGTCGTCACCAGGTCGGTATTCGAGCGGCCGAAGACATCACGGACAGCGGGAGGCTCGACGACCTGGCCGACGGCGATTCGCAGCGTCACTCGCGGCGATACCGCATACGCCGCGCTGGCCCGGGGACTAACGGCGTTCTTTCCCGTGGCATCGCGCAACACTCGTCCGATCGATGCGGTGTACGCGGTATCGTCGGTGCTACTCGCGACATTCCAGGCAGGGTTCGAATAGATGCGCCCCGGGACGAGTGGGAGCGCGTCGCCCGGAGTGAAATGGTCGAATCGCGCGCCGAGGTCCAGGACCAGGCGGTCCCACGTCACGCGATCGGTCGCGAACAGCCCCAGTCGCCGCGGCTCGGCGGTCCAGGCATCGAGGTCGGCCTGGGAGATGAGATCCGCCCGGTAGAACGCATCGGATGCGCGCGTGTAGTCTGCGCCCGCCCGCAGGTGCTGCCGGGCGGTGAGGCTCCACTCGATCCACGCGCGTGCATCGAACCGGTTTTCCGAGAGAATGGTGAGCGGCCCGTTGCTCCCCGCTGTGGGCCAGTCACCGCCCGCCGCGAGACCATAGGGATTCAGCCGATACGGCTGCACGTTGCGCAAGCTGGTTTGCCCGAGGAACGGGGTCCTGAGCCCGGCGTTCGAGCGCACGTTGCGGACGATCTGGTCGGTCGTTCCCGGAATGCTGTCGCTCCCGAGGAAGCGCAGGCTCGACCACTCGATCCCCAATGCCGGGTGCGCGGTCGACGCCTGTGTCGCGGGCGTGAGCAGCCCGCTGCTCGCTCCATCGTGGCCGAGTGCGACCACGAGATGCAGGGTCCGTGGTTGGGCGTGCGATCCCAACGGCAGGGTCCAGCTCGCGACGCCGAGACGGGACGTCGCCCGGGCACCGGAGAATAGAGCCGTGTCGCCTACGTCTGCCCCTGGAAAGAATCGCTGCTGAACGTCATTGACGAGCCCGGTCAGGGTCACGGTCGACACGCCGAGGCTCAACGACACCTTCCCGGTCGCGCGTCGCTCCGTGATCCAGTCGAGTGGACGCTCGAGCCCCGTGGTCTCCGAGAAGGTCGGGACGGTGACGCCGTTGACGACGGTGTCCACACCGCCCCACACGAACGCCGGTTGGTCTGCCGCACCCATTCCGCGATACGCCGAACGTTGCCCGGTGACTTCGCCGGACAGGAACCAGGCGGCCCGCGGCCCCGCAGGGCCACCGGCCGCAGCGCTGAAGCGATTGAACCCGACGCTCGAACCGTCACCAAACGGGGCGTCCGTTGCGGCGACCAGGTGACCTTCGAGGCGCGGGCTTCCGGAGCGGGTCGTGTATTCCAGCACTCCCCCTCCACCCGCGTCCGCGAGCTCGGCCCCCGCGGGGCCAGGGGTCACGGTGATCGCATCGATCGCAAGGGCCGGGAACGACACGCCCTGTACACCGGTCAGAAGAGTGCGCGCCGGCGCGCCATCGATGTAGACGGCGGCTGCGTCCGGCGCTCCCCCGCGCAGGCGCAACCCGGTCCCTGCGCCGATGCCCAGTGCGGGACCGCGTCGGACTATCCCCGGCACGAGCGTCAACCCTTCGCGCGCATCATCGAGCGGGAGGAGCCCGAGCAGCGAAGATCGCACGACCACTCGCGTATCGACGATGTGGCTGGAATCGGTCCGATTCGCCGGCATCGTGTCGACCGCTTGCGGAGAGGTCGGATTTCCCTGCAGCATTGCAGCGAGGGTCAGCATCGTTCCAGCGTGCATCACTCCTCCGGCTCGACGTTGGCCCCTACGCTAGGGTGAGGACGACTGGTGCAACAGAGGGTCGAACGCCTACAACGGCTGGCCAGGCTCTGGGACTCCGCCATCAGGATTCCAGGCACCCGGGTACGGGTCGGTCTCGATCCGCTCGTGGGATTGGTCCCCGGCCTGGGAGATGCGGCGGGAGCCCTGGTCGCCGCGTACATCGTGCTCGAGGCCGTGCGCTTCGACGTGCCGGGAGCGACGCTGCTCCGCATGCTCGCGAACGTCGCGATCGATGCGCTCGTCGGCACCGTGCCGGTGCTCGGCGACATCTTCGACGTCGCCTGGCGTGCCAATCTCAAGAATGTCGCCCTGATCGAGCACCACCTCGCCGATCCCCACGGCGCGCGACGCGCGAGCCGTGTCTGGATCGTCGTGGTTATCGCGGGGCTCGTGCTGCTCGCCCTGCTCGGCGTGGCGGCGGGATGGCTCGTGGCGCGCGCGCTGCTGCGGCTGGTGTGAGGCCCGTCCGTGCGTTGACAGCGGCCCGCGTCGCCGATACGCTCCCGGCCGTCCAACCCCTGCATGGAGGAGTGATGCGCGCGTGTGGCATCGCAGTATTCGCTCTTGCCGTCCTGGTGTCCCCGGCATCTGCTCAGACCCGTCTGCCGAAAGACCTCGACGCCGAAGTCGCCAAGGCGCTCCGGGCATTTCAGGTCCCCGGAATGGCGATCGCGATCGTGAAGGACGGCCAGGTCCTGCTGGCCCGTGGGTACGGGGTGCGCCGCATGGGCGATTCCACGCGGGTCGACGCCACCACGCTCTTTCAGATCGCCTCCAATACGAAGGCGTTTACGTCAGCATTGCTCGCGCAGCTCGTCGATTCGGGACGGATCGCCTGGGACGATCCCGTCACGAAGTATCTCCCCTGGTTCCAGCTGTCCGATCCCTGGGTGACGCGCGAGTTCACGATTCGCGATCTCCTTACGCACCGCTCAGGGCTCGGCCTCGGCGCGGGTGACCTGCTCTGGTTTCACTCGAATTATGGTCCCGAGGAGATCGTGCGGCGGCTGCGCACCGTCAGACCAGTGACGAGTTTCCGCTCGGCGTATGCGTACGACAACGTGCTCTACCTCGCCGCCGGGTTGGTGGTCGAGGCGGTGACCGGTCAGAAGTGGAGCGACGCCGTACGCCAGCGCATCCTCACGCCGCTCGGCATGGCCGCGACGGGGACCGATATCGCCCTGATGTCCTCCGCCGCAGCCGCGACCCCGCACGCGCTGAGCGGCGGTAAGCTCACGATCGTTCCAATCGACTCGATCGACAACATCATCCCGGCCGGCGGGCTCATCTCCAACGTGACCGATCTCGCCAAATGGATGATCGTGCGGCTCGATTCGGGGCGGATCGGGGGTGCGGGCGGTACGACGCTCTTCAGCGTCGCGCAGGCCAGGGAAATGTGGTCCCCACAAACCATTCTGCCGATCGGTAATGCCCCGGGAGTGCTGCGCGGCCTGCGGCCGAACTTCGCCGCGTACGGGCTCGGCTGGGTACTGCACGACTATCGCGGGCACAAGATCGTGACCCACGACGGCGGGCTTGCAGGAATGACGTCACGCACCGTCCTCGTTCCCGATCAGCGCCTCGGAATCGTCATGCTGACCAACGCCGAGGAGCCGGTCTACGCGCCGCTGGAATACGAGCTGCTCGACTTCTACTTCGGCGCGCCGCGCACCGACTGGATCACCCCCTACCGCACGGTCATTGCCCAGGGTGAGGCGCAGGCCGACTCGGCGATGCGCGCCGCGGCGGCCGGGCGCGATACGACCTCCAGGCCGCCGTTGCCGCTCGCGCGCTACGCCGGGCGCTACGTCGACCCCATGTACGGCGATGCGACGATCGCTCTGGAAGGCGATCGTCTGGTGCTGCGGTTCTCACACTCACCGCCGTTCGTGGGCGATCTGACACACTGGCAATACGACACCTTCGTGACGCACTGGCGCGCTGCGCACATCGAGGACGCGTTCGTGACGTTCGCGCTGCATCCCGATGGCTCGATTGATCATTTCACCATGGCGGCGGTGAATCCGCTCGCAGATTTCAGCTTTGATTATCAGGATTTGCGGTTCGAGCCGGCGGGAGGTCCGTAGACTTGGGGATTGTTTAGGGCGCGACGCCGGGGGTGGGGCGCTGGGACGCGTTGGACGCGGGGGCGCTCGACGCCGGACCAAGGTTTCGGATCAATTGCCGGCCTTCAGTGAGAATGTCCGG
>DASSIL010000098.1:0-7121 GCA_035691925.1 Gemmatimonadales bacterium
GCGGCGGCAGCGCCTTCGCCTACGCGCAGCCGCCCGGCGAGCCGGTCATGGCACAATGGAAGGTGCTGCGCCCCCAGCTCGACGCGTACCTGGCGCGATTCAACGGGATGCTCGAGACCGACGTGCCGCAGTTCAACAACGTGGCACTGGATCACCAGGCGCCGACGATCGTCGGCGGGCAGGCGATACGCATCCTGTCCGTGCCGCCAGCCGGAGGCGTTACATCGCGCTGAAGCGGTCGAGAAACGCCTGCTCCTCCGCGGTCAGGCTGTGGGGCCCGCGGGTTTCGAGCTTGGCGAGGACACGCTCGGCTTCTTCGCGATTGACGGGGTGGAGCTGCTCCAGCCGGATCTGCTTCCACCGCTCCGTCGCGCCGGCCGGAGGCGTGGGAGCGCGCCGTGGCTGGACGGGACGAAGGCGATCGTCCACAGTGCGAACTCCGATGAGCCGCATCACCAACCACCCGCCGGCAAATCCTCCGAGGTGCGCAAAGTGAGCCACGTTGCCGAGGCTGAAGCTGATTCCGATACCTCCGAACAGTGCCATGACCGTCATCACGACAATCATCCCACGCGCTGACACGGGGACGACACCCCAGAGAAGAACCTGCGCTCGCGGCCAAAGCCGGGCGAATGCGAACTCGACACCGAAAAGGCCGGCCGAGGCACCAATGATAGAAGCGTGAGGGCTGAGCACCATCGACGTGGCCGCTCCGACGATGCCGCTCACGAAGTACAACGCGAGGAAGCGAGTGCCACCGAGCCGCTCTTCGACGCGCGGACCGAAGAAGAAAAGGCCCAGCATGTTGAAGAGAATGTGGCCGAAATTGGCATGCAGAAACATGTACGTGATGGCTGTCCACGGCTGCTGCAAGAAGTAGTACGGGACGAAGGCGAGCATGTGCTCGATGTCGGGGTTCCCCTGCTGCAGCATGAAGACCGCGATATTCGCGACGATGAGCAGCCCGACCCACCTCGTGATCATGGCAGGGAAGGCTAAATGGGCTGCGCGCTATATTGAAGACATGGCTGGGAAGATCGAGCAGATGCAGAACCCTCTCGGGTTGTCGCGTGTGGGCTACGCCAAGCCGCTGCTCGAAGTGTCGGCACGCCAGTGGTCAGCCGGCGACATCACAAACCGGCCGGAGCAGATCGTCGAAGAGACCCCCGTCGTCATCGTCTATAACGCGATCCCTCACGTCGTCATGATGACGTCCCCCGCCGATCTCGAGGATTTCGTCCTCGGCTTCAGCATCACCGAAGAGCTGATCCGCACACCAGCGGACCTCCAGGAAGTGAAGGTGATTCGCTACGGTCAGGGGATCGAGGTCCAGACGACGGTGGACGACGCATGCGCAGCCGTGATCGCGTCGCGGGTGCGGCGGTTGTCCGGCCGGACAGGCTGCGGCATCTGCGGCACCGACAGCATCGACGCCGTCATGAAGACACCGCACCCCGTCCGTGCCGGTCGTCCGGTGCACCCGAAGGCGATCGAGCGGGCACTCGCCGGTCTCGCGGAACGGCAGCAGCTCAACGCGGTGTCGGGGTCGGTCCACGCGGCCGCCTGGGCCGGTGTGGACGGCGTGGTAGCGGACGTGCGTGAGGACGTGGGGCGGCACAACGCCCTCGACAAGCTGATCGGGGCGCTGCTGCGTCGCGGGGTCGACCCCGAGACTGGATTCATCCTGGTGACGAGCCGCGCCAGCTTCGAGATGGTGCAGAAGGCGGCGGTGTTCGGCGCTCCGCTGCTCGCGGCGATTTCCGGTCCGACGGGGCTCGCGGTCCGCGTGGCGGAGCAGTCACAGATGACGCTGGTAGGTTTTGCACGGGGTGACCGCCTGACGATCTACACTCACCCCGAGCGCGTATCGCCCTAGCTCCTCGCCCCTGGGCGTCCACTCGGCGGGTCGGCCGCTGGGCGTCTGCTCTGAACATACTGCCAGCCGAAGCGCCCCTTGATGCAGAGATTCCCCCGCGTCACGTCGTGATCGAGCGGCGACGTCACCTTCACGATCGTGTTGTCCTGCACGTGCAGCTCGAGGTTGCACCCCACGCCGCAGTAGGGGCACACCGTCCGCGTCACCGTCTGACGGGACTCATCCCACGTGCCTGCGGCTCGGCCGTCGTACTCGGTCTTGAACATCAGCGCCCCGGTGGGGCACACGGCGATGCAGTTGCCGCAATAGACGCACGCCGATTGCGGCAGCTCCACCGCGAACTCCGTCGAGATCCGGGCATCGAAGCCGCGCCCCGCGACGGCGATCGCGAAGGTGTTCTGATAATCGGTTCCGCACGCCTCGACGCACTTGTAGCAGAGAATGCACTTCGCGTAGTCCCGCGTATACAGCTCGTTGTCGACCTTGGTCGGCTGCGCCACGGTGGCGCGATGCCCGACGTCGGGCGGCGCGTGGTGACCGGTCCGGGACTCGTCCCGTTGGCCCGCGGCCGCCGGAGCGGCCGGCGGACCGTAGCGATCGACATCGGCGCCGTACTCCGCCACCCAGTCGGCGACGAGCGGCGTGGTCGAGAGATCGACCGACGATCCCAGAAACTCGAGCACCATCTTGCGGCTGTGGTTCACGCGGTCGCTGTTCGTCTTCACGACCATCCCGGGCTCGACCTTGCGCGAGCACGAAGGGACGAGTACGCGCGACCCTTCCACCTCGACGACGCAGACGCGGCACACGTTCACCGGGTGCAGCGTTTCGATGTAGCACAGCGTCGGGATCGTGGTGCCCAGCGTGCGGCAGGCGTCATAGATCGTGGTGCCTTCGGGGACCAACACCCGCTTTCCGTCGATCGTGAGCTCGACGGGACGGCGCGGCGGGGACAGCTGCACGAAGCCGGTCACGCGTTCGCTCCGTCGAACAGGCGCAGCCGCTTTACCGCCGACTCGACGGCGCTGTAGGCAGTCTGGCCGAGACCGCAGATCGACGCGTCCTTCATGGCGATGCCGATTTCCTCCAGGAGCGCCAACTCGCCCTTCACATCGCCGCGCGGCTGCTTGTGCAGCAGGCGGTGCAGCGCCTCTTCCTGCCGCACCGTGCCGACGCGGCACGGGACGCACTGTCCGCAGGATTCATCCCGGAAGAACGCGGCGATCCGCAGGATGATGTCTCCCATATCGACCGTGTCGTCGAACGCCATGACGACGCCGGAACCGAGCGTCGCCTGCGCGGCGCGGGCGCCCTCGAACGTCAGCGCGAGGTCGAGCTCGTCGGGTCGGAGAAAGACACCCGCGGCGCCGCCCAGGAGGATCGCCTGGAGCGTGCGCCCCTTCGTCACGCCGCCCGCGAGCTCGATGAGCTGCCGCAGCGTGACGCCGAACGGCACCTCGTACACGCCGGGCTGCGCGATCGCCCCCGACAGGCAAAACAGCCGCGTCCCGGTCGAGTCCTTGGTTCCGATGGCGGCGTAGGCCGGGCCACCGATGCGCAGAATTTCGAGGACATTGACGAGGGTTTCGACGTTGTTGACGACGGTGGGTTTTCCGAAGAGGCCGGCCTGCACGGGGAAGGGGGGCTTGTTGCGCGGCTCGCCGCGCAGCCCCTCCACGGAGTTGAAGATCGCCGTCTCCTCGCCGCAGATGTAGGCGCCGCCCCCTTTGCGAATCTCGATGTCGAACGCCACGCCGCGGCCCATCACGTCGGATCCGAGGAGGCCGCGCTCCCGCGCCGAGTCGATTGCGTGCTGCAGCCGCTCGCGGGCGAGGGGGTATTCGCCGCGCAGGTAGATGAAGCCGCGCGCGCACCCCGTCGCGATCCCCGCGATCGTCATCGCTTCGACGACGCTGAACGGATCGCCTTCCATCACGACGCGATCCTTGAACGTGCCGGGCTCGGACTCGTCGGCGTTGCAGACGAGGTAGTGCGGCCGAACCGGTTGACGCGCGACGGCCTCCCACTTGCGGCCCGTCGGAAAGGCGGCGCCGCCGCGACCCAGGAGCTTGGCTTCCGTCACTTCGCGGATCACGTCTTCGGGGCCGATGTCGAAGGCGCGCCGCAGTGCCTCGTAGCCGCCGTGTGCGCGGTACTGGTCGAGGCTCGCAGGATCGATGACGTCGACGCGGCGCAGGATGCGCAAGCGCGGATCGCCGGCTTGCGGCAGCGGGCGACGCGGTTTGGTCGTCGGAGTGAGATCGCCCTTGAGTACCGTTGCGAGATCCGTGCTCCTCACTTCCCCGAACAGCCGTTCCACGGGCGTCTCCCCGGCGGCAGTAACCAGTGCCGCGGGCGCCTGATCGCACAGGCCGAGGCAGGGGCTGCGCATCCAGCCGCTGTCGGGAATCGTGTGGTGGTTGCCGTGCGGTGCGTGATAGGCCGCTCCCACGGTCTTCTCGAGCTCGGCGCAGATCGCGTTCGCGCCGCCCACGCGACAGGCGATGTCGTCGCACACGTGCACGACACGCGGTGGGCGGGGAACGGTCGAGAGCAGGGCATAGAAGGTGATGACTCCGTAGGCCTCGGCGGGGGGGACGGTGAGGCGTTCGCAGATATAGTTGAAAGCGCCCTCGCTCACCCATCCCACGCGCGCGGTGACGGCGTGGAAGGCGGGCAGCAGCAGGTGGCGCTGGTCGCGCGCCGCATGCCCTCCCGCCGCCGTGTGCGCATCCCGCGCAGTGCGCGCCCCTCCATCCCACCCCGAATGCGGTGCGCCGAGCAACGCGTCCACCGCCGCCCGTTCGGCGGCACTCGGCTGTGCGTCGTGAAATCGGAGATCCACGGCTCGATCTAGTCCCGCACCGGGGTCACCGCGACAGCGCACGCCTTGAATTCGGCCGTGCCCGATTTCGGATCGGTGTAGTCGACGGTGAGGACGTTGGTCTGCACTTCATCCTGGAAGTGGAAGGTCATGAAGACGAGACCGGAGCGCAGCGACCGGTCGAGGTGCGCCGGGGCGACGACGCTGCCGCGACGCGAGGAGACTCGTACCCGATCGCCTTCCGCGAGGCCGAGGCGCACGGCGTCTTCCGGTGATATGTCGAGCGTCTCGCCGCGCCTGAGCGGCGAGGTGTACCCGCCGCTCTGGACGCCGGTATTGTAGGAATCGAGGCGTCGGCCGGTCGTCAGCTGGAACGGGTAGTCGGCGTCGGGTCGCTCGAGCGGCGGGTCGTGCTGCACGACGGAGAAGGGAGCGGCAGGGCCTTCGCGCGGCTCCTTCCACAAGCGCCAATGGAGGAACAGCTCGCCCGGGTGCTGCTCATCGTAACAGGGCCACTGCAAGCCGCCTTCCTTCTCCAGGCGCGCGTAGGTCATGCCCTTGAAGATCGGCGCCAGCTCGCGCAGCTCGTTCCATACCTGCTCGGGGGTGGGTTGGCCCCAATCGCACCCGAGACGCCGGGCGAGCTCGCAGATGATCCAGATGTCGTCGCGCGCATTCCCCGGGGGCTCGAGCGCCGGCCGCAGCCGCTGCACCCGGCGTTCGCTGTTCGTCACCGTTCCTTCCGACTCGCACCAGCTCGAGGACGCGGGCAGGACCACATGGGCGAACTCGGCGGTCTTCGTGAGGAAGATGTCCTGAACGACGAGATGGTCGAGCCCGGCGAGCAGCTGCTGAGCCCGATGCTGATCCGCTTCGGCCTGCGCCGGGTTTTCACCGATGGCGTAGAGGGCGTGCAAATGTCCCTCCCCCATTGCCTCGAACATCTCCGTGACGTTCTTACCGTACTCGGGCTTCAACGTCACGCCCCAGGCGCGTTCGAACTTCGCGCGCACGGCGGGGTCGGTGGTCCAGTCCTGGAATCCGACGAGACGGTTCGGGATGGCCCCCATGTCGCCGCCCCCCTGCACGTTGTTCTGCCCGCGCAGCGGGTTCACTCCCGAGCCGTAGCGACCGACGTGCCCGGTGAGGAGCGCCAGGTTGATCAGCGACAGCACGTTGTCGACGGCGTTGTGGTGCTCGGTGATGCCCAGCGTCCAGCAGATCACGGCGCGGTCGGCCCGGGCATAGGCGTGCGCCGCCTGGCGGATCACCTCGGCGGGGACGCCGGTCTCACGCTCGGCGTATTCGAGGGTGTAGGCCTCGACGGCCGCGCGGAACGCCTCGAAGCCGCTGGTGGCGTTCTTGATGAACGCGTCGTTGGCGAGACCCTCGTGGATGATCTCGCGGGCCATGGCGTTGGCGAGGGCGATGTCGGAGCCGACGTTCAGGCCGAGCCAGGAGTCGGCCCACTGTGCCGAGGTGGTGCGGCGCGGATCGACGACCAAGAGGCGCGCTCCGCGATGCACGGCCTTGAGCACGTGATGAAAGAAGATCGGATGGTTCTCCCGGGCGTTCGCGCCCCACAGGAAGATGACATCCGTCTCTTCCACTTCACGGTAGGAGGTCGTCCCCCCACCGGCCCCGAACACTGTCGCCAGACCGACGACGCTAGGAGCGTGTCACGTCCGGTTGCAGCTGTCGACGTTGTGGGTGCCGAACGCCGCGCGGGTCAGCTTGCCGGCCATGTAGTTCATCTCGTTGCTGGCCTTGGAGCAGCTGAACGTCCCGATGGCATCTCCCCCGTGTTGCGCCTTGACGCGTCGGAACCCCTCCGCCGCCCGGTCCAGCGCCTCCTCCCAGGTCGCCGTGCGCAGGCGGCCGTTGTCGCGGACCAGTGGTTCGGTGAGCCGAGTGAACGTCATCGCCATGAGTCGCTCCTTGTCCCTCAAACATGCCCACGCCCGGGGTGCAGGGCAACGGCGCGCACGTTGCATTGCGCGTTAGTTTGAGCGCGTGAGCCCGCCAGACGTCGCACGCCGCATCCTGCTCGCCGATGCCGATGCTTTCTACGTGGCGGTCGCGCGGCTCGTTGATCCCGCGGGCGCCGGCCGTGCGCGGTGTCTCGTCGTCGGCGGGTCGGCGGAGCATCGCGGCGTCGTGACGTCGGCCTCGTACGAAGCGCGCGCCTTCGGCGTCCACTCCGCGATGCCGATGGCCCGCGCCCTGCGTCTCTGTCCCGAAGCGGTCGTAGTGCCGGTGCCGTGGGAGGCCTGCGCCGCGAAGAGCCGCGAGATCCGCCTGACACTCGAGCGCTACGCGCCGGTGGTGGAGCAGGCATCGCAAGACGAGTTCTATCTCGATCTCAGCGGAACCGAGAAGCTCTACGGCAACGAGACGCTCGAGCAGACGGCGCGGCGAATC
>DASSIL010000099.1:0-3007 GCA_035691925.1 Gemmatimonadales bacterium
AGCCTCCCTGAGAACGGGATGACTGTGCGACCGAGTGGTGACGCGCTAATCGGAACAGGCCCCGGAACCACACGCGATGACGAGAGCGGCCAAGAACACCAAAGGACCACCCACGCCGGCGACCGTGCCGGGGACCGAACCAAAGCGTCCCCCAGCGAACACGGCGGTTCGCATGCTGCGGTTCGTGTCGAACGTCCTCGGTCGCAGCGCCACCACATGCACCGTGGCGGCCGCGTAGTCGCCGAAGTTCAGCCCCACGTGCCCACTGAAACCTGGAGCGCCGCCGTCGGAGCCGTAGAGCGCGATACCAGGGGCCACGTCGAGACTCATGGTCGAGTTCATCCACAAGCGCATGCGCGGCCGAATGCCGACGGCCGCCATTCCGTCCCCTGCCTGGCCGAACGCCGCGATGCCGAACGCGCGACGGGTTCCGCGGTTATGCATCCACCCCAGCTCCCACGTGAACAATGGCGCCGACTCATACGGCTGGTTGTCCGCGACGCGCACGGCCACGCCGGCCTCAGTCAGCCAGAAATTGTTGCACGGCGGGCTCGGACGGCCACGAAAGCACCCACGGGCGGGTTGCTCGGCCGCAGCCTGCCCGAAGAGTCCGGACGAAGGGAGGGCCGGGACCGAAATGGCGATCAGCAGGACTACGTTGCGCAACGGTGCACTCATATGATCCCTCCTCAGGACCTCTTCTTGCATAGCCCCGCGGCGTCCGCCTCGAAGATTGCGCGAACCTCCGAGGCCGTCAGAGCGCGGCCGAAGATCTGGACTTCGTCGAGCACGCCATCGAGGGTCTCGAGGTTGGAGCTGAATTCCACGCCTATGCTGGGATCAACGGTCCCGACGACCGGCAGGTTGCCGACCTCGACGCCATCGAGGTACAAACGCATCACGGCACCGTCATACGATCCAGCGACATGTTGGAACACGCCGACCTGCAGCACGTTGTCGACGCGGATGTGCTGCAGCTCCCCATTGATCCGCATATAGAAGTGCAGCTCGGCAGGCCCAGCTACTCCGTCGTACCGCAGCACCGCCTTCTCTCCGTCGAGCGTCACGTACCGCTCGCTGCGGCCCGGCGGCAGGGAATTGTGCTTCACCCACGCATCGATGGTCAGCTGCTGGAGATCGTTGACTGCCGTCCCGGCAGCGAAGAAGTCATCGCCCGCGCCATCGAAACTGAATCCCTGAAGCACCTTGGCCGCCGCAAACGTCGCGTCGCCTCCGAGTATGCCGTCATTCCGTCCAATGAGGTCACGAGCGTTGCCATCACCTGGCCACCACCCTTTCAGTCCGGCGGGCGGCCGGAGACAGCGAACAGCAGTGCCTGTCGATGGGGATACCGCCGTTGGCGGAGCGATTGCTTCGTTGTCGGCCGGCAGCGCATCGCGCGCGCCCGGCAGGTTGGCGACGGCCTTGAACGTGACTTTCCCTAGGCGTGCATCGGCGGCAGTGAACGTGTAGTTAAAGGCAAAGTCGGTCGTACGGTTCGCCGGGCGCACGGGCGCCGATAGACTCAACGCACCCACGAACTGGAATCCTCCGGGAACACCCTTGAAGAGCTGAACCTCGACGGTTTCCGGGTAACGCTTGTTGCTGACACCCACGACGATCTGCCGTGTTTGCCCGGCGCTGGCCGCCGTCGGCACGGTAAACTTGGTGATCGCGACGTCATGGGTCCGGACGAGGACCGTTTGGGAGGTCGAGGCGCTGCGACCGTCCGAGGTGGTGACGGTGAGCTGAGCTGTGTAGCTGCTGTCCGCAGCGTATTTGTGAGTCGGACAGCAGCTGGTGCCGTTCGCGCCGTCGCCGAAGTGCCATTCCTCAGAGGCGATTCCGACTCCACCCGGGTCGAAGGAGAAGTCTGAGAACTGGACGACGTCGAAGACCGACGGATCGAAGGGGTTGAAGCCGAAGCTCGCCACGGGTGGTGGCGTGACATCCAGGCTGAACTCGAGCGGTGCCCCCTGGCCGAACATCCCGCCTACCTGGAAGTAGTACGTCGTGCCCGTCACGGCCCGGAACGTCGCGCTGCCGCCGAACACGCCACAACCCACCTCGGTCAGGGTGGCCAGCGACGTACCAGTGTAGACGCCGACCCCGGTCGCGATCGGGGTATTGACGATCCGTCCGGAGATCAAGCGGGTCTCTCCCGACGTGAAGGAATACCAGACCGTCTTGCCGAGACCCCCATAGGGGCCCGTACAGCTCGGCGTCGGCTCACCCGTCTCGAAGCCCGCGACCGATATGTCCACGACTTCACTGAACGGCAGGGCTGAGATGCCGGTCGCGTTGCTGAAGGCATCGTTCGCCGGCGGCACGATTTCCGCGACCGTGAGCTCGTACGTGCCGCCACTCCCCTGATCGAAACCGCTGTCACAGCATCCGGTCACGGCGACGATGGCAATCCCATCGCTCGGCATCGTGATATCCAGCCTCGAGTTGAGATTGCCCCCACCGTCATCATTGGTTGCGAGCAGGTTGCAGCCGGAATCGAAGAAGCCGAGGAACGGATCTCCGAGCGTCCCTTTCCCTGTCCCCTGCCCCTCAAGGTCCACTCGAACCGAGGCGTTCGGCGTGGCCGCAAGCCGTACGAAGTCCACATCACCACTGGGATAGGGAAACCCGTCCAAGCTCCCAGCCAGCGAGAGCGGCAGCGATGGAGCCCCGACGTCCTGGGCCGTCGAACAGGTATTGTTGGGCTCTGTTTCGGTCGCCGTGCTGGCCGCCACGCTCATGACAGGAGTAGCCGCCATCGGGTCAGGTGCTCTCTCGCAACCGGAAACGAAAACTCCGACGAGCGCGACGAGAGCGGTTGCGGTGCGCGAGTCTTTCATCGAACGACCTCCCCTGCGGGGCGAAATCATTACTGGAACTCCGTCGACTTGTTGGGCCGCTCTCGGGATCACGTCAGGCTTCAGGCAGGCAAGGTGGCTGGCCGCCGTCAAGCCGACGTCAAGAGCTCATCGCTCGAAACCCTTTACGCTTGCGGTCGCGG
>DASSIL010000100.1:0-2564 GCA_035691925.1 Gemmatimonadales bacterium
ATGCATATCGAGCTCACCGAGATGCTGCGCTGCCCCGAGGATCATCGCGAGGAATACCTCGTCCTCTCGACGAGCGAGATGAACGGGCGCATGATCAATCTTGGCGTCGTCGGCTGTCCGGTGTGTCACCGCGAATTCGAGATCATCGACGGTATCGTCGACTTCACCGAGGTGATTACCGGCGAGCGCCAGCAGCGCTCGGTGCGGCGCACCCCGGTGCAGCCCACCACCCCCCCGGTCGACGCGCAATCCCTCCAGGCGTTGCTCGACCTCGGCGGCCCCGGCGGCTACGCCGTGCTCGTCGGCTCGGCCGCACGCCACGCCGATAGCCTCGCGAGCCTCATGGGGGGCATCCATTTCGTCGGCATCAATGCTCCCGCGGACATCGCGGAGCTGCCGGTCCTCAGCTTGCTCCAGACCGATCAGGTCATCCCGCTGCGCGGCGGCATGGCGCGTGGGGTCGTCGTAGGGGCGGAGCTGTCGCGCACCCCCTGGGTCGGCGAAGCGGCCCGCGTCCTGCTCCACGGCCGTCGCCTCGTCATCGAAGCAGAGCAGCCGACCTTGCCTGAGAGCGTCCAACAACTGGCTGTCGGGCAGGGATTGTGGGTGGGTGAGAGAAGGTAAGAAAGGGGAGGTGGCGGGCGGCTAATCGTGCACGGTCACGCCGCCCGACTCCCGCTCCGCCTCGGCGTACGCCGCATCAATGGCCTGTGCATAATTCTTCTCCACGACGCGCCGCTTCACCTTGAGCGTCGGCGTGAGCTCGCCGGACTCGATCGTGAAGTCCTGCGCGAGGAGGACGATCCGCTTGGGCCGTTCGAACCGGGCGAGATCGGCCAACATCCCTTGCACTTCGTTGGTCATTTTCTCCTGCACCAGAGGATGGTCGATCAGCGCCTGGCGTGACGCGGTATCGATGCTCTGGGACCTGGCCCACGGCTCGAGCGCATCGAAGTCCGGCACGATGAGCAGGATCGAGAACTTGTGCTTGTCGCCGAGCAGGACGGCGTTCGCCACGAACTTGTTGAGCTTCACCTGGTTCTCGATCGGCTGCGGGGCGACATATTTTCCTGTCTGCAACTTGATCAAATCCTTCTTGCGGTCCGTGATCTTGAGGTAGCCCTCGGCGTCGATCTCCCCGATGTCCCCGGTGTGGAACCACCCGTCGGCGTCGATCGCCTCGGCGGTCGCCTCGGGCTTGTTGTAGTAGCCCTTCATGACGTTCGGTCCCTTGGCGAGGATCTCGCCGTCCGCGGCGATCTTCAGCTGCACCTCCGGGAACGCGACGCCGACCGTGCCGATCTTCGGTCGGCTGAACGGATTCAGCGTCAAGACGGGGGACGTCTCGGTGAGGCCGTACCCTTCGAGCACGGGGAGTCCCGCGCTGAAGAAGAACTTGGCGATCTCGGCGGAGAGCGGTGCGCTGCCGGAAATGAAGAAGCGGATGCGGCCGCCGGTGCGGGCGCGCAGCTTCGCGAATACCAGCCTGTCGGCGATGGCCCGCCTGATGGCGAGACCGGTGGGGATCGACTGCCCCGCGAGCGTCCGCGATGCCCACTCGTCTCCGACCTTTCTCGCCCAGAAGAAGATGCGGCGTTTGATCGCGCTGCCCGATAGTGCGTTTTCGAGCACCCGGGCGTACACCTTCTCGTACAGGCGCGGCACGCTCAACACGATCGTGGGGCGCACCTCTCCCAGGTTGACGGCGACCTTGTCGAACGACTCGGCGTAGTTGATGATCACGCCGGCCGCGAGCAGGGTGTAGTCCACCATCCGCTCGTACACGTGCGACAACGGCAGCATCGCGAGGCATTCGTCGGTGGGCCCGAGCGGCATCGCCTGCAGCCCGCCCTGGACGTTGGACCAGATGTTCCGGTGCGAGAGAATGACCCCCTTGGGGTCCCCGGTCGTCCCCGACGTGTAGATCAGCGTCGCCAGGGCGTCGGGCGACACGGCGATCGCGTCTTCCTTGAGCCGCGGGTACTTGCCGAGCGCGGCCTGGCCCTGCGCCTCCAGCTCGTCGAGCGTCAGCACGCCCTCGCGCTTGGCCGCGGCGTCGAACACGATCACGTGGCGCAGCGTGGGAAGAGCGGTCCGGATCTCCGCGATTTTCGCGACCTGCTCGGCGGTCGAGCAGAACACGCCGACGGCGCCCGAATCGTTGAGGATGTATTCGGTCTGTTTGGCGGTGAGGGTGGGGTAGATCGGCACATCGGCGGCCTGGGCGACGAGACAGGCGTAGTCGGCGATGGCCCATTCGGGACGGGTCTCGGCGAGGATCGCGATGCGGTCCCCGGGACGGATCCCCAGCTCCTTCAAGCCCGCCGCGACCGCGACCACACGGCGGGCGAGGTCGCGATGCGTGATCGAGCGCCATTCCCCGGCGACCTTGGCGCGCAGCGCGGCGGGCCGTGTGTCGGCGTAGCCGTCGACGGCTTCGAAGAACAGACCCGTCAGCGTACCGTTGCTCATGGCAAGAATACCACCACGTAATGTGGGGAACCCGGGACCGCCGCACCGCGATACGTCGCACTGGCCGTGATGGTGGCCGAGTCCGGTCGTAC
>DASSIL010000101.1:0-7759 GCA_035691925.1 Gemmatimonadales bacterium
ACCGCCGCCACCGGCTCGGCGATGATCTTCATGATGATCTGCTGCGCCGATCCCCCGAGGTGCGGTGGCTGCCCGGTCAGCATCTCGTACAGCACGCAGCCGAGGGAGTAAATGTCCGAGCGCCCCGTGATGTCGCTTTCAGCCGTCGCCTGCTCGGGGCTCATATAGTGCGGCGTGCCTAACGAGAGTCCCGTCTCCGTCATGCGCCCGCCGGCGGCGGCGCTCACCGCGAGCGCGATGCCGAAGTCCATCACCATCGGCCGGCCATCGTGCAGCAGGATGTTCTCGGGCTTGATGTCGCGGTGGATCACGCCGTGGCGGTGGGCGTAGTCGAGGGCATCGGCCACGTCAGTCGCGATCTTCACCGCCTCGTCAATGCCAAGCTGATGTTCACGATCGAGCTTGTTCCGGAGCGTCTCGCCTTCGATAAAGGGCATCACATAGTAGAGGAAGTCATCCGACCGCCCGTCCGCCTGACCGCCCGTCCGCCCGCTGTCGAAGAGCGGCAGGATATGGGGGTGCTGCAACTGCGCGGTGGTGGTGATCTCCTGCACGAAGCGGTCGGCGCCCAGCACCGCGGCGAGCTCGGGCTTCAGAACCTTGATCGCGACCTGGCGGTGGTGCTTCAGGTCCTCGGCGAGATACACCGTGGCCATGCCGCCCTGCCCCAGCTCGCGCTCGAGACGGTAGCGGTCGGCGAGGGCGGCGCCGAGGCGGTCCCCCGCGCTCGTCACCGGTTGGCCTCGTCCACGGCTCGCTTCATTTGGATGGCCCAGTCCGGAATCACGCGAAGGTAGCGCTTCGGCTCGTCGCTCGCCCCGCGCACGTAGAGCACGCGCCCATCCGGCGTGAGCTTGTAGGACTCGCCGGCGGTGTCGATGAACCCCGGTAGATCCATCCACCTGCGCCGGGCGACGACAGGAGTGCCACTCGAGACGTCCACGCTGGCACGAATGATTGTGGGTTCATAGTTGTCTGCCCAGGACAGGAAGGTGAACTCCCGGTCGTTCAGCCAACCCAGCTCCCCCACCGAACCCGAGGCCACCTGATAGCGCCGCCCTCCGGCCGGGAGCGGGGCGAGCCAGACGGTGCTCTCGCCCACATCGTTGTACGCGAGCCAACGGCCGTCCGGCGAACCCACCGCAAAGGACGCGTCCGCGGCGAGGGTGTCCCACGCGGCAGGGTGCTTCGTCAGGTCCAGCGACATGGCCAGGTACGTGGTCCAGAGTCCGCCGATGACCCGATCCCCGCCGATCCACGTGAACGCCTCGAACTCCTCCGGCGCCGGGGCCACCAACTCCGGCGGCGCCGACCGATCTGGGTCGCCGACGAAGACCGAATCCCGCCCGCTGAACAGCAGGCGGTCCCCACGAGGGCTCCAGACGGGCTGGTGGATCAGGGGACGTCGCACCCACACCTGATGCTCTCCCGACCGCAGGTCGTAGATCCTGAGCTCCTGCTTCTGAAGCCCGTCCACCACAGCGGCGAGCCGCCGCCCATCGGGACTCATGGCAAAGAGGTGGAACGCATCCCGCCCCACGGCGAGCGTGTCGGCGGAGCGGCCGTCGGTCGTCACCAGGTTGCCCACGGCCCGGTTTGAGCCCAGGGCGTAGACGAGCGTCCCGGCGCTCGACAGGCCGTAACTCCCGAACCCGAAGTACGCGCTCCGGTCGAGGCCGGTCACCAGCCGGACGGACCGTCCCACACGCCGCCTGGGGAGGTCGACGGGAGCGGCGAGGAGATCCCCCCCCATCGAGAGGTACACGAGGTAGCGTCCGTCCACGATCTGGAAGTTCGACCCGAAGACCTGCGTCGAATCGGGTGACCCGGTCCGGAACGGAGTGACGACGCCTGCGCTGTCGCCGTAGGCCCAGGTTTGCCCCCCACCACCGCACAGCAGGTGGTTGCGCCCCGGGAGCGGGGACGGGAGGAGACAGTAGACGATGCGCCGATCCGTGGTCGTTCCGCCGCCCGGGTCGAACCAGCGCGCGTGGGCGCCGTCGCCCTCTACCACCTGGATGCGCCCGTCGTCGAGCCACTGGAGGTTGGCCTCGCCGGAGCCGTCTCCCAGCGTGGTGGCCGCGCCGCCCGTGACCGGGACGATCTCGAGCGTCCATTTCGGCGGGGCCCGGAATCGCAGGAACGCCACCCGGGAGCCGTCGGGCGAGATCGCTGGCCGCCGGCCCTGGTCGGTGCCATCGATGCGCCGCGCGGTGGCGTTCCGGAGCGAGCGGTACCACAGTGCCGACCCGTCCCTCTCCTGTGCCTGGTACACGACGAATCTCCCGTCGCGTGCGACGCTGAAGGGCTGCTGTCCCGTGACCGCCAAGGGCGCGCTGTCGGGAAGGGCGACATCGTAGGTCACGGGGCCCGCCGGACCCGCCCCGCGGTGCAGCAGCAGCCAGACGAGGCCCGCGACAGCCGGGAGGGCGACGGCGCACACGGAAAGGAACACGGGGTCGCGGGTGCGGGGACGGGGCGCAGTCGCGGCGCCTGCCGCTTCGCCCCTCTCGCCGTGCCGGTATCCCGGATCGGTGAGCGCGTCGCCGAGCGCCTGCGCCGTCTCGAACCGATCGGCGGGGAGCTTCTCGAGCGCCTTGGCGACGGCTGCCGCCACGTTCGGCGGCACTGATTTCCGCATCTGAGTCACCGGGGCGGCATGTTCGGTCACGATTTTCATGATGATTTGCTGCGCCGAGCCGCCTAGGTGCGGCGGCTGCCCCGCGAGCAGCTCGTACAGCACCGCCCCCAGCGAATAGACATCGGAGCGAGCCGTGATGTTCTTCTCGGCCGTCGCCTGCTCCGGGCTCATGTAGTGCGGCGTGCCGAGCGAGAGCCCGGTCTCCGTCATCCGCCCACCCGCCGCCGCGCTCACCGCCAGCGCGATCCCGAAGTCCGCCACCATCGGCCGGCCGTCGTGCAGCAGAATGTTCTCCGGCTTGATATCGCGGTGGATCACGCCGTGGCGGTGTGCGTAGTCGAGCGCGTCGGCCACCTCGGTCGTGATCTTCACGGCTTCCGCGATGCTGAGCTGGTGCTCCCGATCCAGCTTGGTGCGCAGCGTCTCGCCCTCGATGTAGGGCATGACGTAATAGAGGAAGCCATCCGCCTGCCCCGAATCGAACAGGGGCAGGATGTGCGGATGTTGCAGCGCCGCGGTGGTCCTGATTTCCTGGACGAACCGGTCGGCGCCGAGCACGGCGGCGAGTTCGGGCTTCAGGACTTTGATCGCGACCTTGCGGTCGTGTTTCGGGTCGTGAGCGAGGTAGACCGTGGCCATGCCGCCCTGCCCCAGCTCCCGCTCGAGGCGGTAGCGGTCGGCGAGCGCGGTTGACAGGCGCGACACAGCGTCGGTCAATCAGGCTCCGAATCGGAAGGGACGAGGATGGTACGAGACGAAACGAAGATACGGGACCTCTTCGAGGGGAGCTAGCGAGGCCGTGCTTCAGTGCTGAGCCGCGCCATGCGTCCCTTCACCTCACGTACGGTGGGTTGGAGCAACGGGTCTGCGTCCTTCCAAAGATCGACGAACCGGCCGTAGTACCGTAGCGCATTGGCCCGATCGCCTCGCGCCTCGTGCAGCTCGCCCAGCCGGCGCAGACTCGGAGCGAGCGCCCATTGCAGATAGAACGTGATTTCGTCCCCCAGCAGCGGGTCATCGGCCACCCGCTGGTAGGCGGTGAGCGCCGAATCGGGCCGCTCGGCTTGATCGAGCGCCAGGCCCAACTCCCAGGCTCCGCAGGTGGCGCAGATCGATCGGCGGTCGACGGCTTGTCGGAACGCGACGATTGCTTCCCGGGGTTTGCGTTCCGCGAACGCGGTGTAGCCCTCGAGATATGGTCCCCATCGATTGGCGACTTCCTCGGGTCGGACGGATCGGTATTGATCCAGGAGTCGACGCGCCTGATTGGCCTGCCCGGAAACGGCGTATGCCATGATCAGCATGGGGTAGGGTCGCGCCAATGGAGGGAGCTGCTCGAGCGGGTGACGCGCCAACGCCGCATCGATCAGGCGCCGTGCTCCTGCCGAGTCGTTGCGTACGGTTGCATACCCAACGGCCAACGCGCCACTCGCCCACAACGCCCCACCAGCGCTGGATCGTTGCTCCTCGATTGCCACGATTTGCCGATATTCGCGCTCCGCTTCGGCGAACCTGCCCTGGATCTGGTCGAGCGACGCGAGCGCCCCATGCACGTCGCTTTGCTGTGCCGGGGTGCGGAACTGCAACCCGACATTCACCCACGCCCGTTGGGCGCTGTCGTAGGCGCCGCGAAACGCCGGAAACCAGGCACGGGACCAGGCGTAGTCGTAGCTCTCCGGGAACGCCTTGCCGAATTGCGCCAGCGTCTGGCGAGCCTGATCGACCTTGCCTTGGGCCAGCTCGTAGTTCACCTGTACGACGTAGCCGTTGCCCGACGGGTCAACCAGGTTGTCGATGATGGCCAATGATTCGGCGGTCGCATAATCTCCTTTGGAAGCGAGGATCTCGGACAGGTTGTTGAGCGCCACACCGTCGGTCGAATCCGCCGCGAGCACCTGCCGATACGCGGCCGCCGCGCCATCTCGATCCTGCGTGACGACCCACTTGAAGAACGCGATCGTGTGCAGCCGCTCCATGTCAGGAAGGCGATCACTCAGCGTGTAGGCACGTCGTAACGGGGCGACCGTGAGGTCGCGGCTGGTCCCAAGGTGCGTCCGCGAGACGCCCAGCTTACGCCAGGCCATCGCGAAGTTGCTGTCCAGGCCAACAGCCTGCTGGAACATCGACTCGGCCTTGCCGTAGTCGCCCTGATTGAAGGCCCGCACGCCCTCGGAGTAGAGCTTCAGTGCCGGGAGCGACGTCGTGGTCACGCGCTCCAGGGATTGGTCCGCCCGGATCGTACGCAGCGATTCCCCGATGCGCTCGCGCAAGCGCCGCGACAACCGATCCGTCGCGGCCACGAGTCCGCGGTCGTCGTCCGCCGTTTCGCGCAGCGCCAGGAGCTCCGAGCCGTCGCTCGCCGCGAGCAGTCGCGCCGACAAGACGAACCCCTGCCCCACCGAGCTGACTTCGCCCGCGACCACCGCCTTCGCGTTCTCACGTGCGGCGACGTCGCGGGCCAACTGCGCCGTCAGCGGATCGGCGGGATTGTGCTGCATGCGGCCGAGCGCATCCGCGATCGTGGCGCTGCTCAGCAGGCTGACGATGTGGGTCTGCGACAGATCGATACGGAATGCTTCGGTCAACGACTGTCCCAGACCCGGATCTGTCGTCCGGTTGTCGAAGTCGGCCACGACGAGACGATCTCTCTCGGTCAGCTGGCCCTTCGCCACGAGCGTGCCGACGGGACCGACGCCCAGGATGCGCATCAGCGTCCAGCCAACAGTCCCTACGCCGAGCGCCGCGAACGCCACTAGGCCACCGCGGATCGCTTTCGACCAGGTGAACAGCGCCGGCAGACCGGTTAGTGTCGTGGTCACCCACCCGGTCGTGCGGGCCTGCGCGCGGCGGCGCTCCAGGAGACCGGTCAGCAGCATGATCGGGAACCCGAGGAGGAGCAGCAGCACCGCCCCGGCGAACACCCAGTCGGGCAATCCCAGGAATCGCATCAGCAGGTACACGACGCCGAGGACGGCGGCGGCGGCTCCCGCGAACAGCGTCGCGACGCGCGCCGGATGCCCGCGGCGGATCGCCTCCTCGGTGCCGCTCGAGATCACCGGCGTCGCGCCGGTGGGCGGCATCCCGCCGCTCGGCGTGCTCATCGCGGTGAGCTGGCCCGTGATCTCCGCCGCGCTCTGCCAGCGGTCGGCGGCGTGCTTCTCGAGGCAGCGCATGACGAGCGCGTTGAGCGGCGCCGGCACAGCCGGACGGTGCCGCGTCACAGGATCGGGCGTTTGCGTGATGTGTGCGGCCAGCAACGCCTGCGGCGTGGTCGCGGTGAACGGGGGGCGGCCGGTGAGCATCTCGTACGCCAACGCGCCGAGTGCGTAGAGGTCGGCGCGGTGATCCATGTTCGGGTCGGCCGCGGCCTGCTCTGGCGCCATGTACGCCGGCGTTCCGAGCGCGACACCCAGCGATGTGAGTGTGGCGCTGCCGCTCGAGGCACTGACCGCCTTGGCGACGCCGAAGTCGGTCACGACGGCGTGGCCTTCAGCCAGCAGAATGTTGTCGGGCTTGATATCGCGGTGCACGACGCCGCTGCGATGCGCGTAGGCCAGCGCGTCGGTGACCTCGGCAAGAATCTTTACCGCCTCGGCGACCGGCAGTTCCCCTTCACGCGCCAGCTTCACCCGCAGCGACTCGCCCGAGATGAACGGCATGACGTAATAGAGGAGGGAGCCGGATCCCCCCGTCGTCAGCAGCGGCACGATGTGGGGATGCTGCAGACGGGCCGCGAGTTGAATCTCCCGTTCGAACCGCTCGACGTTGACCGACGCGGCCATGTCGGGCGACAGGACCTTGATGACCACCTCGCGCCCGAGCCGCACCTCCTCGGCCACGAAGACGCGACCCATCCCGCCACCGCCCAGCTCCCGGCGGATACGGTAGGCGTCTCCCAATGCCGCCTGAAGTTCGGACTGCAGGGTCATCGAGCGATCTCGCGTTTCGGTCAGGCGTGTGATGTGCGTCGGAAATGTGGGACTAAAGATGCCCCTCGCGGAGACGTTCGGCGAGGCACCGCGGGGAGCTATTGGCGGAATATGAGCCAAGCCCCTCAACCAGCGCGGAAGTGAGACGCGTGATCGCGTCGGTCATTTCGCTGAGCGCCCGCCTGCCAACGCGTCGGCCACCTCGCTCACCAGCTTCACCGCCGCGTGGATCCCGAGCTGCGTCTCCCGATCGAGCCTGGCGCGCAAGGTCTCGCCCTCGACGTACGGCATCACGTGGTAAAGGAATCCGTCGGCCGATCCGGAATCGAACAGCGGCAGGATGTTGGTGCTGCAGCGCGGCGGTGGTCTTGATCTCCTGGACGAACCGATCGGCGCCCAGCACGGCGGCGAGCTCGGGCTTCAAGACCTTAATGGCGACCTGGTGGTCGTGCTTGAGGTCCTGGGCGAGATACACGGTGGCCATCCCGCCCGCGCCGAGCTCCCGCTCGAGGCGGTAGCGGTCGGCGAGCGCGGTCGACAGGCGCGGCGACGCGTCCGGCAATGAAGCTCCGATCGTCTGTGGGGCTGCTATGGTGCGAGGCGGAACGAAGATACGAGACGACGGGGCAACGAGCTAGCGACTCGGTCTCGCACGTCGGAGTCGCGTGCAACCGGGTCGGTTGATCCTGTGTTGAGCCCGGCATACACATTGCTTGCTTATGCCTGCCGTGCCCGCGTACGTTCCTCGCATGCCTCCGCTCATGACCGCCAATGACCTCCTGCACCCGGACGTCCCCGAGCGTGCGGAGCTGGTGCGCGGCGTCCTCGTGGTGCGCGAGCCCCCCGGATTCAATCACGGAGCGATCGTTGTTCGATTGGCGTCCCTGCTCCACGATTACGTCCAGTCCCATAACCTGGGGCTCGTCGTGGCAGGCGATGCAGGCTTTCACCTCGCCAGCGACCCCGATACGGTGCGCGGTGCCGACGTCGCCTTCGTGCGACGCGAGCGGCTCCCGGATCCACCACCGGTGGCCTTCGCCGCTTTCGCGCCCGATCTCGCCGTCGAGATCCTCTCCCCGAGCGATCGCCCGGGTGCAGTACTAGCCAAGGTGGCCGATTATCTCTCGGGCGGCACGCGACTCGTCTGGGTGATCGACCCGATGCGACGCACCGCCCGGATCTACCAGGA
>DASSIL010000102.1:0-8774 GCA_035691925.1 Gemmatimonadales bacterium
CGCTGGGCGTCGCTATCGGGGTACAAGACGGGCGTATCACGCCGGGTAAACCGCAACCCGTCAACGCTTTCCGCTAATCCGATGCGCGAGGTGTGGCCGCCGATCTTCAGCTCCCCGGTGGCGTCCTCTGCGCGATAGAGCACGAAAATCCTGCCGTCTTTCACCGTGGCGGCGGGATTGAACGTCGCAGTCGCTTCCCAGGGGAAGCGCGCGGCGTCGCGCGGCAAGATCACGGGATTGACGTCGTTGGCTTTGGCGAACGGACCAAGCATCCACGGTTCCTGGGCCGCAAGCGTCGACCCGCCGACGGCACCGAGCAGGAGGAGGGAAAGCGTCGTATACTGCAACGTGCGCCTGATCTTCAGCCTCGGCCTCCTCACGGGATCCCTGGCAGCGTGCGCCCATCCTCGGAGCGCCGGCCAGCAGCAAGTCTCCGATACTACACACCGCCGCGATTCGGCGTTCGCCGGAAACCCACGGCGCGAGGTGGTGACGTCGGAGCAGATCCGCAAGGACCTGCCGATCGAAGAGGCGTTGATGGGGCGGTTTCCCGGCGTCGAAGTGAACCGGACACCGAGTGGCGGCATCGCAGTCCGGATCCGTGGCGGCTCGTCGCTCATGGGCGATAATGAGCCGCTGTACGTGATCGACGGCCTCGAGATCAAGGCCGGGCCGAACGGCGCTCTCGACGGCATCAATCCATACGACATCGAGTCGATCGAAGTGCTGAAGGACGCCACCAACACCGCGATGTACGGGTCGCGTGGAGCGAACGGCGTGATCCTCATCAAGATGAAGAAGCCCCCTACGCGTCAATGAGCTGCGGCGGCGCTCCGCGCCGCTCGGAAGACCAGCGGTCGATCGTTGTTGCGCGTCACTACGTAGATGTCCCCGCTCCGCGTGCGGACCCGCTTGATGTCGCGCGCTTGACCCGGAACGAAGAACCCGCTCTGTCGCACCCCTGCCGGCGTGAACCCGCCCTTGCCATCTCCGCGGAGCAGCAGGCCATAGCCGGCGCTCATCCGGCCGATCTCGGGCTGCACGCCGTCGAAGTTCCCCGCGACGAGGAGATCCGCCTTGCCGCGGCTCTCCACGTCCTGGGCGAAGATCGCATAGATCGGGGCGATCTGCGCTTCACGCGGCAGCGGCTGGAGCGTGAACGAGCCGTCGCCATTGTTGCGCACCAGCGCCGAAGCAAAAGTCTGGGCCTGCTTGAAGATCGCACCTTGCAGCTCGGGCCCCGTGAAGATGTCCTTCACCGTCTGGCGCGCGTAGTCCTTGTAACTGAGATAGCGCAGCCGCAGTGACGGAATCGCCTTGAGCAGATCGTCGCGCAGCTCGAGCGGGTAGCTCACGCCCTGGTTGTAGACCGACACGATCTGCTGGTCGGTGCCGTCCCTCGCGAAGTCCTTCACGTACATCGTCACGGGCTCCTGCGCCGTTGCCTGAAGCCGGGCATTGAGCCCCAGGTTTCCGACGATGAAGTCCACGTGCCCGTGCCCGGTAAAGTCGCCCGCGATGATCCGGTTCCACCAGCCGCTGCTCTGCTCCAGGCCACGCGCGTTGAGCCGGACGAGCTTACCGCCGCCGGCGTTGTGAAAGATGGTGATCGGCATCCACTCACCGACGACGATCAGATCGGGGCGGCCGTCGCCGTCCACATCGCGCCACAGGGCATCGGTCACCATGCCCGCGTGCACGAGCTCCGGCGCGAGCCGTGCGGTGACGTCCGTGAAATGCCCGCGACCGTCGTTCTGCAGCAGCATGCTCCTGGGATCGGCACCGTAGTGCCACGGCACCACCCGACCGCCGACGAAGAGGTCGACGTCCTCGTCGCCGTCGTAGTCCGCCGCCGCGACGGGCCCGCCGCTGATGTCCTCGGCGGGGAGAGCCCCGGTCGCCTTGCGGAAACGACCGTGTCCGTCGTTGAGATAGAGCCGGTCCTGGAGCGCCGGGGACATCGCCGAGAATTCGTTGCCGCCGCTGACGACGTAGAGGTCGGGATGCCGGTCGCCGTTGGCATCGAAGAACACCGCGCCCAGGTCCTCCGACACCGAGTCCGGCTCGAACACGCCGGGGTTCGAGCGGACGAACCGGCCGTTGGGCTGCTGGATCAGCAGCGCTCCAGGCTGGTTCTTCGCGCCGCCGATGAAGATGTCGTCGAGTCCGTCGCCGTTGACATCCGCGACGGCAATGTCAGGGCCATCGATCGAAACCAGTTTGGGGATCAACGGCTCTCGCTCAAAGTCGTCGAACGCATTCTCCTTGTGGACGAACGGCAGCGCGACCCGGTCCGTCACGTCGGTGAGAATCGGCTTCACCCCCTGATTCCCTTTCCCGTCCGGGGAGGGGGAACTCGAGGCCGAGTCCTGGCGGATCGAGCGGCGCTGATTGGCGGCGACGTTGTCGAGCCGGGACACGCGGCCGTCGGGCCAGTCCACCGCCACGCTCCGCACCGTGTCGACCTTCCCCAGGCCGAAGGTGAGCACGTAATCGACGCTCGACTGAAAACCGCGCGAGGGCTCCTCCTCCTGGTACAACGTCTGCCCGCCGGCCTCGAGCGTCACCTTGGCCCCGATGGCGAACCGGTTGGGGCCCTCGCCCTCGAGCTTGACCTGGAGGTAGTGATTGTCTGGAAGTACGCTGCGCGCGTTGTTGCGGTAGATGAACGCTTCCTGGTTCACGTTGTTGACGACGAGATCGGGCGCCCCGTCGCCGTCCAGGTCGCCGTAGGCGGCGCCGTTGCCGAAGCTCGGCTGCCCCAGGCCCCAGCCGCGAGTCGCGTTCGAGAAGCGGTCGTCACCCTCGTTGCGAAAGGCGTAATGCACGAGGGGCGTCGAGGTCATCTTGCTGATCAACCCGAGGAAGTCGACGTGTTTGCCGCGTGTGGCGTCGCGCATCGTCTGGTCGCTCGCCAGGAACGACAGGTAGTCCTGTTCGGTGAGGTCCTTGGCGATACCGTTCGTGACATACAGGTCCTTCCTGCCATCCAGGTCTAGGTCGGCGATCAGGGTGCTCCAGCTCCAGTCGGTGCGCGCCACCCCGGCCATCTGCCCGATTTCGCTGAACGTCCCGTCGCCGTTGTTGCGCTGCAGCACATTCCGGGTGTACTGGTGATGGAATCCCTTCGCGGCCGCGGCCTCGTCCTGTTCCCACGTCTCGAACGCCGCCATCGTCTTGAAGCGTGACTCGTCTTCCGGCAGCATGTCGGCGACAAACAGGTCCGGCCAGCCGTCGTTGTTGATGTCCGCCGCATCGAGCCCCATCGAGGCGTAGCTGATCGACGGCATCGCCTGCTCCAACACCTCGCGGAACGTTCCGTCGCCGTTGTTGAGATACAGGTAATCCCGCTCGAAGAAATCGTTGGAGACGTAGAGGTCGGGCCAGCCGTCGCGATTGAAGTCACTCACCGCCGCGCCGAGGCCGAGGCCGATCTCGCTGCCGTAGATGCCGGCTGCCGCGCTCACGTCGACGAAATGGCCGCGCACGTTGTGATACAGCCTGTCCCCGCCGAACGAATCGCGCACCGCCCGCGTATTCTGCTCCCCCATGCTGGCGACCGGCCGCGGGGAATTGTTCACGACGAAAAGATCGAGATAGCCGTCCTTGTCATAGTCGAAGAAGGCAGCGTGGGTGGACCAGCCACGGTCGTCGACGCCGTACGCCGCCGCCATCTCCTTGAACGTGGGCACCCCGTGCGCGTCGAGCCCCTGATTGATGAACAGCTCGTTGGCTCGATCGGCAGGGTCGGCCTTGCCGGCATGGCAGACGTAGATGTCGAGCAGGCCGTCGCCGTTGACGTCGGCCATCGTCACGCCCGTCGTCCACGGCCTGGTACTCTTCAGACCGGCCTCGGCGGTGACGTCCCGGAACCGGAACTTCCCCTCATTCAGGTACAGCCGGATACCGCCCTGATTGGACGAGAGCACGATCTCGGGCAGACCGTCCCCTGTGAGGTCGCCGAGGGCGACACCGCCGCCGTTGTAGTAGTTGCGGTAGGTGAAGACGTTGAGGTCACGCGTGTCCGTCAGGTGATTCTCGAAGTGGACACCCGTGTAGCTCGAGGGAAGCAGCGTAAAGAGGAGACCACCGGTTTCGGGTGGCGCGCTGGCGGGTGCATGCCGCGACGACCCGGAGCAGGCGAGATACAGGCCGGCCATCAGAACGCAGAGGGGCGCGGCGAACCGCGCCCCTCCGTGCTGCTTCACACCAACCTCCCCGCTCAGTACCCGGGGTTCTGCGTCAGCTTCGGGTTCGCATCGATCTGCGTCTGCGGAATCGGCATCAGGACGTGGAAGTCTCCCTGCGCCTGCTTCCCGCCGGCGATCCCCGACGCATCATCCGTCCGGCCGGTATACTGGCCGAATCGGATCAGATCCTGCCGCCGTTTGCCCTCTCCGACCAGCTCGAACAGCCGCTCAGAAAGGATCGTCTGGCCCGCCGGGTCAACCGCCGCCAGCGGTGCGGCAACGGGGTCGGTCCGGGCGCGCAGCGTGTTGAGGTCCGCCAGCGCTCCAGGCGAGTTCCCCGACGCCCACTCGGCCTCGGCTTTGATGAGGTAGATCTCGCCGAGCCGGAACAGGGCGAAGTCGTTGCCATTGTTCTGCTGCACGTGAGCTGGGTCCGCCGGCCACTTGTAGATGCGCGGCCCCTGGCCTTCGGTCGCCGAATGGATGTCGGGGATCGATTCGGTGAAGAACAGCGGATTCCCCGCCCGGTCGTTCACCGGCGCGCCCGTCAGGACGTCCTTCTGGGGGCCAATCAGGAACACCTGGCGCCGCTTGTCGGCCGGGTCGAAGGCGGCGTAGGTCTGCGCCAGCGTCGCGAAACCGTTCCACGGCGAGGGGTTGAACTGACTGTAGTGCAGGATGGACATGACGTAATCCATCCCCAGCCCGTCCGCGGCGATGAACTTGACGACGAAGATGTTTTCCGGCGAGGTGCTGTTGTCCGCGCGGAAGTTCTGCGGGAACGAGTCCGCAAGATGATAACTGCCGGAATTCAGGATGGAATTCGCCATGGCGATCGCCTGGGTACAGGCGTCGCCGCCGGTGACGTTGACCCCCGAGCAGGTGTTATAGGAGTTGCCGCTGATCCCGGCGTCCTTCGTGAACACCCCGGCGTTCAGGTACATGTTGGCCAGAATGGCGTCCACGGCTCCCTGCGTGATGCGCCCGTTTTCTGATTGGGGCCGGGTGGCGGGCAAGTCGGCGCGAGCTGCGAGCAGCTCGGTCTCGATGAAGTCGAACACTTCGCGGCGCGTGTTGCGCGGATTCGTGGCGATTGCCGTCGAGGTGACGATCGGCACGCCGCCGAAGTAGTCCATCAGGACGTAATAGAAGTAGCCGCGCAGCACCCGTGCCTCGGCGACAATCGCCGCCTTGTTGGGCACGCTGGAGTTCTGCACCGCCGAAAGGAACAGGTTGGCGCGGGCGATGCCCTGGTACGGGTTGTTCCATACGCCGTTGAAGAAGTTCGCCGTCGCCGCGCTGGTCGGCGTCCAGGTCATGTTGTGCAGGTCGATCCACTGGCCGTTGTCGTACCAGTCCTGGCCGCGGGTCGGCACCACATCTTCATCGGTCGTGATCTCGCTGACGTCGTAGATGCCTCCCTCCGGCGCGAATGCGCGCAACTGCGCGTAGACGCCGGCGAGACCCGCCAGCACTTCCTGCTGGTTGCGGAAGAAGTTGCCCGGCGTGATGAGGCTCGCCGGTGTTTCGTCGAGATTGGTGCATCCCAGCGCCAGGAGCGAGACCAGGCCCGCCGCGCCGATCGACAGCTTAACAAGTCGGTTCATGGGACCAAGCCTCCTAGAACGTGAGACGCAGGCCGCCGGTGATCGCGCGGGGCCGCGGGTAGGTGAGATAGTCGAGACCACGAGTCGCCAGACCGTTGTCGGTGAACACCTCGGGATCGAGGCCGGAGTACCCGGTCAGGAGCACGAGGTTGTCGGCCGACACGTAGAGGCGGGCGCTGCGCGCCGAGCGCGTCAGCACCGGCAGGTTGATGTCATACCCAACCGTGATGTTCTGGAGACGGACGAACGTGGCCCCTTCGACCCACCGAGAAGAGAAGATCGCGGGTTCATGAATGCCCGTCGGATCGGTGAGGGCGGGTGCCAGGAAATTCTTGTCCTGGAGGGCGTTGCCCTTGGTCGAATACACGAGCGCGGTGTTGTTGAACACGTCCTGACCAATGGCCGCCCGCACCAGGAAACTGATGTCGAACCGGCCCCAGGTGGCGTCGCTGTGCACGCCAAGCGTGAAGTCGGGGTTGGCGTTGCCGATCACTTTGTAATCCGCTGCCGCCGGCCCGCCACCGCCCACCGTGCGCCCGTTCGTGCATCCGGGAGTAGCGGAGGTGCACTGGAAGATCTGATGCCCTTGTGCATCCCAGCCCACGAACACCGGCCCGAAGAACGTGCCGACCGGCTGTCCCGGCATGAGACGCTCGGAGAACTGGTTCGACTGCCCCTGTCCACTGACGGCTCCCGTTTCGATGAACGCACCTGGAGCGGTCAACTCGTCCACGACGGTACGGTCCGCCGCGAAGACCAGGCCCGCGCGCCAGATCAAGCCCGGCTTGGACACGACGACGGCATCGAGCGCCGCTTCGATCCCATGGCCGCTCAGCTTGCCGACGTTCTGCAGCTGCGTCGGTTGCAGCGCCGGCTGCGGCACGGAGATCGTCAGCAACAGATCCTTGGTGTTCTTGTGGTAGTACTCGAGACTGCCCGACAGGCGGTTGTGGAACATGCCGAAGTCGATCCCACCGTCGACCTGCGACGTCTGCTCCCACTTCAGGTTGGGATTGCCGTTGCTCGTCGCGAGTACGCCGCCCTGCGGCTGGTCACCAAACGGGTACGTGCCGTCAGTGCTGCCGGCCAGGGTGATCAACGAGGTGTACGGGCCGACGCCGGGGTTGCCCTGCAGCCCCCACCCGAGCCGCACCTTGAAGTCCGAGAACGGCGTGTTCTGCATGAACGACTCTTGCTTCAGGTTCCACGACGCCGACAGCCCCGGGAACGCCGCCCATTTGTGCCCCACGGCGAACTTGGAGGAGCCGTCATAGCGCAGCACGCCGGTCACGAAGACCCGATCCTGCCACCCGAAGTTGGCTCGGCCGAAGAAGGACACGAGCCGGCTCTCTTCGGAGTTGGAGTACGTCTGCCGCGTCGTCGCGGCATTCAGGTTGTTGAAGCTGAATGCGTCGGTGAAGAATCCGGTACCCTGCGCCGTGAGCGAGTTGTCCTTGAACTTGCTGTACTCGTACCCGCCCACGAAGTCGATCGTGTTGCGGTCGCCGAAGCCGCGCTGGTAGTTGAGCTGGGTCTGAATCGTCTGCGTCGTATTCTCGAGATCGGCCTGACGCGCGAATCCGCCGCCCAGCGCCACTCCGACGGGGTTCGAGGCGGGGTAGTACTCCTGGCGCTGGCCTCCGGTGTGGTCCAGCCCGACGTTGACCCGCGCCGTCAGCCCCGGCCGCAGATCGAATTCGGCATCCGCGTTCGCCAGGGTGCGGGTGGTCTGGCCGAGGTTGGTGATCTGCTTCGCCAGTGCCACCGGGTTCCGCGACGACGTCCCACCGATCTCATAGAAGTGCGTCCCGGTGGAGTCCGTCACCGTGATCGGCAGCGTGGGGTTGAAGGTGGCCACGTTCTCGAAGACGCCGCCCTCGAACCCACCGTTGTTCTCGTAGGTCAAGTAGGTGTTGTTGACGCGCGACGTGGTGACGTTCACGCCGATGCGCAGCCGGCCGTCGAGGTCCGAATGGTTGGCGCTGAGACGGCCCTGAACCCGCTCCAGGTCGCTCGAGAGCGTCACGCCCTGCTGCTTCGCGTAATTGAGCGAGGCCCGGTAGTGGGTATCCTCGCTGCCGCCATTGAACGTCAGGTTGTGGCTGTGCGACACCGCGGAGCGCGTGATGGCGCTCTCCCAGTTCGTATTCGCGGTTCCGAGGCGCGTGAGGTGGATCGGGTCGAGGTTCCCGGCCGTGACCTGTTGCTGCACGAACACACGGTACTGGGCGCCGTCCAACACATCGAGGCTGCGCAGCGGGCTCGAGGTCGAAGCGTAGCCGTCATACTCGAACGACGGGCCGCCGCTGGAGGTCTGCCCCTGCTTCGTCTCGATCAGGACCACCCCGTTCGACGCGCGGCTGCCGTAGATCGCCGTCGCCGACGCGTCCTTCAGTACGGTGATCGATGCGATGTCGGACGGATTGAGCAGGTTCAGCGGGTTGCGCGGCAGCGCGGGCGCACCACCGACGCCGGTCGCGTCCGGCTCCGTCTGCACGTTGTTGATCGGCACGCCATCGATCACGTAGAGCGGATCGTTCGACGCGCTGAGCGAGCTGCCGCCGCGGATCAGGACCTGCGCACCGGCACCCGGCTCGCCGTTGTTCTGTGTAACCTCCACGCCGGCGGCGCGACCCTGGAGCAGCTGGTCGACGTTGGTCTTCACGCCTTTGTTCGCACTGGGGGCATCGACGGTCGATACCGATCCGGTGATCGCCTCACGCCGCTGCCGTCCGTAGCCGGTCGCGACGACGGGGTCGAGAATCGCGGCCTGCGGCTGCATCGCGAAATCGACGCTCGTCATCCCCCCGGCGTTGACGGTGACGTCCTGCGTGACCGGGCTGAACCCGATGCGCGTGACGCGCACGTGCTGGACGCCGCTGCCGAGACCGCTGAGGATGAAGGTGCCGTCGCTCTTGGAGAGGACGCTGTGGGAAGTTCCGGTGATGGAGATGGTGACATCGCTGATCGGCTGTTG
>DASSIL010000103.1:0-32827 GCA_035691925.1 Gemmatimonadales bacterium
CGCGCGGTGATGTCGCTGGCCACGGGAGTGTTGTCCGCCCGGTCGTGGTGGCGCGCCTGCGCCGCTGCGCTGCTGTGTGTGCAGCTGTCGGCCGACGCCGCGGCGGCGCTGCCCCATCCCAGTGATTTCTGGGTCGCTCCGGCGACCCTCGAGTCGCACCATTCGGCACAATGCGCCCGCGTGCACGATGCGGCGCAATGTGCCCAGTGCCAGTTCCATGCGACGCGTCCCCTGCCCGCGGTGCAGGGTCGCATCCGTCTCGCAGTGCGAATCGGCGTCCGGATCGGCACGCTCGACCGTCTTCAAACGATCGTCGCGCGTTCGCGCGTCAGCACCGCCCCACCCCGAGCACCTCCTCCGAGCCACCTCAGCTGACGCGGCCGGCGTCGCCTCGGGCGACGCGCGGTCGCAGTACGGCGTGCGCGGGAATGCCGCGCGCGAATCCGTAGAGGTCATCCGCTCGGAGGAGTGTGATGTCGTATCAATGGAAGCTGGCCCTGGTGCTCGCCGGGGCGGCCGCGGCCGCCGTCCCCGATCGGGCGGAGTGCCAGCGCGATTCGACCGGTCGCCCAGCGCTCGTGCTGACGCGCCGTGAGGCAATCGACAGCGCGCTGACGCACAATCCCCAGATCCGGATCGCGCGCGAGCAAATCGCGCAGGCGCGCGCGGCCGGCGTCGAGAACACCGCCTTCCCCGACCCGACGCTGAGCGGCGACCTGACCGGGCAAACCGGCCCGACCGACTTTCGCTCCAACACCGGCAGCGACGTCGGTATCGGACTCTCGCTGCCCTTCCCCGCGAAGTTTCTGCTGCGCCACCGCGTGAGCGGCGCGGACGTCGCCGCTGCCGAATTCAGCCTCGTGCAGCTGCAGCAGCAGACGGCATCGCAGACGGTCCAGGCGTACGACGCGCTGATCGTCGCGCTGCGCCATCGGGCCGACCTGCTGGAGGGCGACTCCCTCGCGAAGGACTTCGCCAAGAAAACCGAAGTCCGTTTCAACGCCGGGTCGGTGCCGCGCCTCGACGTCCTGAAGGCGCGCGTCGACCTCGCCCAGGCCGAGAACGATCTGCTGGCCAACCAGCGGGACCTCGCGAACGCGCGTGCGGCACTGAATCGCGTGCTGGGCCGGCCGCTCGGCTTCGGCATCGAGGCGGCGGAAACGCTGTCCATCCCGGGGGAGCTCCCCGCACCCGATTCTCTGGTCGCGATCGCCCTCTCGCACCGCCCCGAGTTGCTCGGGCTCGAGCGGCAGCGCTCCGGGGCGAGCGCCGCAACGGCACTGGCGCAGATGTATCTGTTGCCCGACGTGGACCTCGGGGTCTCGAAGAACATGGCCCAGGGCACGCCGAGTACCTACACCACGAGCATCGGCTTCTCGGTGCCGTTGTTCTTCTGGAATCATCAACGCGGCGAGGTCTCGGCAGCGCGCCACCACGAGCGCGAGCTGGAAGCGTCGTATGCCGATCTGCAGGCGCAGGTCGATCTCGACGTGCGGACGACCCACGCGTCGGCCGCGACAGCGCTGCAACAGGCGATCTACCTGCGCGACGCCCTGCTCCCGGAAGCCCGCCGGGCCTACGAGATCGCGCTCACGAGCTACGGCCTCGGCGGCTCGTCGGCGCTCGACGTGCTCGATGCGCGCCGCACCCTGCTGACGGCCGAAAGCCAGTACGCCGACGCGCTGGCCGCGGCCAACGACGCCCGCGCCGACCTGGAGCGCGCCGTCGGCGCTCCCCTCGAGTCTGCCGGAGTCCGCCATGACCGTTGACCGCCGCCTATTGCTCCTCACCGTCGTGGTGGGCGCCACCGCCTGCGGGCGCACCGCTGCGAAATCCGACGCCTCGGCAGCCGCGGCGTTCGGACTCACCGAGAACCAGCGCGCCCGCATTCACGTCGCCCCGGTGGACGTGGCGACGTTCCGCCCGACCGTGGACGTGAGCGGCACCGTCGCCTTCGACGGCGACCACAGTACACAGGTCCTCGCGCCGATCTCGGGACCCGTGACTCGCGTGCTGGTGGAGCCCGGGGCCCGTGTGGTGGCGGGGCAGCCGCTCGCCTATGTCTCGTCGCCCGACTTCTCGGCGGCGGTGGGCGCGTATCGCAAAGCGCAGGCGGCGGCACGCAACGCGTTGCGCGTCGCGGAGCGGGATTCGGCGCTGTTCGCCAACGACGCGCTGGCGCGGCAGGATCTCGAGCAGGCGCAGACCGACGCCGCCGCGGCCGTCGCCGACCGCGATGCGGCGCTCGATCAGCTCCACGCCATCGGCGTCGACTCGGCGACGATCGAGTCGATCCGGCAGAATCAGCCGATCCAGGTCCCGCAGGGGGTGATCCGGTCGCCCTTGCCGGGATCGGTGGTCGAGCGACTCATAACGCCGGGGCAGCTGTTACAGGCCGGCCAGACACCGACCTTCACCGTCGCACGCCTCAGCACAGTGTGGGTCATGGGCAACGTGTTCGAGCACGACCTTCCCGACGTGGCGGTCGGCGATCCGGCCGACGTCCAGCTCGCCGACAGCACCCGGGTCTTTCACGGCCGGGTGGATTATGTGGGCGCGCTCGTGGCGGCCGACACGCGGGCGACCACGGTGCGCATCATCACCGAGAACCCCGGTGAAGGCCTGAAAAAGGACATGTACGTGCGCGTCGCCATTCATTCGCTGCACCCACGGCGCGGCGTGCTGGTGCCGACGTCGGCGGTGCTGCGGGACGCGCAGAACCTCCCGTTCGTCTTTCTCGCCAAGCCCGACAGCTCGTTCGAGCGGCGGACGGTCGTCGTCGGGTCACGGGTCGCTGATCGTTTCGAAATCGCCTCGGGGCTCAAGGCCGGGGATCACGTGATCACGGAGGGCGGGCTGTTCCTGCAGTTCGCCGAGAGCCAGTGACCGGCCAGCGGCCGTCCGCCGAACACCCCGATCTGGTTGCGGCGTCGGCGATCAACAAGCTGATCGCGTGGTCGCTGCAGCACCGTTTTCTGGTGGGACTGTTCACCGTCCTCTTGATCGGGGTCGGCAGCTGGTCCTTCTCGAGACTCCCGGTGGACGCCTATCCCGATCTCTCCCCGACGATGGTGGAGGTGATCACGCAGTGGCCCGGACACGCCGCCGAGGAGACGGAGCGGCTGATCACGGTGCCGTTGGAAGTCGAGATGAACGGCCTCCCCAATATGCAGATCATCCGCTCCATCTCGCTCTACGGTCTCTCCGATGTCGTGATGACGTTCGCCGACGGGACGGACGACTATTTCGCCCGCCAGCAGGTGTTCGAACGACTCCCCGACGCGGATTTGCCGGAGGGGGTGTCGCCCTCCGTTTCGCCGTTGTTCTCCCCCTCCGGCCTCGTGTATCGCTACGTGGTCCAGAGCCCCGACCGTTCGGCCCGGGAGCTGAAGATCATCAACGACTGGGTGATCGGACGGCAATTCAAGGCGGTCGCGGGGGTCGCGGACGAGTCCGCGCTCGGGGGCGAGACGTTTCAGTATCAAGTCCTGCTCGACCCGACACGGCTCGCAGGCGCCGGCCTCTCCATCGCCGACGTCGAAACCGCGCTGGCCCAGAACAACGGCAACGCCGGCGGCGGATTCTACTCGGAAGGGGGGCAGTTCTACTACATCCGGGGTCTGGGGCGGATCGAGACGCTCGATGACATCGGCAACGTCGTGGTGGCCAATCGCAGCGGCGTACCGATTCTCGTGAAGGACCTCGGCCAGGTCACGACCGGCGCCGCTCCGCGCCTGGGCCAGTTCGGCTTCAATGCCACGGACGACGCTGTCGAAGGCGTGATTCTGATGCGCAAAGGGGAGCAGGCGCAGACCGTGTTGCAGGGGGTGCAGGCCAAGACACGTGAGTTGAATACGTCCATCCTGCCCAAGGACGTGCAGGTGCATCCTTTTTACGACCGCAGCGACTTGATCACGCTGACGACACGCACTGTAGAAGGCAATCTGGCCCGTGGCATCATCCTCGTCTTCATCGTTCTCGTCTTCTTTCTGTACAACGTCCGTTCCGCGTTGATCGTCGGCGTCACGATCCCCTTGTCCCTGCTGTTTGCATTCCTGTTCCTGGATCTGCGTCACATCCCGGCGAATCTCCTCTCCATCGGAGCGATCGACTTCGGGATTCTGGTCGACTCCGCGGTGATCATGGTGGAGAACATTCATCGCCAGCTGGCGCTCCGGCACGGCACATCCTACCGGATCACTGAAGTGATCGTGGACGCCGCCGCCGAGGTCGATCGGCCGATCTTCTATTCGGTCGCGGTCATCGTGGCGGGTTTCCTGCCAATCTATGTGTTGTCCGGGCCGTCGGGGAAGCTGTTCAAACCGACGGCCGACACGATGATCTTCGCGCTGGTCGGGTCCTTGCTCGTAACCCTCATCCTGCTGCCGGTGTTGTGCAGTTGGCTGCTGCGTGGCGGAGTCCGGGACCGGCGCAACCCCGTGTTCGAGTGGATCAAGGGTCACTATACGCGCGCCCTCGACTGGTGCCTCGCCCGGCACCGCGCCACGGTGGTGACCTCGGCCGCGGTGTTCGTCGGCGCACTGGTCCTCGGCTCCGCGATCGGCGCCGAGTTCATGCCGCACCTGGACGAGGGAGCGATCTGGGTGCGGGCGACGATGCCCTACACGATCTCGCTGGAAGAGTCGGCGCGGATCGTGCCGCAGATCCGGGCCGTGCTGCGCGCCTTCCCTCAGGTGACGGACGTGTCCGACGAACACGGCCGTCCCGACGACGGCACCGATCCGACGGGGTTCTTCAACGCCGAGTTCTATGTGGGACTGAAGCCGTACGAGGCGTGGACCGGACCGATTCGCACCAAGGAGCAGCTCATCGCGGCCATCGATCGCCGTCTCGAAACCTTTCCCGGCATCATTTTCAACTACACGCAGCCCGCGGAAGACGCGGTGGATGAGGCCGAGACCGGACTGAAGAGTGCCCTCGACGTCAAAGTGTTCGGGGCGGACCTGGATACGCTCCAGACGCTCGGCATCGCGATCAAGCGATCGCTGCAAGGCGTGGGGGGCGTCACCCAGCTGACGCTGGTCGAGGAGCTCGGGCAACCGAGTCTCACGGTAATCCCCGACCGGGAGAAGATCGCCCGCTACGGATTGAACGTCGCTGACATCAACACCCTCATCGAGGCCGCCGTCGGCGGGGCCGCGGCGACGCAGGTCGTGCAGGGCGAGCGGTTGTTCGACCTGGTGGTCCGGCTGCAGCCGCAGTTTCGCGAAACCCCTGAAGCGATCGGCAACATCCCCGTGGCGACACCCGGGGGCCAGCATATCCCGCTCAAGGAGCTCGCGGCGATCCGGGTCGCCAACGGCGCGTCGTTCATCTATCGACAGGACAACTCCCGCTTCATCGGCGTACAGTATTCCGTGGAAGGACGGGATCTCGCGAGTGCGGTGCACGACGCGCAGCGCGCCGTTGCGGCTCAAGTGCACGTGCCGGAGGGATATCGGGTGGTGTGGGGCGGCGAGTACCAGGAGTACACCGCTTCGCGCAGCCAACTGCGCCTGATCGTCCCGTTGACCTTGTTGCTGATCTTCCTGATTCTTTTCGGGCTCTACAGCAACATCAAGTTCCCCCTGATCGCCGTGCTGGGCGTGCTGCTGTCGGCGCCGGTGGGGGGAATCCTGGCATTATGGCTCACCGGCACGCCGTTCTCGGTTTCTTCCGGCATCGGGTTCCTGGCGCTGTTCGGCGTCTCGGTGCAAACTGCGGTGGTGTACGTCTCCTACGCCAACGAGCTGCGCAACGACGGCATGGGGATCACCGCCGCGACTCGCGAGGCGGCGATCCTGCGACTGCGTCCCATCATGATGACCGCGATCGTCGCGGCACTCGGACTGCTCCCAGCCGCTATGGCACACGGGGTGGGCACCGATTCCCAACGGCCGTTCGCGCTGGTGATCGTCGGCGGCATGCTGTCGCAGCTCGTGATCAGCGTGTTGTTGATGCCGGTGCTGTACGCACTCGTGGCGCGGGAAGGCGACCGGCTCGAGGTATGATGCGGCGCGCGGCAATCGTTGTTGCGGTGAGCGGGTTGGCCGCCTGCCCCGCCGTGCTCCCGGCCCAGGTATCCTTCCACGCGTCCCTGAGCGCTCGCTATAACTCCACGCTGGTCCACGATTCCATTGTGACGCCCCTCGACGTGCGGCCGGCCATCGGGCCGGCGGTCGGGGTGTCGGCCGATGTGCCGCTCTCCGCACCCTGGCAGCTCGAGCTGCTCGCCGACCTCGGCACGAGTCCGCTCGAGCGCCACGACGCGGACGGCTCGACGACGGAGATCACGCGGCTGTGGACGCTGGGGCTCGGCGTGGGGTTGCGCCGCCACCTCCACCCGTGGCTCGACGGGCGCTTCGCGATTGGCGCGCTGAGCTACCTGCCGGCGCAGTCGGTCGGCTTGTTCAGCAACGGCTCGGGGGGTGTGATCCCCTATGGGTCCCTCGCCTTCGACGCGGCCCCGGCCACGCTGGCACGTCATCGTCTGGCGATCGAGGTAGCGGGGGACCTGCACAAGTTCCTGACGCCGGCTCTGCGCAACGCAGGGTTCACCGATTCGCGTGTGGTCTACCGCATCAGCGCCGGTATCCGGGTCGACTTCCTGGACGGCAGATGAGGCGGCTCTTACAGAGTTTCCGCACCTGTCTGTGCGGCGCCGGGGGTGGGGCTAGGACGCGGGGACGCGGGGGCCGCACGGCCTGGACATCATCGCCGCAGGCCAGCAATGAGATCCGAAACCGTGGGCCGGGTCGAGCGCCCCCGCGTCCAACGCGTCCTGCGTCCCCACCCCCGACGTCGCACTACTTGCACCACGTTTCGCTGGTACTCTCGGTGGCCGGTGCCGTGGCTTGCTTTGAACCGATGGTGCCCAACCATGATCCCACCTATCCCTTCACTGACCAGTTCGGCGACGTCTTCCACTGGCCCGCGAACCGGCTGCCGGTGCGGGTTTACGCCGAGCCGCGCGGCAACCTGCCCACGCTCGTCACCAATGCGGTCGCTGCCTGGCAGCGCCAGTTTCTCTACGGGGAATTCAGCGGAACGATCGTGAGCGATTCAACCGCGGCCGACGTCATCGTGCGCTGGGCCGACAGCGTACCACCCGACGCCCCGCCCGACAACGGCCCACCGGTGAAGGCGTGCGGCGGCGTCACGCAGGGCGTTCTCGATTCGAGCGGGGCTGCCTTCGCGGGCCCGTTCGAGACCCAGATTCAGATTCTCACGGGGACGGTGTTCACCGCGGGCCAGGTGCAGGCCTGCGTTGCCCGCACGACGATCCACGAGATGGGGCACGCCCTCGGGCTGTTCCAGGAAAGTCCCGATTCGCTGCGCGACATCATGGCCGCTCCGCCCCGGGTGAATCAGCCGAGCGACGGCGACCGGCGGACGGTGGAGGCGTTGTACCACACGGCTCCCACCCTGGCCCCTCCACCCCGCTAAGAGCGCCGTCAGCTATCAGCCGACGGCTGTCAGCCTACGGCATACCTGATAGCTGACAGCTGATAGCGACTTATCGTATTCGAATGATGTCCAGCCGTGGCACCAGGGCCGCAGCAAGCGCCGTACTCCCGTCCCGCGTGAAGCGCAGCGAGAACCCTGCCCCCGATGGTGCCTGGAAAACGCGTGCGTAGGACCCCGACCCCGACGTCAGCGTGCCGCTGAGACTCAACTGGCCTCCGCCTCCCGTCGCCGGAACGAGCGGATACGCCAGCGGGAAATCGGTTGGATCCTGCGTGTGGAGCGCGTTGAAGGTCGTGCGGAAGTGCCAGGACGTATCCTGGAGCTCGAAGGGCGGTGAGAACCCGGGCAAGTCCGAGACCCAGTTGGAGAGCGCCCAGCGGGTCACGAGCGTCGTGAACGCCTGTCCGGTCTGAGCGGCGACGTTGGCCGAGCCGACGAGCGTCGTCTGGTGCAGCTTGTGCGGCAGCGCGGCACCGAACTGGTCGACGATGTACCGCGTGAACAGCCAGCTGGCGCCGATCTCGGCGAGCGTTCCCGTATCCTCGGGGATCAACAGCGGTGACGCCGACGGCGCCTGGAGATATTGATACGCATCGAACACGTCGCCGATCAAGTAGTTCGAGAACTGCTGCTGATTCCCCGGCAGGTAGCTGCGCCCCGCCAGCTCCTCGGCATACTTCGACAGCCCCTCGTCGAGCCACCCCTCCTCGGTCGGGCCGCTGCGCACCAGCACGTGCTGCACGAAGCTGATCATGTGCTGGAATTCGTGCACGAACGTCACGGGCGTCAGGTTGTCGACCTGGGCCGCGCTATGCGCGCAACTCAACGTGCTGTCGGGATCCGCGACCACCGAATAGAAGATCTCGCCATGGTTGAACTGCGATGCCGTGGTCGGATCCAGGTCGCCGGCGAAAAAGAACCCGGCGACGAATCCGCTCGAATGGCATTGGGCGCGCGTCACGAGCGCGTTGACCACGCCGGTCATCAGCACGATCACGACCGAGTTGGAGTCGATGTCGGAGACGCCGCCGAACGCCGTCGTGTCGATCGGATAGAGGCGCGTGTCGAAGACCTGTTTCAGAGAATCGAGCTGGGCGGAATCGAGCCCCGCCGCAGGCGCGAGCGTGTCGACGTACACCGCGATGTGCAGCCCCACGACGCGGGCCTTCGCGGCGACGTTCTTGATCGTACTGCAGGAGAGATTGCCGCACACCTTGAACACGCGCAGCGACCCGACGGCCGGGGGGGCGAGCGTCGCGGCGGCCGGCACCGACGCTGCGGCGGTCTCGAGCGCCGCCGGCACGAACGGGTAGCTCCGGTTCCGGGCCATCTGACGCATCGTATGATCGAACTGCACGGCAATCTGGGAGCGCGTTTCCGGCGCAGTCGTCGCGGCCCGGAGCGCCGCCGTCGCCGCGGCGGCGCCGCCCTGCAGGCGGAACGGCGAGGATTGCCCCGACGTCCCCGCCGCTGACTGCGCGACGACCAGGTATTCGGTGGAGTCGATGGTCGACGCGTTCGCCGGGAATTGGACGCACCCGGAGCTGGTGGCGGGATCGACGACCGTGTAGGTCCCGACAGCGAGGGAAATGGGCGTGCCGACCCCGGTGGCGCAGGGCGTGGGAGGCGGCGTGGTTACGTGATCGCTGCTGCAGGCCGCGGCGAGTGCAAGGCCGAGGGAGAACACGAATCGGGAAACGCGCATGCGGGTAGCCACCGGGTAATGGGCTCGTCGATCGGGTCGTACATATACCCGGTTGGGACCCGCAGAATCGTGTCGACGATACCCCTTCAACGCCGTTCAAAACAGCAACGCAGCGCTCGGACGCCGTTCCGTAACTCGGGCCTGCGTCGACAAATACCGTTCTTGGCTTGACACGTCCGCCCTGTTTCCCTAGCATAACCCCTTTCCCGGAAAGGACTTCTGGCTCCCCGATGTCGAATCGCCGCCAGGAGGCCCTCGATTATCACGCGCAGGGTCGACCCGGAAAAATCCAGGTCTCGCCGACCAAGCCATTCAAGAACCAGCGCGACCTGTCCCTCGCCTACACGCCGGGGGTGGCGGAGCCGTGCCTCGAGATCCGCCGCCGCCCCGAGGATGTCTACACCTATACGGCGCGCGGCAACCTCGTCGCCGTTGTCTCGAACGGCACCGCGGTCCTCGGACTCGGCAACATCGGGCCGCTCGCCGCCAAGCCGGTGATGGAAGGCAAGGCCATCCTCTTCAAGACATTCGCCGACATCGACGTGTTCGACCTGGAGGTCGGCTCCGAGGACCCCGACGACCTGATCCGCTTCTGTCAGCTGCTCGAGCCGACGGTCGGGGGCATCAACCTCGAGGACGTCCGCTCTCCCGACTGCTTCTACGTGGAAGAGCAGCTGCGCGAGCGGCTGTCGATCCCGGTGTTCCACGACGACCAGCACGGCACCGCGATCATCACCGGGGCCGCGCTGCTGAACGCCCTGGAGCTCACGGGGAAGGACATCGCCCGGGTGCGCGTGGTGTTCGCGGGCGCCGGCGCCGCGGCACTGGCGACCGCCGAGCATTACGTCCGCCTCGGTGTGACACGCGACCACATCACGCTGTGCGACGTGCATGGCCCGATCGAGCAAGGCCGCACCGACCTGAATCCTTACCAAGCACGCTTCGCCCGTGCGTTCCCGGAGCGCTCCCTCGGCGAACTGCTGCGCGGCGCCGACGTGTTCATCGGCCTGTCGACCGGCGGCATCGTGACGGGAGACATGGTGCGCGGCATGGCGGAGCGCCCGATTGTGTTCGCGCTCGCCAATCCCACGCCCGAAATCATGCCCGACGAGGTGCGCCGGGCGCGCCCCGACGCCCTGATCGCCACCGGCCGCTCCGACTTTCCCAACCAGGTCAACAACGTGCTCGGCTTCCCGTTCATCTTCCGGGGCGCCTTGGACGTGCGCGCGACGCAGATCAACGGCGAGATGGAAATGGCCGCCACGCGGGCGCTGGCGTCGCTGGCCCGCGAGGAGGTCCCCGAGGACGTGATGCGGGCGTACGGGCTCGAGCGGTTGCGGTTCGGCCCGGAGTACCTGATCCCGAAGCCGTTCGATCCCCGCGTCCTGCTGTGGGTGGCGCCCGCGGTCGCGTGGGCCGCCGTCGGCACGGGGGTCGCGCGGCGGGTGATCGACGTGGAGGAGTACCGGGCCGAGCTCGACGCACGACTCGGCAAAGTGCGCGAGGTGATGCGCGGCCTGACGATGCGGGCGCAGCAGGAGCCGCAACGCGTCGTGTTCCCGGAGGGCGAGGACACCCGCATCGTACGGGCGGCGCGCACGCTCGCCGACGACGGGGCGGCGCGTCCCATTCTGCTCGGCGACGTGGACGTCATGCGGCGCCTCGCCGACGACGCCGGCGTGACGCTCGAGGACATCGAGCTGCTCGATCCGTTGACGGCCGCGGACGCCGGGGCGATGGCGCAGGACCTCTGGGAATTGCGCCAGCGGCGCGGCATCACGCTGCGGGAAGCGCGCGCGCTGGTGAAGGACCCGCTCTACTTCGGGCTGCTGCTCCTGCGGCGCCACCAGGCGGACGCCGTGGTCGCCGGCGCCGATATGCACTACGCCGGGGTGATCCGGCCGGCGCTCGAGGTCATCGGCGTCGAGCCGGGACGGCGCCACACGAGCAGCGTGTACATGCTCGTTTTCCAGCAACAGACGATCTTCTTCGCCGATTGCACCGTGAACATCGAGCCCGACAGCGAAACCCTCGCAGAGATCGCGTCGACCACCGCCCGGTTCGTCTCGCGACTCGGGATCGAGCCGCGTGTGGCGATGCTGTCCTTCTCCAATTTCGGCTCGGTGAAACATCCGAGCGCCGAGAAGGTACGACGCGCGGTGCAGCTGCTGCACGAGCGCGAGCCGGAGCTCCAGGTCGATGGGGAGATGCAGGCGGATACGGCGGTCGTGGAACGGATCCTGACCCGCATGTACCCCTTTTCCCGCCTGCGGGCCGCGGCCAACGTGTTGATATTCCCCGACCTCGACGCGGCGAACATCGCCTACAAGCTGCTGGCCCGGCTGGGTGGGGCGGAGGCGATTGGCCCGATTCTGGTCGGTATGGCGCAGCCGGTACACGTTTTGCAACGTGGCGCTGAAGTGAACGAGATCGTGAACCTCGCTGTTCTGGCCGCGCTGGATGCGCTGGAGCACCAGCGCCCGCTGCGGCCCACTCCTTAAAGGACTCCATCATGGCTTCAGCTCCGCCCGCAACGATCGGTTCCCGAGCGTCGGGGGCGCAGATGTTGGGCTTCGCTCCCGAGTACCCGGTGCATTGGAACCTCGGGCCCGCGGCGCTTTACGAGCACGCACTGCGACGCGGTGAAGGCGTGCTCGCCCAGAGCGGACCGTTCTGCGCCGTGACCAGCCCGCACACCGGCCGTTCTCCGAACGACAAGTTCGTCATCGAGGAGCCGTCGAGCAGCGACCAGGTGTGGTGGGGGAAAGTGAACCAGCGGCTGTCCGTCGCGCACTTCGATCGCCTGGCGACCGACGTGATGCATCACCTGAATGGCCAGGAACTGTTCGTGCGCGACCTGTTCGCCGGCGCGGATTCCGCCTACCGGCTACCGGTGCGGTTCCTCACGCCGAACGCATGGCACACCCTGTTCGTCTCCAACATGTTCCTGCGTCCGACCGAAGCCGACCTCGCCGCGTTCAAGCCGGCGTGGCACGTGCTGCACGCGCCGGAGCTGCAGGCCGATCCCGCCCTCCACGGAACCCGTTCGGGCACCTTCATCGTGATCAACTTCGCGCGCCGCGTGGTGTTGATCGGCGGGACGCGGTACGCCGGAGAGATGAAGAAGTCGATCTTCACGGTGTTGAACTACCTGCTGCCCGCCCAGGGCGTCCTGCCGATGCACTGCTCCGCCAACGTAGGGGACGCGGGAGACGTCACCTTGTTCTTCGGGCTTTCCGGAACCGGGAAGACGACCCTCTCCGCCGATCCGCAGCGCGGCCTGATCGGCGACGACGAACACGGCTGGAGCGACCACGGCGTGTTCAACTTCGAGGGGGGCTGCTACGCCAAGGTGATTCGCCTGTCCGCGGAAACAGAGCCGGAGATCCACGCGACGACGCGTCGCTTCGGAACCGTACTCGAAAACGTGGTGGTCGATCCGACGACGCGGGCGCTCGATCTCGATTCGGCGGCGATCACCGAGAACACCCGCGCCAGTTATCCGATCGACTTCATCCCGAATCACGTGCCGACGGGGATCGGCGGGCACCCGTCGCACATCATCTTCCTGACGTGCGACGCGTCGGGCGTCATGCCGCCGATCGCGCGGCTCTCACCGGCGCAGGCGATGTACCACTTCCTCTCGGGCTACACGGCGAAGGTCGCGGGCACCGAGCGGGGCGTCACCGAGCCGAAGGAGACGTTCTCCGCCTGCTTCGGCGCGCCGTTCCTGCCGCGTCATCCCAACGTCTACGCCACGCTCTTGGGCGAGAAGATCGGCCGGCACGGCGTGCAGTGTTGGCTCGTCAACACCGGGTGGACGGGGGGACCGTTCGGGGTCGGCCAGCGGATGAAACTGCCGCTGACCCGCGCCATGGTGCGCGCTGCGATGGGGGGACAGCTCGATCGCACGCCCACGGTGCGCGAGCCGGCGTTCGGCCTCGCCGTCCCGACCGACGTCCCGGGCGTCCCCGCCGATCTGTTGTTGCCGCGGCGCACCTGGGCCGACCCGGCCGCCTACGACGCGCAAGCCGCGCGTCTGGCGGAATCGTTCCGCAAGAACTTCGAGCAACTCGACAGCCAGGTACACGCTGCGGTGCGCGAGGCGGGGCCCCCGGGCCCCAGGACGTGACGCGGCTCGAAGTCGTCCGCGATCCCCTGTGGAACAACATCCAGCTCGAGCCGGCGGCGCTCGAGCTGCTGGACACGCCCGCCGTTCAGCGGCTGCGCTACGTGCGGCAGCTGGGACATGCGTTTCTCGTCTACCCGGGCGCCACCCACTCCCGCTTCGAGCACGCGCTCGGCGCTTACCATCTGGCGCGCCGGGCGCTCGCCGCCCTCGCAGACGCCGGCCAGGCGGTCGAGCCGCAGGACGGCCTGCGGCTGCGCCTCGCGGCGCTGCTGCACGACGTCGGGCACTACCCCTTCTCCCACGCCCTCGAAGAGGCCGGCCTCCCGCACCACGAGGGGCTCGCGGAGCGGCACCTCGCGCACCCCGACCTCGCAGCCGCACTCGAGCGCTCGGGAGTTCCGGCCGCCCGCCTCCTGCCGCTGATCCGCGGCCAGGCCAGGGAGCCCCTGGCGGGGATCGTGTCCGGCCCGGTCGACGTCGACAAGCTCGATTACCTCTCGCGCGACGCCTGGATGTGCGGCGTCCCCTATGGCGTCATCGACGTGGATCGATTGCTCGCCTCCCTGGTCCTCGCCCCGGGACCGGGCGGCCGCATCGCCCTCGCGCTGCACGAAAAGGGACTCTCGGCCCTCGAGTCGCTCTTGTTCGCGAAGTATCAGATGTACCGCACCGTCTACTGGCATCATGCGGTGCGCGCGGCGACCGTGATGTTCAAGCGGCTGGTCCGCCGGGCGATCGCCGACGGTCGCATCCGGCCGATGGACGTGGCGGTGGCCACAGATGACGGACTGATCCACGAGCTGGGACGGGACGATCCGACGGGGCTGGCGGCGCGGCTGCGGGAGCGCCGCCTCGCCAAGCGCATCCTCGATCTCCCCGCCGCCGATGTGGCGCTGGACGACGCGGGGTGGCCGGCTACCAATCCCGATCTCTGCGAGCGTGTGGAGGACCGGCTGGCGCGCGACGCCGGACTCGTGCCGGGGGAGCTGTTCCTCGATTTCCCGGCGAAACCGTCGATGTTCGGAACGGACCTGCCGTTGTTACGGCGCGACGGAACGCTGGTACCGCTGGCGAGTGCCGAAGGAGAAGCGCATCTCGGGTTACCGCGCGTGGCGGCCGAGCTGTATCGCTCAGCGCGGCGGCTGCGGGTGTTTACGCTGCGCCCCGCCGCGGTGGATGGGCCCCGCGTCCTCGCGCTGGTGCGGCTCCCGGCGGATGCGGTGGCGGCGCAGCTCTAGTTCTTGGGTCGCTGGGCTTCCGTGGACAGCGTCGTCTCCCCGTCCTCCGGGAAATCGACGGAGTCGATGCGCACCAGGATCGCTGTGATGTTGTCGAGGCCGCCGTGCCGGTTGGCCTCGTCGATCAGCTGATCGACCAGCTCCTGCGGCATGCGGTCCGACTGCTGCAGGATCTCCAGCAGCTGCGGATCCTCGAGCATCCCCGTGAGCCCGTCGGACGCGAGCAGGAACAGGTCCTTCGCCTTCACGGAGCCGACGTAGACATCGGGGGTCACGTCGCTGTTGGCGCCGACGCAGCGCGTGATCACGTTGCTGTAGGGGTGCGTGCGGGCCTGCTCGGCGGTGAGATACCCGGCGTCGACCTGCTCCTGCACGTACGAGTGGTCCTTCGTGACCTGCGTGAGCTTGCCGTCGCGCAGGAGGTAGGCGCGGCTGTCGCCCACCTGCCCGATCAGGAATCGGGTGCCGTACAGCACGAGCGACGTGACGGTCGTGCCCATGCCGCGCTTGTCGTGCTCGGTCAGCGTGCGCTGGAAGATGGCGGCGTTAGCGGCCCGGATCGCGGTCTGCATCCGTTCCGTCACATCCTTGTCCCCGAGGCCCCTGAGCGAGCCCAGCTCACGGGCGATGTGTCGCACCGCCATGTCGCTCGCCACTTCGCCCGCGGCATGGCCCCCCATCCCGTCGGCAACGACGAAGATGCCGCGGTCCGGGACCATGAGATAGCTGTCCTCATTCCCCGACCGGATAATGCCGACGTCGGTTCTACCCGCGCAGGTAATGTGCACGCTCGATGGTTACGCCAGAATCCAGTAGAGCAGGGCCGATGTGGCCACGACGATGACGGCGGCGCTGGAGCCGCACCCTTTTCCCTTCTTATCCGGCGCTTGACCGGCCGGTGGCCCGGGACGCCTGGCCGGCGCTGCCTTGGGCGGCGGCCCCTTGGGGGCTGCGGCCGGTTTGGCGGCGGGCGCGGGGGACGGTCTGGCGGCAGCCGGGGCACGCGGCGCCTGCGGCGGTGCGGTCGGCGTCGAGGCATCGGCGGCCGCGGGAGCCGTCGGGGGAACCTTGAGCGACTCGATGACCTTGGTTCCGCCGCCCTTGGCCACGCCCATGGCGTCGTCGGTCGGCTCGAACACGAGCTGGATGTCGCCGAACCGGACCATCGTGCCGGGGGCGATCGGCATGTCGGCCTGGATGCGTTCCCCGTCGACGAACGTGCCGTTCGTGGACTCGAGATCCACGAGCACCCACACTCCCTCGCGCCGTTGCAGCTTGGCGTGGGAGGTCGAGACCGACTCGTCGGGGAGCACCAGATCGTTGTAGTCGGCCCGGCCGATGTTCACGATCGGTGTCTTGACGAGGAGCCGCGTCCCTTTCAGCGTCCCCGTGCGAACGAGAAAATTCGCCAGCGGCGCTCCACCGGTGCCGCCTCCCGCCCCGCCCCCCGGGTGCGCGGCTGCGGGGCGCGGTGTGGCCGGCATCCCGAAGGAGGTGTTCTGCAAGCGTGATTCGGCACCCACGGGGGGCGGCGGTGGGGGCGGCGGCGCAGACTGGGCGGGGGCCGGAGCAGCTGCGACCTGGTCGGCGTAAAATCGAAAGCTCTCCTCCCCGACCTTGATCACGTCCCCACGCGTGAGCACCCGCTGTCCCTGGACGCGCGCGTCGTTCACGTAGACGCCGTTGGTGCTCGAGTCGACCAGCAGATATCCCTTCGCGGAGGGAACGATCTCGGCGTGACGACGGGAGACGTCCTTGCCGGGAATGACCACGTCGCACCCCGCCTCGCGGCCCATCACGAGGGGAGCCGACATGATCACGTATTCGCGCCCATCGGTGAGCGACACGAGGCGACCTCCCGTCGTCCCGACACTCTTCACGCCCGTCTGCGGACGCGCTTCGCCGCTCTGCGGCAGCGCCATGGCGGGGATGAACGCGGTGCTGCCGCTGCGGCGCTCGTCGACGAACGTCAGCTCCTGTCCCGCCACCTGTAGCTTGTCCCCATGCAAGAGCGGCGTCGGCTCGGCTCCGAGCCGCACGCCGTTGATCATCAGCTCCGCATCGGGGGTGGCCTTGCGGATCACGACCTGACCGTCGGGTTGTCCCGAGAGCAGCGCATGCCGAGGGAGGAGGCCGGGTCCGCTGAGCGAGATGGCGCACTGGGGATCGCTCCCCAACACCACCTCACCCATCGGGATGGTGAACCGCCTTCCTCCAAGCTCGAGCATGGACATGAACAGAGTCTCCGGGGCGCTTTGCCGAGGTCGGAAGTTACGCCCGGGTCTGTAACCGGGCAAGAAGACACAGGTTACGGGCTCGTGCCCGACTCAGAAACGACCGACAGCTCCCGGTCGACCAACCCGCCGCGCAGCCAACGCCAGAACAACAGCGAGCCGAACGCCACCGTGGCGTAGCTGTTGATGAACCGCCAGAGCAAGGTGTAACTGGGCAACAACGGACGCGGGACGTAAATCGACATCACCGCCACCGAGAGCACCTCGGCGAGCCCGGAGGCACCGGGCGTGGGGGCAAAATACAACAGGAAGGAAATGAACGTCTGCACGAGCAGGATATCGAAGAACTGGGCCGGCAGGCCCAGGGCGCGCATGGCGATATAGCCCGCCAGGAGCTTGTTGGCGTGGGACGGCGCCGAAAGGATGATCGCCCAGAAGAGCGCCAGGAGGCCGCGCGGGCTGCCGAAGGCGACGAGACATTGGTGCGCCCGATCGATGCCGTCGCGCAGCCCGTCAATGCGGGATGCCACCCGTGTGCTCTTCTTCTCGAGGCGCGTCGCCAGCCAGTGCACGAAGTCGCGTAACAGCCGCGGGAAGAACATGGCAAACGCCATGAGGATCCCGATCAGAATGAAGATCCCGAAGCTGGTCTTGAACAGATCGTAGAGGGTGATGCCGAGCACGACGCCGTGGCGGGCGAGGGAGCGTCCGGCGCCGAGCAGGATCGCGAGCGGACCCGCGATGGCGAAGAAGATGACCGTGGCGACGAACGTCATGAACGTCGAGGTCATCGCCTCTGGCAGGCGCACCCCGGCGCGCCGCATCGTCCACATCATCATCGGGCCGGCGCCGGTCTGGAACGGCGTGAGGTAGGCGGCCCAGGCGCTCATCCCCCCCGAAATCACCATGTTCCGCCAGCGCACGCCCGGGTGCACGTGCCGCGCCACGACCCAGAGGCGGGTCCCGCCACCGAACCAGTCCATTGAGGCGAGGCCCAGACCGACGATCAGCCACCACCAGTGGAGCCCAAGGAGCGCAGTGACGAAGGCGTGGAAGTTGTTGCCGTAGAGGAGCACCCCCACGCCGCCGGCGATCGAAATGGCAGCGAAGATCTCGAGCCCGCGCCGCAGCAGGCGGGGAGTGAGAGGGGTGGGCGGCGCGTGGGACTCTGGCTGGCCGGTCATCGGGCCTGCAATAGTAAGCTGGCCAGGTGACCGGGGCGAGACTGGTTAAGTTTGATGGTTATGTCCGCACCTCCCGACCGGGTGATTCTTCGCAACGCGCGGCAGCACAATCTCAAGGGCATCACGGTCGAGCTGCCGCGGCGGGCGCTCACGGTGGTCACCGGCCCGTCGGGATCGGGAAAGAGCTCGCTGGCCTTCGACACCCTCTACGCGGAGGGCCAGCGGCGCTACATCGAATCGCTGTCCACCTACGCCAAGCAGTTCCTCGAGCGGATGCCCAAGCCGCTGGTCGACGCGCTGGAGGGGCTGTCCCCGGCCGTCGCCATCGAGCAGAAGAACCCCACGACCTCCAGCCGGTCGACGGTGGGAACCGCGACGGAGATCTACGACTTCCTGCGGCTCTTGTGGGCGCGCGTCGCCACACCGCACTGCCGCTACTGCGGCGCCATCGTGAAGATCGATACGGTGCAGGAAGCGGTTGATGCACTGATGGTGGATTCGAACGGTGGGGATGGGAGCTCCGCAATCCACGATCCGCCATCCGCACTGGTCATCGCATTTCCACTGCCGGAAGCCGCCCACCGCCCCGATGTCGATGCCGCCGCCCAGCTCATGGCCGCGGGATTCGTGCGCGCACAGGTCGACGGCGACCTCCTCCGGCTCGACGACGCCGCTGCACCGCTCCGGGTCCGGGAAGGTCGCGAGGTACTCGTCGTCGTGGACCGCTTGAGCGGCACGGCGCCGAACCGGGGACGGCTGACCGACGCCCTCGCGACGGCGTTCAGCGAGGGGGAGGGGGTCGCGCTCGCCCTGTCGAACGGTGATCGCCGCCGCTTTTCGGCCCTCCCCACATGCTCCTCCTGCGGCAAGAGCGCCCCGGTGCTCACCCCTGCCCTGTTTTCGTTCAACAATCCGCGGGGGGCTTGCCCCGGCTGCAACGGCTTCGGCGCGGTGCTCGAATACGATGAGTCGCTCATCGTCCCGGAGCCGTCGCGCACGCTCGCCCTGGGCGCCCTCGATCCCTGGACCAAGCCGCGTTACGAGGGGCGGCGCCGGTTGCTGCGCGAGACGGCACGCGCCCGCGGCATCCCGACCGACCGCCCCTGGCGCGAGCTCGACCCGAAGCAACGCCAGTTCCTGTTGCACGGCGCTACCGGCCGGTATCTCGGGGTCTTTCCGTTCCTCGAGCGCCTCGAGACGAAGCGTTACAAGCAGTACATCCGCGTGTTCCTGCGGCAGTATCAGCTCGCGCGGACCTGCCCCGCGTGCGGCGGAGCGCGGCTCAAGCCCGAGGCCCTCGCCCCGCGCATCGGCGGACGCACCATCGCCGAGGCTGCGGCGCTCACGGCGAGCGAGCTGAGCCAATGGCTGGGCGCGCTGACGTGGACGCCGTTCCAGCAGGCGGTGGCGCAGCATCTGCTGCGCGAGCTCCAGGCGCGCGTGTCGTTCGTCGTGGACGTGGGTCTGGGGTACCTCACCCTCGACCGCCAGACGCGCACCCTCTCCGGGGGAGAGGCGCAACGCATCGCGCTCTCGAACGCCCTCGGCTCGAAGCTCACCGACACCCTGTACGTCCTCGACGAGCCGACGATCGGCCTGCATCCTGCCGACATCCGCCGCCTGCTCGACCTGTTGCGCCGCCTCTCCGACAGCGGCAACACCGTCGTCGTGGTCGAGCATGATCCCGCCGCGATGGCGATCGCCGATTACATGGTGGAGCTCGGTCCGGGGAGCGGCACCGCCGGCGGCTACGTCGTCTACCAGGGTCCCGCGCAAGCGGTCCGGACGGCGGGCACGCTGACGGGGCAGTACCTCTCCGGCGAGAAACGCATCGCCGTCCCTTCGGCACGCCGCCCCGCCGTGCGCTGGCTGGGGCTCACCGGGGCGCGCCTGCACAATCTGCAGGACGTGAATGTGCGGCTGCCGCTGCACACCCTGGTCGCCGTCACGGGCGTGTCGGGTTCGGGAAAGTCGACACTGGTGCACGACGTGTTGTACCGGCAGCTCGAGCGCCGCCTCAAGGGCGGGCACAGCGCCAAGGAGCACCTCGGCGAGCCGGTGGGCGCCGTCACCGCGCTGGAGGGATGGGAGGCGATCGGCGACGTCGTGCTGATCGATCAGTCCCCCATCGGACGCACCCCGCGCTCCAACCCCATCACCTACGTCAAGGCGTTCGACGAGCTGCGGGCGATGTTCGCCGCCCAACCGCGCGCACGCGAGCGCCGCTACACCCCGAGCACATTCTCGTTCAATGTGCGCGGCGGGCGGTGCGAAACGTGCGAGGGCGCCGGCGCGGTACAGATCGAGATGGTGTTCCTCGCCAACGTCTTCGTCCCGTGCGACGCCTGCGGCGGCAAGCGGTTCAAGCGCGAGGTGCTCGAGATCAAGGTCGGCGGCTATTCGATCCACGACGTGCTGGAATGGACGGTGGACGAGGCGCTGCAACGGTTCCACAAGCAGCCGCGGCTGGCGCGCGCGCTGTGGCAACTGCAGCAGGTGGGGCTCGGCTACCTGCGGCTCGGGCAGCCGGCCACGACGCTGTCGGGCGGCGAGGCGCAGCGGTTGAAGATCGCGCGCGAGCTGACCCTCTCGGGCACGCGGCCGGCGCGTGGGGCGCGGCGCAATCTCTACATTCTCGACGAGCCGACGACGGGCCTGCACCTGGACGACGTGCGGACGCTGTGTCGGGTGCTCGACCGGCTCGTCGACGCCGGCCACACGGTGGTCGTGATCGAGCACCATCTGGACGTCATCAAGCGCGCCGATTGGGTGATCGACCTGGGACCGGGAGCAGGCGCGGACGGCGGACGCGTGGTTGCTGCAGGGACGCCGGAGGCCCTCGCGCAGATTTCCGAAAGCGCGACGGGGCGGTTTCTGCGGGAGGTGCTGTGAAGCGCAAGGCGGACGCCGCACTGATCTTCGCCTGCTTCCTCTGGGGCATCAGCTTCGTCATCGTCAAACGCGCCCTCGACGACGCGACGCCGCTCGCCTTCGCGGCGCTGCGCTTCGGGATCGGCGCCCTCCTGCTCGCTCCGTTCGCGCACCTCGGCCGCCGCGTCTCCTCCCGCGAACTGGCCGCGGGCCTGCTGCTCGCCGGGCTGCTCGGCTTCGGTTTCCTCTTTCAGACGACGGGACTCGTGTGGACGACGCCGTCCCGCTCGGCGTTCATCGTCGCCATCTCCTCCGTGCTCGCCCCCGCGATGGCCGCGGCGGCGCTGCGCGAGCGGCCCGGCTGGCCCCTGGTCACCGCGGTGCTGTTCGCCGCGCTCGGCACCTACTGGCTCACCGCCCCGGACGCGGGCGGATTGAATCGCGGCGACGTGTTGACGCTCGCGACCGCGGTGCTGTTCGGGGTCCAGATCGTGGCGACGACGGCGCTGTCGCGCCGCTACGATCCGCTGCGCCTGGTGTGGCTGCAGATCGCCGGAACCGCGCTGCTGGGTGCGGCCGGCGCGGCGCTGTTCGAGCAGCCGGCGATTCACTGGACGCGAACCTTCATCTGGTCGCTCGCCTACACCGCCGTCGGGCCGACCGTCGCCGCGCTGCTGTTGCAGATGCTCGCGCAGCGCCACATGTCCTCCGCGCGTGCGGCGCTGCTGTTCTGCTTCGAGACGGTGTTCGCGGCGGCGTGCTCCTGGCTCGTGCTGGGAGAGCGGCTGTCGGTGCAGCAGTGGCTGGGAGGCGGGTTGATCCTCGGCGGAATGGTGCTCGCGGAGCTTCCCAATGCGCCGTCAGCCGTGAGCCGTCAGCCATCCCCGACGGACCTAAGTTGAAGTCCTTGGACCTCCTGGCGATATTCCGGCGCACCAACAGTCCCGAGTAGCTCAGTTGGTAGAGCAGCCGGCTGTTAACCGGCGGGTCGGGGGTTCGAGTCCCTCCTCGGGAGCCATCTCCTGGACGCGAGAGCCCCGCGATGATCACCTCGCGGGGCTCTCGTCATCTCGATGTCCGGGTGGGAGTCCTCCGTTCGTCGCTGCACTGAAGGCTCAACAACCACCCGAGGAGCGTTGCGTATGGCGAATTTCATGTATCTGTTCCGCGACACGGCCGGCAACCGGGGACAACCCAGCCCCGAGGAAATGCAGGGGCTCACGAAGGCCTGGATGATCTGGATGGACAGCCTCAAGCAGGGCGGACACCTGGTGAAGACCGGCGAGCGACTCGATGTGCGCGGTACGGTCGTCCGCGGCAAGGCCAAGGCCGTCACCGACGGTCCCTTCGCCGAGGCGAAGGACATCGTCCTCGGCTACCTGATTCTCCAGGCCAACGACCTGGCGCAGGCGGTCGACCTGGCCAAGGGCTGCCCCAATCTGGAGATCGGTGGGGCGGTCGAGGTGCGGCCGATCGTGTCGTCGGGTTGACGGAAGTGGCTGCGCAGGACGTCTCGGGAATGGTCGACCATCTGTTCCGCCGCGAGGCGGGAAAGATGGTCGCCTATCTCACCCGGCTGTTCGGCCTGGGGCGACTCAACCTCGCCGAGGACGTCGTCCAGGACACGCTGTACCAGGCGTTGGAGACGTGGTCGATGCAGGGGCTTCCCGACAACCCCTCTGCCTGGTTGATGCGCGTGGCGCGCAACCGGGCGATCGACCTGATCCGGCGAGACGATCATTTCCGCGACCTCACCCCCGAGCTCACCCACCTGCAGCTGGCGGACGGCGCCGCGAGCGAGCCGGCGATCGAGCGGGAGATCCTGGACGATCAGCTGCGCATGATGTTCGCGTGCTGCCACCCCGGACTCTCCACCGAAGTGCAGATCACGCTGATCCTCAAGACGCTGTGCGGCTTCAGCGTGACGGAGATCGCGAATGCCTTGCTGGCGAGCGAGGACTCGATCGAGAAGCGGCTGGGGCGCGCCCGCAAATTCCTGCGCGAGGCCGGCACGTTTGCGGAGCTCACGAACCCGTCGGATCTCGCGGGGCGGGTGGAGGCGGTCTATCAGGCGATCTACCTGCTGTTCAACGAGGGCTACCACGGCAGCCAGTCGGAGCGGACAGTACGGGAGGATCTCTGCTACGAGGCGCTGCGGCTGGCCCTGCTGCTGAGCGAACATCCCCAGGGGGCCCGGCCCAGGACGTTCGCCCTCGTGGCGCTGTTTTGCTTCGACGCGGCGCGGCTGCGCGGGCGGGTCGACGGCGCCGGCTTCCTCGTCCCGCTCGAGCAACAGGACCGCTCCACCTGGGACCAGGAGCTCATCGGCCAGGGATTCCGGTACCTCACCCGATCCGCGTCCGACAGCGACGTCAGCGCCTATCACCTGGAGGCGGGGATCGCGGCGCTGCACAGCAGCGCGCCGACCTATGAGCGGACCGATTGGGCACGCATCGTCGACCTGTACGACCGCTTGTACGATCTGAAACGGACGCCGATCGTAGCGCTGAATCGCGCCATCGCGGTGGGGCAGGCGCAGGGCGCCACGGCGGGGTTGCGCGAGCTCGCCGCGATCCCCGCGCTCCCGACGCTGCAGCAGTATCCTTTTTATCCAGCGGCCGAGGGGGAATTCCACCGCCTGGCGGGGCACAGCGCCGAAGCCCGTGCCTGCTTCGAGCAGGCGCTGCGGCTTGCCCGAAACCCCTCCGAGGCCCGCTATCTGGAGCGCAAGCTCGAGGCGTTGCAGATTTAGGTCGTGACCCACGGCTCCGGGCCCGTCGTGGCGCTCGACGACGGGCTGTTGCAGGCGCTGCTCGAGCACAGCTCGGACGTCGTTGTTCTGCTGGATGCCAGCGGGACGATCCGCTACACCTCCCCGCCCGTGACCCGCCTGTTGGGCTACACCCCCGAAGAGCTCGCCGGGCGCAACGCCTTCGACCTGCTCCACCCCGACGACCTGCAGCGCTGCCGGGGGCTGTTCAGCGACCTGCTGGAGCACCGCGCGGAGCCGGTCACGGCAACGGTGCGCTACAAGCACAAGGACGGCAGCTGGCGCGAGATCGAGGGCGTCGGGGTCAACCGGCTGAACGATCCCGCGGTGCGATCGGTCGTCGTCAGCTACCGCGATCTCACGGCGCGCAGCGCCGCGGAGGCCGAGGGGCGGCGTGCCGTATCGCTGCTGCAATCGACGCTCGAATCGACCACCGACGGTATCCTCGTGGTCGATGCCATGGGCCGAATCGTGTCGTACAACCGGCGCTTCGTGGAGCTGTGGCGCATTCCCCAGCCGATCCTCGACGCGGGCGATGACGCGATAGCGATCGATCACGTCCTCGACCAGCTCTCCGAGCCGGAGCAGTTCGTCACGAAGGTGCGCGAGCTGTACGCCAACCCGGATGCGGCCAGCTTCGACTTCCTCGAGTTCAAGGACGGGCGGATCTTCGAGCGGTTCTCGCTGCCGCAGCGGCTCGACGGGGCGCCGGTGGGACGGGTGTGGAGCTTCCGCGACGTCACCGCCCGGGCCCGCGCCGAGCGCGCCATGCGCGAGAGCGAAGAACGCTATCGCGCCTTCATCGCCCACACCTCGGAGGGGGTGTTTCGCATCGAGTACCAGCCGCCGGTGCCGGTGGATCTACCGCTCGACGAGCAGGTGACCGCACAATACCGCAACGGGGTATTGGCCGAGTGCAACGCGGTGTTCGCCCAGATGTACGGGTACGAGCGTCCCGAGCAGCTGATGGGGCAATACGTCTCCGAGTTCTTCGACCAGAGCGACGCGAAGAACGTCGAGTCGACCAAGGCATTCGTGCTGGCCGGCTACCGCGACCACGACAAGGAGTACCACGAGGTCGACCGCGCGGGGAACCAGCGAATCTTCGTCAGCAACTCCGTCGGGTTCGTCGAGAACGGCGCGCTGGTGCGCGTGTGGGGCACGCAGCGCGACGTCACCGACCGGCGCCGCGCCGAACACCTGCAATCGGCTACGTACCGCATCTCGGAGGCGGCCAACACCGCCCATACCCTGCCCGAGTTGTACCGCGCGGTCCATGCGATCGTCGGCGAGCTGATGCCGGCACGCAACCTCTACATCGCGCTGTACGACGAGACGGAGCAGATGCTCTCGTTCCCGTACTTCCAGGACGAGTTCGACCCCGGCTTCCCGGCCAAGCGGATGGGCCGCGGGTTGACGGAATACGTGCTGCGGACCGGCGTCCCCCTGCTCGCCACGCCCGACGTCTACAACCGGCTGGTGGCGGAGGGCGAAGTCGAGCTGATCGGCTCCCCGTCACTCGACTGGGTGGGTGTGCCGCTCAAAGCCGAGGGCAAGAGCATCGGCGTAATCGCGGTGCAGACCTACTCGGCGGGGGTCCGCTACGGCGAACGGGAGCGGCAGATCCTCGAGTTCGTCTCCACCCAGATCGCGCTCGTGATCGAGCGCAAGCGGGCGGAGCAGCAACTCGCCGACAGCGAGGCGAAATACCGCCTGCTGTTCGAGTCGAATCCCGAGCCGATGTGGGTGTACGACCACGAGTCGTTCCGCATCCTCGCGGCCAATCAGGCCGCGATCGCGAGCTACGGCTACACCGAAGCCGAGCTGCTCGCGATGACGGTCTACGACCTCCACCCTGCCATGGACCACCCGATGTTGGCGGTGCTGTTGCGCGAGCCGCGCGACCTGGCGGCGACGCGCAGCGGCCTGCACCACCGGCGCAAGGACGGTGCGATCATCGACGTGGAGATCATCGCCGACTCGATCGAATTCGCCGGGCGGCGCGCCCGGTTGATCCTGTCCCGCGACGTGACCGAGCGGCGCCGCCTCGAGCGTCAGCTGCTCGAGAACGAGCAGAAGTACCGCATGCTGTTCGAATCCAACGCCGAGGCGATGTACGTCTACGACCTCGAGACGTCCCGCTTCCTGGCCGTGAATCAGGCCGCCATCGCCCGCTACGGCTACAGCCGCGACGAGTTCCTGACGAAGACGGTGTTCGATTTGTGGCCGGCGGCCGACGCGCGCAGGGCGCACCTGTCGGAGACGCCGGGCAGCTGGATTCAGCGGCGCAAGGACGGCACGCTGCTCGAGGCGGAAGTGGTGGCGCACGTCATCGACTTCGGCGGGCGACAGGCCAACCTCGTTCTGGCGCGCGACGTGACGGAGCAGCGGCGCCTCGAAGCACAGCTGCGCCAGGCGCAGAAGATGGAAGCGGTGGGCCGCCTCGCGGGCGGGATCGCGCACGACTTCAACAACCTGCTCACCGCCATCCTCGGCTCGGCACAGCTGGCGCTGCGCGAGGTCGAGCCGACGCATACGGTGCGCGAGGACCTGGAAGAGATCCGGCGTGCGGGGCTGCGCGCCGCCGATCTCACGCGCCAGCTGCTCGCCTACAGCCGGCGGCAGGTGGTCGCCCCGAAGGTCATCGACGTGAACGAGACACTGCGGACGCTCGACTCGATGCTGCGACGCCTGATCCGCGAGGACATCGATCTCGTCATGGACCTGGCCCCCCGCCCGCTGGCGGTCAAGTGCGACGCCGGGCAGCTCGAGCAGGTCGTGCTCAACCTCGTGGTGAACGCGCGCGACGCCCTCACCCACGCCGGCCGCATCGTCGTGCGCACCGCCGGCGTCAACCTCGGCCCCCTCCAGCCCGGGAACGATCCCCCGGCGCCGCCGGGGCCGTACGTCCACCTCGAGGTCTCCGACACCGGCAGCGGCCTCACCCCGGAGGCGCGGGCCCACCTGTTCGAGCCGTTCTTCACGACGAAGGAGCTGGGCAAAGGCACCGGTCTGGGCCTCGCGACCGTGTATGGCATCGTCAAGCAGAACGGCGGCTTTATCTACGTGGACTCGACGGGGTCGCAGGGAACCACGGTCCGGGTCTACCTCCCCGCGGCAGCGGAGTCCGTCCCCATCCCCGACCAGGCGACGATTCCGCAGGCGCCCAGCCGCGGCTCGGAGACCGTTCTGCTCGTGGAAGATGAAGCCGCGGTGCGCCAGTTCGCCCGGCGGGCGCTCGAGTCGAGCGGCTATTGCGTGCTCACCGCCGCGGACGGGGCCGAGGCGCTGACCACCGCTCACAGCCATGCTGGACCGATCCACGTACTCGTGACGGATGTGGTGATGCCGGGAATGGGTGGGCCCGAGTTGGCACGGCGCCTGGCGCAGCAGCGCGCGACGCTCAGGGTGCTTTTCTGCTCGGGCTACACCGACGACGCGTCGGTGCGAGAGGGTGTGCGGGAGGCAGGAACCGCATTCCTCCAAAAGCCGTTTTCACCGGAGGAATTGATACGGAAAGTGAGAGAGGTGCTTTCGACGCCATAGAGCGAGTGAGCGCATACTCACATTCAGCTGCAAGTCTATTCTGCAACGTAGCTTATACCTTCACAAGCCCCCTCCCTGCAACGGAAGTCATTGTCAATCAACGAATTGCATTCAATTGCGTCGCTGATTGACTGGGGTCTATGTACATTGACGCCATGAGTCTTCGCCCTTTATACGGTCATGATGCAATCCGCGACCGGCTGTCTCAGGCGGTACGTGCCGGACGCCTCCCCCAGGCGATCTTGCTCCACGGCCCTCGCGGCGTGGGGAAACAACGCCTCGGGCTGTGGCTCGGCCAGCTGATTCTGTGCGAGCAAAACGGTCGTGAGCCCTGCGGGACGTGTCGTTCGTGCAGGATAGTGGAGAATCTCAGCCATCCAGATCTGCACTGGTTCATTCCGCTCGAGCCCTCCAAGAAGGCCGGGGACGCCGACAAGCAGGTCGAGCTGGTCGAGGCGGCGCTCGGGGAGGAGCTGGCACTGCGGCGCGAGCGCCCGCTTTACGGGTCTCTTTCGGGCCTGGCGAACCACAGTGTTGCGAGCGTGCGACTATTACTGCGGCGGATAGTCCTTACTCCTGCGATGGGGAAGCGCAAAATCTTCTTGATCGGGGATGCCGAGCGGCTCATCCCACAGCAGGCTAACCCCGAGGCAGCCAACGCGTTACTCAAAGCGCTGGAGGAGCCGCCAGCCGATACTGTCCTGATCCTGACGGCATCGGAGCCGGACAAACTGTTGCCTACGGTCCTCTCTCGCGTTGTGCGTACGCGTGTCCTCTCGTTACCAGACAGTGTCGTGACATTATTTGCACAGGCAGAGCTGCCTGACCTGAAAAACCAGGCTAGAGCAGTGGCCCACTCAGAGGGGTGCATCGGCAGGCTTCTTGCCCAACTGCCTGCCGCGGTCGGCGGTGGTTGGGACGCGACCGAGGCGTTTCAGAATGCCCTGCGGGGGACTTCGGCCGATCGCTATGCGGCCGCCCTGCGGCAAGCCCCCTACCAGGCCAGGGGCGGCTTTACCGACATGCTGGACGGCCTGGTCGAGCGCCTGAGGCGCGAAGCCAAGACCGGCGGCGACACGGGCCGGATCGCAGAGGCGATCGCGCTGGTGCTCGAGGCCCGGGAGCGGGCCCAGGGGAACGTGAACCCGCAGCTCCTGACGGCCGTACTGTCGACCGATTTGTCTGCTGGGTTGGCGGCGACATGACGGAGCTGACGCATCTGGATGGCACGGGTGGTGCCCGCATGGTGGACGTGGGGGGCAAGGCCGAAACGCTGCGCTCCGCGACCGCCGAAGGGGCGATTCGGATGTCGACCGAGGCCTTCCGCCTGGTGGCGGATGGTGCCGTAACCAAGGGCGACGTCCTCACGGTGAGCCAGATCGCCGGCACGATGGCGGCCAAGCGGACCGCCGAGTTGATCCCGATGTGTCATCCGCTGGGGCTCGACCACATCGCCGTCCGGGCGAGCCTCGACGATGGTCTTCCCGGAGTCCGGGTCCAGGCCACCGTCCGTACGACAGGCAAGACGGGTGTCGAAATGGAGGCGCTGACCGCGGTTTCGGTGGCCCTCCTGACGGTTTACGACATGGTGAAGAGCGCCGATCGCCAGATGGAGCTGGGGACGATCCGGCTGCTCGAGAAGACGGGCGGGAGCCGTGGAGATTGGCGTCGAGTCTGACCGCCCGGCTGTCACGACTTCAATCAGGAGGAGTATGCGCGCTTCACGTCGGTTGCGCCTGCAGGGAGGGTTGATCCTGCTCGTCGCGGTGGCGGTCGCCAGCATCGGCTGGGCCCGTCGCGCCACGGCGGACGAAGATACCTCCCCCTCGACGTCGGCCATGCTGGGCCAGGTGCAGGACCTGTCGCAGCAGCTCGAGTCGCTGCGCGGCGAGTTGTCCGTCGCCCGGCTGCAGCTCGATCGGGCCGAGGCGGTCATGGAGTATTCGGGACGTTACAATGTCCCGGCGAACCTCGCTTCCTCGGTCTACGACATCGCCCTCGCCGAAGGGATCGAGCCGGGGCTGGCGTTTCGTCTGGTCAGTGTGGAATCGGGCTTCGACCCCCACGCCCGGAGCGCGGCGGGAGCCGTCGGGTTGACGCAGGTATTGCCGACCACCGCGCGGTTCTACGATGCGGGGCTCACGACGACCCAGCTGTACGACCGCGACACCAATCTGCGGCTGGGCTTCCGGTACCTGCATGACCTCCTGGCCCGCTACAACGACAACCTGGAGCACGCGCTGCTGGCGTACAATCGCGGCCCCTCCAAGGTGCAGGAGCTGCTCGCCGCTGGCGTCGACCCGCAGAACGGCTACGCGCAGTCGGTGATGCGGGGCTACCACCGCAAGGTGAATTCGACGGAGTAGCCTTCCGACCCTCTAAAGAAGCAGCAGGGGCCAGGGAATTCTCCCTGGCCCCTGCTGTCTTCCCTCCACCCGGATCTACTCCGACTGGTTCTTGGCGACCCGGCCCGACGGCGGGATCCGCAGCATCTTGCCGGCTTTGATCACGGAGTCGCGCTTGAGGCCGTTGTAGTCGAGCAGGGCATCGAGGTCCACGCCATAACGGCGGGCGATCTGGCTCGCCGTCTCGCCGCGGCGTACCCGGTGCGACGCGGCGACCGTGGCGCCGCCGTCGCTCCGCGTCGCGGTGCGGGCGGCGTCGTCGGCGGTGGCGCTGTTCCAGGACGACCCCGGCATGGCGCGGCCGCTCATCGGGATCACAACCCGCTGGCCGACGTGCAGGGTCCGCGAGCGGAGCGATGGGTTCGCCCCCTGGATCAGCGACGCCGAGACGCGATACTGCTTGGCGATGTCGGAAAGCGTCTGGCCGCGCGTGACGTAATGCTCCACGAAGGTGATCCGGCTCGTGGCCGAGAGGGTGTCGTAGCGCTCGGCGGTCCGCGTTCCGGCGCCCCGCGGCACGCGCACCGTCACCTCGCGGCCCGGCGGAGTCACCCCGCGCACGAACTGCGGGTTGAGCTCGAGCAGCGCGTCGGTCGTCGTGTCGGCGAGGTGCGCCAGAACGTCGAGCCCGGTGGCCTCGGGGACGCGGATCTCGTCGAACTGCAGCGGCGGCATTCGGGGGATGTCGGTGAAGCCGTAGCGGGCCGGCTGCTTCGCGATCAGGGCCGCCGCGATGAGCTTCGGCACGTAGTCGCGCGTCTCGCGCCGCAGATAGCGGCGGTCGGCCAGCTGGAAGAAAGTCTCGTCGGTCAGAGAATCGGACTGGCCGGGAAGATGGCGCACACCGCGCTGGATCCGCCCTTCCCCGGCGTTGTACGCCGCGGCGGCGAGGTAGACGCTGCCCAGGCGCTGCACCAGGTCCGACAGGTAGCTGACCGCGGCATCGGTCGCCTTGTAGGGATCGCGCCGCTCGTCGACCCACGGATCCACCTCGAGGCCGTACAACCGCCCGGTCCCGGAGACGAACTGCCACATCCCCACCGCACGGGCGCGGCTCACGGCCGAATTGGACAGCCCGCTCTCGATCAGCGTGAGATAGACCAGATCCTCCGGCAGCCCCTTCGCCCGCAGCCGCTCCCGAATCATCCCCTCGTAGCGCGACAGGCGCGACAGCCAGATGGCGAAACGGTCGCGGGCATCGACCTGGAAGAACTCCAGGTAGGCGAGCACGCGCCGGTTGGTCGCGTAGCTGGTGACGTTGATGTCGAAGGTCGGCGGCAGATCGGTGTCATCCGCGCCCGCGACGATGTCGCGGCCTTCGGGGCCGAACAGCCGGACCGCTTCCTTCTCGACGTCCTCGGTACGCACCGTCGCGGCGACGGCAGCGCTGTCGGGCTTGGTCGAGACGGTGTCGGCGGAGCGGGTGACGACCGCCGGAGGTGGAACAGCAGGGACCGGCGCCTGGGAAACCGGCGCAGGATGACCGGCGCAGGCAACCATCCCTGCACCCACGAGGACCAGTACGGGCGCGCGCAGCATCATCGTGTGGTTACGTAGTTCCCGAGTACTCGGTTCGTTGCGTTCAAGACCGCCAGCGCCGCCCCACGGGGCGGATCTGTCTCGGTCAGATACGAGCCCACCATGCGCCAGGAGTTCCCGTCCGAACGCACCGACAGACTCACGATCACGACGGTGGCGTCGAATGCCCGCACCGCCTTCACACCCAGGAGATCGAGCTCGACTTCGCGCTGTACCGCGTGTTGCAGGGCCTGCACTGCCGCCTCGGCGGAGCAGCGCAGCTCCCCAGCTTGGGACGACATGCCCTGTGCTTCGCCGACGAATTCGCGGCCGTCATTCCATGACAACAAGACCCGCGCACGGCAGCTTCCGTCAGCCAACCGGTCGAGCGCGAAGGTCTGAAACCGCAGCCGCTCCGCAAGAGCCGCCGCGGGCCCGCTCGTGTGCACCTTCGGTCCTCGGCTTTCTTCAGTCATTGCCGCCTCCTTTCCCCATCTCCTGGCCCACGCAAGCTCAACAGCAACAACGAGTTCAGCACCTTGCGGCCAGCAGATTCGACAGCGCGGCGTCCGGTATCAATTCAGCTTGCAGAAACAGTGCCGACTTGGACGTCGCCTCAATCGGATAGGGGGTCCAGAAGGCCTTATCCCGCATCCTGCCCGACCTGGCGCGAAACGACAGCATGAGCTGCCAAGCGTGCTCGTTCGGGCGCAACTCCGCCACCGGTTGGACATGCCAAACCTCGTCCCCATAAGCGATTACGCGCCAGGGCATGTGACCCCCAGGAGTGTGATCGAAGTCGCAATGGGTTGTCCAATATGCGCGTAACCGCAAGTGCGGTCAATAGTTGTCAGTCGCCGCGAGTCGCCAGTGCCTTGAACCGGGCAGCCAGATCGTGGGTGACGGGTCCGGGACTACCCGTCCCGATCGTCCGCCCATCGAGCTTGGTCACCCCGATGACCTCTGCCGCCGTGCCCGTGAGGAACACCTCATCAGCGGTATAAAGGTCATAGCGATTCTGCGGGATCTCGACCGTGGCGTACCCGGCCTCGTGCGCCAGCTCGAGCACCGCGTCGCGCGTTACGCCGCGCAGGATGCCGCTGTAGGGCGGCGGCGTGCGCAGCGTATGGTCGGACACCGAAAAGAGATTCATGCCGCTCGCTTCCGCGACATATCCGGCGGAATCGAGCATGATCACCTCATCGACGTTCGCAGCGATGCCTTCGATTTTTCCGAGGATGTGGGCGAGATAGTTGAGTGATTTGACGCGGGGGGAGAGGTTTTCCTTGTGGCTGATCGGGGTCGCGGCCGTCAGGCACACCAGCCCGCGATCGTAGCGGTCCTGGGGCCACAGTCGGATTGTGTCGACGATGCAGATGATAGTCGGGCGCACGCACTTGCGGGGATCCAGGCCGAGATCGCCCACGCCGCGGGTGATCACCAGCCGGATGTAGGAGTCTTGCATCTTGCTCTTGGCATACGCCTCGGCGACCACCGCCTCCATCTCGGCCTGGGCCAGCGGGACGTCGAGTGCGATTGCCTTGGCCGAGTCGTACAGCCGGTCGAGGTGGGCATCGAGCCGGAAGATGCGACCGTTATACGCCCGGATTCCTTCGAAAACGCCGTCACCATACAGCAGGCCGTGGTCGAACACGCTGACCTTGGCCGTGTCGCGATCGTAGTACGTTCCGTCGATCCAGATTGTGGTCATGCCGGGGAGGTAATCTGACCTCCCCGGCCGACCGTGACAACCCTGC
>DASSIL010000104.1:0-2829 GCA_035691925.1 Gemmatimonadales bacterium
CCGAGGTCGTGCCGGTTCCCGATCACCATCGTGACCGCCATCGTCTCGCCGAGCGCACGGCCGAAGCCGAGCATGATGGCGCCGATGATTCCGGCGCGGCCATAGGGGAGCACCGCGGTCCACACCGCCTCCCAGCGCGTCGCCCCGAGACCCAGCGCCGCTTCGCGCTGCGTCGCCGGAACGGCCAGCAGCACCTCGCGGGATACCGCCGCGATGTAGGGCACGATCATGATCGCCAGGATCACTCCGCCTGCCAGCATCGAGGGACCGTAAAACACGCCCTGGAAGAACGGCGTCCAGCCCAGCGTCGCGCGCAACGGCGGCACGGCGATCCCGCGCAGCATGGGAATCAGCACGAAGACCCCCCACAGGCCGTACACAACGCTCGGCACCGCTGCGAGCAGCTCGACGAGAAAGCCGATCGGTTGGCGCAGCCACTTCGGGGCGAACTCGGTGAGAAAGATCGCCGTGCCGAGCGCCAGCGGGACCGCGATGAGAAGCGCGAGCAGCGAGGAAACGATCGTCCCGAAGATCATTGGGGCGGCGCCGTACACCTCGGCGACGGGGTCCCACGTGGTGCTGGTGACGAACTTGAGCCCGAACCGGCTGAGCGCCGGCCAGCCGCCGACGAGGAGTTGCCCGCCGATGGCCAGCAGCAGGAACGGAAGGACGAGCGCGACGCTGGTGAGGAGGACGCGATAGGCGGGGTCGCCGAGATTGCGCGTGGCGCGGCGCCCGACCGGCGGTGCCACCCGTGCCGCGGGCGGGCCCGTCTCCAACTCGTGTGGTGGGGCTGTGGTCATGCCTGTAGTCACCTGCTCAACCTATGCCCGCCCCGACGCAGCCCGGTCACGGCCGTGTAACGATTCGGTCACCCGGACGCGACAAAGAAAACCCCCCGCAAGGGAACGCCTTGCTGGGGGGAGACCGGCAGTCGTTCGGAGGGTTAACGAGCTGCCGAGGCTGTCCAGACTTTCTTGCCGCCCGCTTCGATCGACGCGAGACGATCGGCGATCCAGGGACGCAGCGCCGGGGGTAGCGGGGCATAGCCCAACGGAGCGGCCTTGTCCTGGCCCGCCGTCTCTGCCCACCACACGAACTTGATGAGCGCCTCGGTCTTCACCGGGTCGTCGTTCGTCTTGCGGAGCAGGAGATAGGTCATGCTGGCGATGGGGTACGCGTCCGCCGCCGCGGCGTCGGTGATCGACACGCGGAAGTCGGTGTTCGGTCCCATGGAGGCCATGGACGCGGCCAGCGCCGACGTCGTCGCCGCGAGCGTCGGAGCAACGAAGTTGCCGGCGTGGTTCTGCAGCTGGCCGAACGGCAGCTTGTTGGAGTTGGCGTAGGCCAGCTCGACGTACCCGATCGCGCCGGGTGTCTGGTTCACGGTGGCGGCGACGCCTTCATTCCCCTTGCCGCCGAGCCCGACCGGCCAGTTCACCGACGTCCCCTTGCCGACCTTGTCCTTCCAGTCGGGGCTGACCTTGGAGAGGTAGTCGGTGAAGATGTAGGAGGTACCGGAGCCGTCCGAGCGGTGCACGACGAGGATGTCCTGGTCGGGGAGTCGCACACCCGGATTTGCCGCGGCGATGCGGGCGTCGCTCCACTTCGTCACCTTGCCGAGGAAGATGTCGGCGACGAGCGTCGGGGTGAAGCGCAGCTGCTTGGCGATCCCCGGAATGTTGTAGGTGATGACGACCGCGCCGAGCACGGTAGGGATGTGCAGCACGTTCCCCTGAATCGCCGCGATCGCGGAATCGGTCATGGGGGCGTCCGACGCGCCGAAATCGACGGTCTTGTCGGAGAACTGGCGGATGCCGCCGCCCGAGCCGATCGACTGGTAGTTCAGCTGCACGCCCGGATTCGCCTGGTTATAGGTCAACATCCAGTTCTGGTAGATGATGTTCGGAAACGTCGCGCCGGCGCCGGTGAGCTTCACCTGCGCGGCCGCGGCGGCGGCGCTCAGTGCGAGCGCCCCCGCCACACCGAGAAGAGTCTTGCGCATCATGTGATCCTCGAGTCCAATCAGAAGGTGAACTGAATCTGGAAGAAGCCCGTGGCCCGGGCGGCGTCCGCCGCCGGCGACGGAGCGGCGTTCTTGTACGACAGCCAGTCCACGTCTCCCAGGAGCCGCAGGTTCGGGCTCAGCTGGTAGGACAACCCCGCGATATACCGGGTGCTCGTGAAGCCGGGCGTGGTCGACGCTGCGTTCTTATCGGGCTTGGTGAAGTCGACACGGGCGATCGCGGCGGCCTTGGAGTTCGGGAAGTGGAACACGCCGAAGCCCGAGATCACCTGTCCGTCGCGCAGGATCTGGGTGGTGGCCGCGCCGGAGTCCTTGGTGACGGCGAACTCGCCGGCCAGCGTGACGGCCTTCGACCGGTAGGAGAGCATGCCGAGGAAGCGCGAGCGCGTGCCGCCGGCGGTGGGCTTGCCGTACTGGCCGTAGCCCGTCAGCCGCAGTCCGCCGACGCGGCTCGAGTCGTTGGTATCCATCAGGCGGAAGGAGACGCGCCCTTCGATGTCCTTGCGCTGGTCGCCAGGGCCGCCCGAGTAGCCTTCACCATTCACGAACGTCAGCTGCATGTTGACCTTGTCCGGGCCCCACTTGCCGTCGACGCCGAAGCCGATGTCGGAGGACGTGAGGTAGCCGGTGGTGCCGGCGGGGGCGCCCGGAATCGAGCGCTCCATCGCCATCTGGCCCTGCATGCGGTAGTCCCACAGCGCCTCTTCCCAGTCGAGCCAGGGGGTGTGGATCATGCCGAGCTTGAACGTCAGCGCGCTGTTCACCGGGGTGTACGTCGCGTAGGCGTACTTCAAACGGTAGCG
>DASSIL010000105.1:0-3082 GCA_035691925.1 Gemmatimonadales bacterium
GCGCTGCCTGGAGTGTCATGCCACCTCGTTCACGCTGGCGCCCGATCGGCGCGTGCGTCGCTACACGGAGACGTATGTGCTCGGGGTGGGATGCCAGAAATGTCACGGGGACGCGCGCAAGCACATCGCGTATCAGGCCGCGCATCCCGCGGACTCCACCGCGCAGTTCATTTTCAATCCGGCAAAGGCGACGCGCGACCGGCAGATCGACGTCTGCGCCCTGTGTCACTCCGGGGGGAGAGATGAGAAGCGGGCGGCGTTCTCGTTCCGGCCGGGCGACAGTCTCGACGCCTTCCTCGCGCCCGAGGCAGGGAAAGACGCCGTACCCGACGTGCACGGGAACCAGGTGGCGCTGTTGCGCCGCTCCAAGTGCTTCCAATCGAGCCCCGGGATGTCCTGCAGCACCTGTCACGACGTCCATCAGGTACAACGCGACGTGGCGGCGTTCGTGCCGCATTGCCAGCAGTGCCACGATGTCTCGCAGCATCCGGGGGCCGACTCGATCGGTGGTCGCCTGACGACCGCCGCCTGCATCGATTGTCACATGCCGAACCGGCGGTCCACGGCGATTCGCATCAATACCGCGACGTCCCCGTCCTCGCTGTCGTTCCGCAGTCACCAGATCGCCGTCTATCGCGACGTCGCCGCCGAGGTGTTGCGGTCGCATCCATGAGCGCGGTGCGTCTGGCTCTCGTGGGGCTGGTGCTGACGCGGACGCTTGCCGCTCAGACACCCCATCTCGGCTCAATCGACTTCCCCAACTCAGGAGCGGCGGCGGCGCAGCCGGCGTTCATTCGCGGGGTGCTGCTGTTGCACAGCTTCGAGTACGGTCAAGCCACGGCGGCGTTCCGGGAGGCGGAGCGCATCGACCCGGGTTTCGCCATGGCGTACTGGGGCGAGGCGCTGACGTATACGCACCCGGTCTGGAATCAGCAGGATGCGGGTGCGGGCCGGGCTGCGTTGCAGCGACTCGCCGCGACGGCGGCGGCACGGCGCGCCAGAGCCCCCACGGCCCGCGAGCGCGCCTATCTCGATGCCGTGGAAACGCTCTACGGCAGCGGCACGAAAGCGGCGCGGGACACCGCCTATTCCCTGGCGATGGGGCGCCTCGCAGCGCGGTTTCCCACCGACCTCGATGCGAAGGTGTTCTACGCGGCGTCGCTGCTCGGCCTCAACCAGGGCGAGCGCGACACGGTGACCTACCTGCGGGCCGCCGCGATCCTGGAGCAGGTGTTCCGCAAGGCTCCTTCCCATCCGGGCGCCGCGCACCTGCTGATTCATTGTTATGACGATCCCGGCCATGCCCGCCTCGGTCTCGCCGCTGCGCGTGCCTACGCCGGTATCGCCCCCGACGCCCCGCATGCCCATCACATGACGACCCACATCTTCCTGGCGCTCGGGATGTGGGACGAGGTCGTCTCCCAGAACGAAATCGCCGCGGGAGCCGATCGCGCGTCATGGACGCCGACGCACTACACCTACTGGCTCGGCTACGGCTACCTGCAACAGGGACGGTACGGCGAGGCGCTGCGACACCTGGAGCTCGTGCACCGCAACATGGCGATAGCACACGGCAACGTCCCCGCGCTCCTGGTGGAGATGTGCGGAGACTACATCGTCACGACGGAACGGTGGGATAGCCCGTGCCTCGGCTGGACCGACGTCGATCTCTCGGGGATGCGAACCCGCGACGAGGCGCTGGGGGCGTTCCTGCAGGGCTTCAGCGCATTGAAACGTGGTGATCGCGCGAGCGCCGAGCGACAACTGGCCACGATCGTGGCCCTGGTTCCCCCGCTCCGGGGGCAAGGACCAATGGGCGACCCCGTTCCCGCTATCCTCGGTGACGAGTTGCGAGGTCTGCTGCACCAATCGAATGGCGACCCGACCGGAGCCGTGACGTCATTGCGCCGGGCGGCCGCACTCGAAGACGCGATGCCCTTCGAGTTCGGCCCACCCGTCACGGTGAAGCCATCACACGAGCTGTTTGGGGAAGTTCTGCTGCAGGCGGGCCGAGCGCGGGATGCGCAAGTCGAGTTTACGCGCGCGTTGCGGCTTGCTCCGAAGCGCACGCGCTCATTGATCGGTCTCGCCCGCGCCGCTCGGGCCGCGGGGGATTCGTCGACCGCCGCGCGCGCCACCGCCGACCTGCAGTCCATCTGGCACGCCGCCGATCCCGGCGTGCTCGCTACCGCTCGGTAACCTCGACAGGTTTGCCGCTTGGGACCGGGCCGGCGACCGACTGTCGGTTCCCCGACGACCAGCGCACGACCAGCGAATCGACGTGGTCGGCGTCTCCCAGCCCGAAGTACAGCGGCAGGTCGCTCTGCGACAGATAGCCGGACTTGCCGTCCATCACCTTGAAGATGCGGCGGCCGCCGGGAAGGAAGGCGGTGACGGATGCGCCGAGGCCCTCGCGATTGGAGTGTGTGCCGCGCAGCGAGACCTTGAGGTAGTGGATGCGGAGGCGCTGCGCGAGATCGCTCACGAGCACCTGAGGCGGCGCGTTGAACTCGTTCGTGACGAGGTCGAGATCGCCGTCGCCATCGATGTCGAGCAACACTGCCGAGCGCGTGCCCAGAGCACCGTACACGGTATCGCGCCCATCCGCTCCGCGATGGCAGCCGATGGACGGCCCGGCTTCGGCGCAGGCGCGGCAGAGCGGATTCGCGCTGTCCGCACCCTGGCAGTCGAGCGTGAACCAGACTTGCGCCGTGTCGCCATTCGGCCGGGGCTCGATACCAAGGATGAATTCGCTGGGGAGAAAGTGGCGGCCCGCTTCATTCAACAGGAGCGAATTGACGCCGTAGCGGTACGGAAAATTCATGCTGCTGCCGACGAAAATGTCGTCCCAGCCATCGGCGTTGATGTCGTCGACGCTCGGTCCCCACGGCCAGTAATTCTCGACGCCCAGGGAGTCGGACACCTCCTGGAATCGTCCACCCCCGAGATTCTCGAACAAGGCGTTGCCGTTGATGAACGGGGCCTTCCCCTCAGGGAAGTAATCGGCGGGCGCTTGTGACGAGTCGACCTTCTCGGCTTCCGGATCCCAGAAACCGGCCGGGATGTTGACCCACATGTCCGA
>DASSIL010000106.1:0-7470 GCA_035691925.1 Gemmatimonadales bacterium
CGGTCTGATAGTCGGTGCGCACCTCCGCGCTCAAGGGGTTGCCTTGTGCCCGTGCGGACGTTGCGCCGCCGCTGATGACGAGGAGCAGCACGAAACCACAGGACCGGCTCATGGGAAGAAGTGCCCTCCGAAAGGGGAATCCGTCGCTGCCGACCCCTCAGAGCATAGGCGCTCTCCCGCCGGCCGGTTGGTGTGGGAAATGTCAAGGAATCGAGCAGCAGCTTGGCGAACCCGGGACCCTTACCGATTGTTGGTTCCTTTACACGCCGCCCGCACTCGACTCGAGTCACCGGGGATGTAAATGGCGAGCACCGCGCCGCGCTCCGGCACGGTCACGTCCAGGACCCTGGTTTTTCCCGTGTTGTTCGCCCTTGCTGCCGCGTCAAGCCCCTCAAACCCACCCACGATGATCCCGTTGGCGCCGAGGTGGGCTGCTTCCCTGCGTTGAATATTGATGATCATGGTCTCGTCGCTGTAACCGGACTCGTTCCTCGCGTGCAGCCATTCGACTTGCTGGAATTCTTGGCCCACCTCCGAAGGGGCGTAGAACACCTTCACGCCGTTGGGACACACCGGAGCGAGCTTCTGTGCGACCGCGTTCTGGGGGACACAAACCGCCATGCCAAGGATGCAGATGAGAGCGAGCGTCTTCATGAGTGATCTCCACACGTCAGAACGGAGGATACCAGGTGGCCTACTCGGGTTGGAACAGCGCGAGGGTGTTGCCGTCCGGGTCCTTGAACCAGGCAGACTTGCCGAGGCCGGCGGTCGTGGCGATGTGGTTGACCGTCTTGAGGGTTGGATAGTCGTAATCCTCGAAGGTGACGCCCCGAGCCGTGAGGTCGCGGACATCCACCTCGACGTCGCTCGTCCAGAAACGCACTTGCGTGTGGTCCGCCTTGCCAGGCGCCGGGCGCCCGTAGACAAGCAGCGTCGTCCCGTCTCCACACTCGAACAGGAGATGGTTGCGAATCGTCTCCGGTGAAAGCTTGAGGCCGACCTTGTGCTCGTAGAATGCCTGGCTTCTGGCGAGATCGGTTGAGCACAGCACGGCCGATACCTTTCTGTCGAACACGCTCTCCTCCTGTTTGATGGAATGGCAGTGCTTGATCGTGGCTCCCGAAAGTTCCCGTTTTGCAGGCGCAGGCTCACCGAGTCGCTTTCCACACTCCCTCGATCGGCGCCGCGGTTGCGTCGTTCTGCCCGAGCCGTCCGAGGCCCAGCACGTCCTCGACCGTGCGCAGCAAACTGTAATGATCGTAGTGTGCATCCGAGGTGGCGCCAGGGAGAACGCTCTCGCCCCACAGGCTCGTGTAAATGTGGTTTGTGCCGTCCCCCTTGGACTCGTCGAATGTCACGACGAGGAGGAGCCGGGTGGTGAAGCGCGGGTCTCGCAGCAGTGGGCCGAACGTATGGGCCAGCCACCGGTCCGCGTACGCGACGTTCGTGTCGTGGCCATCGTTCTTCTGATTCGGAACGTAGAGGGAGTAGTTCGGTAGCCGCCCGTTCGCGATGTCCCCTGCGAGCTCCGCGGCGTTCACCACCCGCTGGCGGCACCGCAGCGAGTCACTCTGGATGTTCTGGAAGCTCAGAAACGGGAGGTGCTTTCTCGCGTACTCCCCCGACTCTGGCTTCAAGTAGCAATCACCGGGGAAGTCCTCCGCATACGCCTTCCAGCTCAGCCCTTTGGCCTCGACCAGATCGCCGATGTGGCGGAGCGACAATGTGACGGGGTGGTTCGAGTCGACGCCCTTCAGGGTTCCGGCCGTGAGCGCCACGTAATTGGGCTGGGAGGGGTGGGCGAGCGCATGAAAGTTGGACAACAGGGCGCCTTCCCGGGCGAGGCGGCGGAGAAACGGATGACCCAGCGCCTCGGAGAAGTCGGCGTTCTCGAGCACGACGATCATGACTTTGTCCACTGCAGCGCTGTTGCGCCGTGACATCGGCCCGGCGCCGGTCACCGCCAGAGCGAGCATTGCCATCGCGATGGGTGTGCGGCCGGGAATCTTCATGGGTCAGGGCCTCTTTCGCAGACGTGGCGTCCACCGCTCTCCTTCCCATGGTGGTCCGGTGGTGAGCAGCGCGCAAGGCCGCGACACTGTCTACTGCAGAGCGCGAGCGATGGCGCCCGCGGACCTCCTCGGGAAGTTGCCCGCCGTACAGGTCCGGAAGTGCGTATCGCACACAGACTGGCGGGCGCGGGGCCTGACGGTCGCCGAGTGACCGGTCAGAAATAGAACGGAGCCCGCACGAGCCGAAACGAAGAATGGTTGAAGCCTCAGCACGGCCCGCCTCGACCAGAGGACGAGCCGTGCTGAGCTCGGCTACCGTGCTACAACGAAGCGGCCGAACAGCCCGTGCTGCTCGGCGAAGGGACCGGCCGTGAAGAAGAGCGTGCTGTCCGGCCCCGCGGCCGCTCCATTGCCGAAGGCGAGCGCCCAAAGGCCGTCGATCGCGATGGGCCGACCCGCGGCGTCGTGCAGCTGGCCGGTCTGCAGCAGCTCACCATTGCCACCGGCGTGGTGGACGTCGAACGCGGTGATATGCCCGTCGCCGAAGTTCCCGACCAGCAGGTTCCCTCCGAACGCGCCGAAGCCGCCCGGTGCGAGCGCGAGCCCCCAGGGCGAGTTGAGCCGACCCCGCGAGGCCACGCGGTGCAACAGGTTGCCGTCCGCGTCGAAGGCGTCCACGAACCCGTGACTCACACCCGCGACATCGTCGTGCCGATCGGCATCCTGGAGCGCATAGGTCACGTAGATCACGCCCCCGAGGCTGCGAATCCCGAACGGCGCGTACCCGGCCGGGAGCGCGGCGTCGGTGAACGAGCCCGTCGTCGTGACGACATGGAACAGCGTGTCGAAGACCTCCACCGTGCCGACGTGGAAGTTGGTGGCGTAGAGCCGCATGCCGGCGATGGCCAGGCCTTTGTATACCGCGCTGTCGGCCGAGTGGTCGACGGCGACGACGGCCTGGGTGGGAAGTACCGTCGGGTTCCAGCCCGAGATCGTGCCATCCTCGCTCGCGAAGATGAACCGGGCGGGGCCGGACGCGCCGCCGCTCGTCACCACGAAGCCGGTACCGCCGTTGAAGACGACGCCGGTGGGCGCGCCCGGGACGGTCACGATGAGTGGGACTTTGGCTCCACTATTGCCGTTGTACAGCGTCGAGAGACCTTTGCCGTTGTCGGCGACCCACCAGGGTGAGGTCGGACTGGACACGAGTCCCCAGGCGTTGACCAGCCCCGTATCCAGTAGGTCGGCCAGCACCGCTCCGTCGGACACCAGATTGTGCTGCGCGTAGAAACGGGAGCCGGCCGCGGCGCGGTCGGCCTGGATCGAAGACAGGGTGCGTGGAGTGGTAGGGTCATTGCCACAGCCGAGCAGGATGAGAAGAGCCGGTGCGGCGAGCAGGGCGAACCGCGATGTAGTATGGGTCATGGAAAACCTCCGGACAGATCGAATGTGGTCGCGACCTCGAGCGCGACTCAGGGTTTGCGGTGGTGTCTACCCGTGTCCGGGGGAGATGGCAGCGGGGAGCGAACGAAGGAAATGCAAGGAAAGCGTGATGGTGGACGGGCAAACGACCTGACGAAGGAGACGACGATGGTTGGCTGGGATGCCACTCGCAAGGATGCCGCATCCCTGGCACAGAGTCGTTACCGGATGGAACTGGGAACGGTCGACGTCGTTCCCCTCGGCTCAGACTTCGCGCTGGCGGTTGCCAAGGCGACCTACACGTTAGATCAGCCCCGCTTGGTCCCGTCCGCGCACAGTCCGCACACCATTCCCGCACACGCAAGTCCCGGCGTGCGCATCGCACACGGTTTGCCCGCAAGCCGGACACGGCGCGACCTCGTCGCTCGCAAAGATGACGCCCGCCTCATGGTCGCACTGGCCGCGGTGCCGCTCGCACACCAGGCGCCGCGACCGATCGGCGCGGCGCAGGTGCTTCGAGCAATGGACCAGCTGGTCCACGACGCAGGCGGCCCGGTGGGTGGCGCACACGAACGCCTCGCAGCTCGTGCAGCGGACGGCTTCGTCCCGGCCGACGGGCTCGTTGGTCTTGCCTTCGCAGTACACCACGCATTCCAGGCAGAGGCGACGCTCGCCCTTGGGGGCGCTCGAGTCACTGCGCACCGCGTGCGTGGCGCACACCACCTTGCCGCAGACGCCGCACGCGCCGAGGCAGGCGCTGCAGGCCGAATGGCCCCCGACGCTGCACGTACCGGCGTGCGTGGTGCAATGCGGCTTGCCACACGCGGGGCAGGTCCGCGCATGCGCGTCGCAGGCGGGCTCCTCATCGACGTGACACGCGACGCTGCCGTGCCCGCCGCAAAACTCGTCGCCACACACCCGGCACGTCTTCCCGCAGGCGGCACAGGCCACGTGACCGTGGCGGCAAATCAGCAGTTCTTTCGGGAGGGCTCCACAGTGCGGGCACGCCAGCTGCCAGACGCCGGAGCCGCAGAGCGTCCGTTGCGCCGTGAACGTCGCCGCCCGCCCGCTCCGGGTGACCAGGTGCCAGTCCACGCGTTGCACCAGCACCGTGAACTCCACCAGCTGGAGCGGATGGACCGTCGCGCGAACTTCGTGGCGGCGTTGCTCCTCGGCCCGCCGGCAGAGGTGTTCCGCCGCGATGGCGCGACGTTCCGCCGCACCCGCCGGCTCCCCGACGGACGCGCCGGCCTCCTCGAGCATCTGCTGGTAATAGCGGTCGACCCGGGCCAGCTCGGCGGCGAGGGCCTGGTCGGCCTCGCGCCGGTGTCGCGCGAGCTGCGTCTCCAGTCTGGCTTCGATATCGCCGAGCATCAACGGCACGAGCTCCGCGAGCGGGCTGGCCGGGAGCGCCACGGCACCAGCGGCGGCTTCGCCGCCGGCCGGATCGAGTTTGCCGGCCTCGATGTCGCGGCATAGTCCCGCTACGTCGTCTGGTGCGCGCAAGCCCGTGACGAGGTCGAATACGCCGCTCTCGACGATATGCTCCGCGACGACCGCCGCCGACCTGACCGCCACGCGCGCGACGAGCCGCGCCACGGGGTGCAACGCGAGGCTCGTGACCGGCGGCTCCGCCACGCCCTTGCGTACCAGAAACGTGCGCGGCAGGCCGGTCACGTCGGGAGCGTGCGTCGGGGGAATCAGCCCGAAGGCGCGTCGTGCGCCCCGGGGGCGGACCGCGCCGAGCAACTCCTGAAGAAACGCGCTGCCGGGGACAGCCAGTTCGGCATCGGGGTGACGCTCGAAGGCCGCGGCCGAAAACGCCACGCGCACCGAGGAGCGCCCCCAGAAGTGCGGCCTCTCGGCATCTGGGAGCGACAGCTCGACCAGCTGTGGTTCCAGCTCCTGGACCGCAGCACCGGCCAGACGCGCGTACCGCTCCACCAGCCCCCGCAAGCGCGGGTCGACCAGCGCCTCCGCATCCGCCAGATCGAACGCGTGGTCAATCACAGAGGAGCCACGGCATCGGCGGACAGATCGGCGAGAGTCATCGGCAGGCGGTCGGCCTGCAGCAGCAGCTGCACCATCCGGCCGCGCCCGGTGACGCCCACGATGCGGTGGAGGGGCCCGTATTCCGGATGATGACCCGCATCCTCCACGCGCCTGGGGTGCTCGGCGGCTTCGCGAATCTCGGTGACATGGAGGCCGAGGTGATGGCGCTTCGCCTCCACGCCGCGGGCGATCTTGAGATGAGAGGTGCCGTAGCCCAGCACCACCCGTCCGGGAACCGATAGCTGCCGAAACTCCCGCTCGAGCCGCTCGGCGTTATCCTCGACCGCGATTTCGGAGGCCAGCCGTGCCTGCTGCGCCGCGGCCTCCCGACTCGCCACAATCTGCTCGCCGATGCTCTCGAGCTCACGTTCGAAGGCCGCGTCGGACTCGGCGTGCAGCCATGCCTCCGCCAGGCGATGCTCGAGGGACTCAGGCCCGCCGAATTCTCCCAGGATCAGGTCGAGCAGTCCCACGTCGAGCTCGAACAGCCGGATCTTCTGGTCGAGCAGCCAGAGGACGGGCATCTCGATCGTGGCGTGCGCGGCCAGGTTCAGGATGTGCACCTCCCGCTCCTGGCCGATGCGTTGCACACGACCGATCCGCCGCTCGATGACCATGGGATTCCACGGCAGCTCGTAGTTCACGATGCGGTTGCAGAACTGCAGGTTCAAGCCTTCGCTCCCGACGCGCGTCGTGAGAAACACGCTCCCCGGCTCGGCCCGGAACCGGTGCAGCTGGTGGCTGCGCTCGGCGCGGGACAGCGATCCGGTGAACGTGATCGCGGGCCGCCCAATGTCCTGGAGCCGATGTCTGAGCAGGTTGAGCGTCGGGAGGTGCTCGCTGAAGACGATCACGCGATCCGGAGTGTCGGCGAGGTAGCGGGTCAAGTAATCCAGCTTGGCGTGATCGGTCACCGCCCGCGCCCGCTCTGCGAGCTCACCGGCCCGTTGCCGGTGCTCCGGCTGCACCAGGTCTCCTGAAGCCATGGAGTGCAGCGAGTCGGCGAGCGCCCTGGACGACGACGTGACCCGCTGCAGCAGGCGCATCAGCTCCAGCTGGAAGTAGCCTTCCCGGGAGAGATCGCGGAGGAAGCGCACGGTCTCGCCGTACAGAGCGGCCTCCCCGGGCGTCAGGGCGATGGCGCGGTGGACCGGGCGGCGCGGCGGCAGGTTGATCACGTCGGCAACGCTCGAGCGCCGCGTCCGGATCATCACCTGGCTGGTAAACTCGCGCAGTGCCTCGGGGTTCGACGCCCGGCGAGGATCGCCGCCCTGGACGTACTCCCGCTGGAACTGGCTCCAGGTGCCGAACTGGCCGGGCCGGAGCAGTGTGACGAGGTTGTAGAGTTCGCGCAGGTTGTTCTGCAGTGGCGTGGCGGTGAGCAGCAGCATGAAGTTCCGATCGACCTGCCGCAACAGCTGGTGCACCGCGGTGGTGTGGTTCTTCACGTTGTGGGCCTCGTCCACGATCACGAGATCCCAGCTCGCCTGAAGGATCTCGGGTGCGTTGGCGACGGCGCCTTGATAGGAGGCGATCGCTTTGGTCGTGTGGCGCCAGTCCTCCGGCTCGACGGGCGTGTCGAACTTCTCGAAGAACTTCGTCTCGAGCTCGGCCTGCCACTGTTCCACGAGGGACGCGGGGGCGAGGATCAGGACGCGGCGCGCCATACCGCGCGCGGCCAGCTCCTTCATGATGATCCCGGCTTCGATGGTTTTGCCGAGACCGACCTCGTCGGCGAGGATCGCCCGGCCACACATGGGGCGGCGCAGTGCCCGCAGGGCGACGTCGATCTGGTGCGGTAACTCCTTGATGGTGTTGCAGTCCAGCGTGATGAGCCGATCGAACCCCGGGTTGAGCGCCAGGCCTTCGAACTCACGCCGGAGCTGAAACCACTCCGCGGAGGAGGCCCCGTTCCCGAGCCCCCCCATCAAGCCGCGCAGCGACTCCTGGTCGATCTCCCAGTGGGCGACGCGGACAGCTGTCG
>DASSIL010000107.1:0-3758 GCA_035691925.1 Gemmatimonadales bacterium
GCGACGCTGTACACGACCTTGTCTCCCTGCGCCATGTGCAGCGGGGCGATCCTGCTATACGGCATCCCCCGGGTCATCGTCGGGGAGCACCGCACCTTTCTCGGCGAAGAAGAGCTGCTGCGCTCCCGCGGCGTGACCGTAGACGTGCGCCACGACGCACGCTGTGAAGCGCTGATGGCGCGGTTCATCGCCGCTCAACCGGGACTGTGGAATGAGGATATCGGCCGGACCGGGTAGCGCACGCCGCGCATCCGACATACAGTTTTCAGAGGGTGCTCCGATGACCGACACAACACATCGCTCCATGACACGGCGGGAATTGCTCGCCGCCTCCGCCGGGTTGGCGCTGGCCACGCTGGATGGGACGGCGACATCCACTCTCGCGGGGCAGCGGCTTCCCGCCGCTCTTCCTCCCGGTCGACTGAAGCAGTCGGTGTGCCGCTGGCCGTACGGCTCCATCCCGCTGCCGCAATTCTGCCGCGCGATCAAGGAGATGGGGCTCACGGGGATCGACCTGTTGCAGCCGGCCGAATGGCCCGTGGCGAAGGACGCCGGGCTCGTCTGCTCGATGGGCTATCCCGCGGACCGCAAGGACTTCATCGCGACGGGCTTCAACGACCGCACCCACCACGCGATGCTCATCGAGGAGCTGACCCGCACGATCCCGCTGGCGGCGGCGGCCGGTGTTCCGAACGTGATCACGATGTTCGGCAACCGCGCCGGGATCAGCGACGCCGACGGGCTCGCTGCCTGCGTCGAGGGACTGCGGCAGGTGGCGCCGCTGGCGGAGCGGCACGGCGTGACGGTGTGCGTGGAGCTGTTGAACAGCAAGGTCGACCACAAGGACTACCAGGGCGACCACACCGCCTTCGGGGTGCGCGTGATCGACGGCGTGGGCTCGCCCCGCGTGAAACTGCTGTACGACATCTATCACATGCAGATCATGGAAGGGGACATCATTCGCACGCTGCGCGATTCGATCTCCCACATCGGCCACATCCACACCGGCGGCGTCCCCGGCCGGCACGAGATCGACGACTCCCAGGAGCTGAACTACCACGCGGTCGCCCGCGCTCTCGCCGACGCCGGGTACTCGGGCTTCGTCGCACACGAGTTCGAGCCGACCGCCGCGGACCCCCTCACCTCGCTCCGCGCCGCCGTCGCGATCTGTACCGTGTGACGCTCAGCATCACGTTCCGGCAGCCGGCGCTTTCTCCAGCGGAAGCGGAAGAGATCCTGTCCCGACGTTTCGGCGGGGCGGGGAACGTCCGCCCGCTGCCGAGCGAGCGCGACCAGAACTTTCTGGTACGCTTCGCCGACGGCCGCCGCGCCGTTCTCAAGATCTCGCACGCAGGAGAGGAGCGCGGCATTCTCGAGCTGCAGCACCTGGCGCTCAAGCGGCTCGCCGAGCGCGCCCCCGGCGTCGCGGTGCCGCGCGTACTCCCGGCCACCGATGGCGCCGAGATCCTCGAAACCACAGGGAGCGAGGGAGAGACGTATTACGTCCGCCTGCTCTCGTGGATCAACGGCGCGACGCTCGCCGAGGTCCGCCCGCACACGCCCGAGCTGCTCGAGAGCCTCGGGCGAGTGATCGCGCAGGTCGACATGGGGCTCGAAGGACTCGAGCATCCGGCGGCGCGGCGGCCGTTGAAGTGGGATCTGGCCCGGGCGGGGTGGATCCGGGAGCACGCCGATGCGATCGAGGACCGCACGCGGCGCGCGCTGGTCCAGCGGGTGCTCGACCGCTTCGACGAGGAAATCACCCCCGCGCTGAGCGGCGTGAAGAGCGGCATCATCTATAACGACGCCAACGACCACAACGTCCTGGTGCGCGGCGACGATCCCTGGACGCGCCGTGTCACCGGGGTGATCGACTTCGGCGATCTGGTGGACAGCGCGGTGATCTGCGATCTCGCAATTGCCGCCGCCTACGCCGCCCTCGGCAAGGCGGACCCGATCAGCACCGCGGCGCGCGTCGTGGCCGGCTACCAGTCGGTTCGCCAGATCACCCAGCCCGAGAGCGACCTGCTGGACGGCCTCATTACCACCCGACTCGCGGTGAGCGTCGTGAACGCCGCGATCCAGCGCTCAGCCGTTCCCAACAACGCCTATCTCACGGTGAGTGAGACGGCCGCGTGGGCCGCACTCGAGCGCCTGCTCGCGCTGCCACCGCGATTGGGGCGCGTGGTGCTGCGTGACGCATGCGGCCTCGCCGGCGTCGCCACCGCCCCCACGGTGGAGTCGTGGCTGCGCGCCCACCCCGACGAGCTCGGACCGCTGATCGCGCCAGAATGGGGCGCCAGCACCCAGGTGGTCGATCTCTCCGTCTCGAGCCCGCTGCTCGGAGACCTGGACACCGCACAGGACGCCGCGACGATGGCCCGTGCGATCGCCGCCGAGGCGACCGAGCGGGGCGCGACGATGACCGTGGGCCGCTACGACGAGCCGCGCCTCGTCTACACGAGCGACGCGTTCCGCGTCGAGGGCAACGATGGACCGGAATGGCGCACCGTCCACATCGGCCTCGACCTGTTTCTTCCCCCCGGGACACCCGTCTTCGCGCCGCTCGGCGGAGTGGTGCATTCGTTCCGGGATAATGCGGCCCCGAAGGACTACGGTCCGACCGTCATCCTGCAGCACACCGTCGAAGGCGGCCGCATCACGTTTTTTACGCTGTATGGCCACCTCGATCGCGACTCGCTCAGCTGGCTGAAGCCAGGCCAGCCGGTCGCTTTGGGAAGTGTGGTCGGCCGGGTGGGCGATGTCGACGTCAACGGCGGCTGGGCACCGCACCTCCACTTTCAGATCATCACCGATCTGCTCGAGTATCAGGGGGACTTTCCCGGAGTCGCCCGCCCGACTCAGCGCTCGGCGTGGAAGAGCCTGTCGCCCGATCCCAATCTGATTGCCCGGATTCCCCCGGAGCAGTTCCCGGCGCCGTCCCAGCCATTGCCGCAGCTCCTGGAGAAACGACGCCATCTTCTCGGACCCTCGCTGAGTATCGCCTACCGGCGCCCGCTCGAGATCGTGCGCGGCTGGCGGCAGTACCTGTACGATCAGGAGGGGCGCCGCTACCTGGACGCGGTGAACAACGTGCCGCATGTCGGGCACAGCCACCCCAGAGTCGTGCGCGCCGGGCAGCGACAGATGGCGGTACTCAACACCAATACGCGCTATCTGCACGAGCTGATCGTGCGGTATGCCGAGCGGCTCTGTGCCACAATGCCGTCGTCGCTCTCGGTCTGCTACTTCGTCAATTCAGGAAGCGAAGCCAACGAGCTGGCGCTGCGACTCGCCCGCGCCTACACCGGCAAGCGCGACGTGATCGTGGTCGAGGGCGCCTACCACGGCAACACGTCGACCCTCGTCGACGTGAGTCCGTACAAGCATGACGGCCCGGGCGGGGCGGGGGCCCCGGCCTGGGTGCACAAGGTGCCGATGCCCGATGTGTACCGCGGCCGCTATCGCAAGGACGAGCCGAACGCAGGCGAGCGATACGGCACCTTCGTGTCCGAGGCGGTGGGACGGATCCGGGCCCGCGGTACGCAGCCGGCGGCGTTCCTGTGCGAATCGATTCTCTCCTCGGCCGGCCAGATCGTGCTGCCGGACGGATTCCTCAACTCGGCATACGGGTATGTGCGCAAGGCCGGCGGTGTGTGCATTGCCGATGAAGTGCAGACGGGGTTCGGCCGCGTCGGCAGCCACTTCTGGGCGTTCGAGACCCAGGAGGTCGTTCCCGACATCGTGACCCTCGGCAA
>DASSIL010000108.1:0-12816 GCA_035691925.1 Gemmatimonadales bacterium
GAGGCGCCGGACGTCGAGGTTCACATCACGCCGAGCCGGGAAAAGCCGATGGGGTACGGGGAGATCGCGTTGCCGCCGGTCGCCCCCGCGGTAGCGAATGCGATTTTCCAGGCGACCGGGCGCCGCATCACCCGGTTGCCGTTCAGCCGCTCGGAGCTCGAGGTGGTAGCTCCGAGAAGCTACGGATGAGTCCGTCACTTCGATCAAACTCGGTATCCTCATGCAGCTTGGAGCGATAGCGCCTCCCACCCCCCGGTAGCGCCAGCCCCCGGCAGGAAGGCGTTTACCCCCTTCCTCTATAGGCGTTCCCTCGGGTTCGTTCTGTAACTGCGGACGCATCGCACAGTTACCTGTGGTCCCCTCGACAGTCTTTAGGCGACGGGCGACGTGTGCCCGCGACCCTGGACCGGGACCTCGAATTGCCGCCGAGCGTTGAACGACCGCTGCACCGACCGCTGACCGGTTCCGATGTGACCGTCATCGTCCCCGCCTTCAATGAGGCGGAGAGTGTCGGCAGCACCATCCGCAGCCTCCAGACCCAGACGGCTCCGCCGCGCGAAATCATCGTCGTGGACGACTGCTCGAGCGACGGCACGGGGAACGTGGCGCGCGCCCTCGGCGTCACCGTGATCCGGCCACCGCAGAACACCGGATCGAAGGCGGGGGCCCAGACATTCGCCCTGCGCCACGTGCGCACCGCGCTCACCGTCGCCGTCGACGCCGACACGGTGCTCGAGCCGGTCGCGCTGGAGCGCCTGCTCCCCGCCTTTGAAAAGCCGGGCGTTGCGGCGGCGTGTGGATTTGTTCTGCCGCAGCGGGTGAGGAGCCTGTGGGAGCGGGGGCGTTACGTCGAGTACCTGTTCGCGTTCACCTACTACAAGCAGGTCCAGGAGTGTTACGGGCGGCCGCTGATCGCATCGGGCTGCTTCTCCATGTATCGCACGGCGCAGCTGCGCGTTCACGGCGGCTGGTCGAACCGCACCATGGCCGAGGACATGGATCTCACCTGGAGTCTGTATCAGGGCGGCAACGAGGTCCGCTTCGTGCCGGAAGCGGTGTGCTACCCGATCGAGCCGCGGACCTACAAACTGATGGGGCAGCAGCTGCGCCGCTGGTCGCACGGGTTCATTCAAAACGTCAAGTTGCATTGGCGCGGGCTGCTCTCCGTCCCGTACCTGCGCTCCGCGGTCGCCGTGGCGTTTTGGGACGCGACGGTCGCCGCGGCGCTCTACCTCGTGCTGTTGCCCATCCTCGCGATGGTGCTGCGCACGCCATGGGTGTTGCTCGGCTACGTGATCGACGCCCCGGCCGTGCTGGTGCCGGTGGTCGTTGGTGCGGCGAAGCGGCGCGAGATCGGCCGGGCGCTCGCCAGCGTTCCGGCGTTCTTCGTGCTGCGCACCGTGAATGCGCTGTTCTTCCTCCGGGCGGCTGGTGCCGAATTTCTGCTGGGGCGCACGCTGCACGTCTACGAGAAGGGACACTGACGGTGACGCCGGGAATTCCGGGCACGGGGATCGGTGGCCTCTTCTATATGTTGAGCGCCGCATCGCTGCCGTTGCGGGAGGGATATCGCCGCGTGTGGAAGGGTGCGGCGGCGGTGCGGTGGCGCGTCATTGCCCTGCAACAGCTGCTGGCCGCCGGCATTCTCGGCGGGATGTGGACCACGGGCTGGCTCCTCGGGGTCCTGTTCAGCACCGCGCACGCGCACTTCGCTGCCGGACCGGCAGGGACGTCCCACAACGTCTGGCGCACGGCGACATTCGCCGTATCCCTCGCCACCCTCCTGGCGGTGCTCGGCACCGTCGAGCTGACGCGCCTGTGGTATCGGCGGCGCGATCGGCTCGCTGCACGGCTCGAACGCGGAACGCCGCCGACACCCATCGCGCGGCCGCGGCGGCGCGTGGCGGCGGCAGGCGCGCGCGGTCGCTGGCTGTTCGTGCTGCTGGCCGCGGAGCTCGTCTCCGCCGCCGACCCGACGACCGCGCTGTCGCAGGCGAAAAGCAGAGCGGCGATCTCCCTCGCCCGGGCCGAGTCGCTCTACGAAACCGGGGACGTCGAGGCGGCGATCGCCGCGTACGCCGCGGTGCTCGCGATCGATCCGCAGAACTCGCGTGCCACATATCGCCTGGCGGATCTGCAACGCCACAAACCTGCGCGGGCGCTGCCACTGTTCGAGAAGTACGTTGCGTTGGAGCCGGCCGACCTCTGGGGCTATCTCGCGGTCGCCGATATGCTGTCGCGACTGGGACGGAACGACGAAGCGCTGCGTTGGTCGGCGCAAGCACTCCGGCTCGGCCCGACGGAGCGGGATGCGGTGATCGGACAGGCGCGCGTCCTGGCGCGGGCCCGGCGCAGCGACGCGGCACTGGCCGCCTACCGCGCGTGGCTGGCGACGCACCCCAGGGATGCGGAAGCGTGGCAGGAGCTGTCGCGCGAGCTGGTGCGCGCCGGCCGGCCGGGGGAAGCCGTGGACGCGCTGGAGCGCTCCCAGTCTCTCGCGCCCGATCCGAAGGTCGCGCGGCGGCTCGCCGTCGTTCGCGGGGTCGCCGCGCCGGCCTTCACGCCGCTCGTGTCCGGGAGCCATGACTCCGATGGCAACACCGTCTGGCGCTTCGGCGGCGCGTTCGAGCTCGGCGCCGCGGGACCGGCACGACTCGGCATCGAGGGCAGTCGCACCCACGTGGTCGGTGATACCCTCCCGGGCGCCGATCTCGATGCCCTCGCTCTGCGCGGGACGTGGCAGCCGGTGGCCACAGTCAAGATCGACGCGGCCGGAGGTGCCGCACGCATCGAGCCGATTGAGACGTCGGTTGCCCCCGTCCCTGTCACACCGCGGAATGGGCCTCCGTCCCAGGCGTCGATCTTGCGATGGAGCGCGGCGGTGATTCCGACCGGTCAGCTTCGTGCCCGCTGGCGTGCACCGGCGTCGCGGCTCGGGGTGGATTTGGGTGCCGACCGCGGCGTGGTCGACGCGAGCCCGCTGCTCGTGGCCAACCACGTGATCCGCACGCAGTACAGCGGGTTGCTGTCGCTGCCCGTCGCCGGGCCGTTCACGCTGCGAGCCATAGGGAAGACGGCGACGTTGAGCGATTCCTTCGAAGTCAACCACAAGACGACGCTCAGCGGCGTCATGGCGGTCGCGGTCGCGCCGTCCGCCGAGCTGTCGGCGCAGTTCCATCAGATCCATTACGATCACCTCAGTGGTTCGGGCTACTTCGCACCGTGGCAATTGCAGGTCGCCGAGGCGGGGACGTATTTCGAGATCGAGACGCCTGGCTCGCTAGTGCTGGCGGTCGACGGTGGGGCGGGGGTTCAGCGCGTCGCCAAGCAGCGTCACCTTTTCGGACCGTGGACTGCGGCGTTTCGCCTCTATGCGATGCTCGACGCACCCCTTGCCCCGGGGCGCGATTTCCGGCTGGAGCTGGACAGCGAAGACTCCCAGGTCGCCACGACAGCGACGACGAGTGGCCAGTGGCGCTATGGGTCGGTGATCGCTTCTTTGCGCTGGGCACTCCCCTAGGTCATGTTGACCCCGGGCCGCGACAGTCCGTCGCGGCCTTCGTGTTTCATATCCCAAGCAGTGGCCGGCGCTGGCGCACCAGCGGGGGCACAACAACGCGCGCGCGGCGGCTTGCGTAGTAGGGAGCATCAAGGAGGACGTGTTATGTCGCACAGGATGGCAGCTCTTTCCATCGGGTTGATGCTGGTTGCGACGTCTCTTGCCGGTGCACAGTCGCCCGGCGTGGGCGGGTTCGCCGAGCGTCGTGTGCAGCGGCTGTTGCAGGGGATCACGCTGAGCGCCGACCAGAAAACGAAGGTCGATTCGATCACCACCAAGTATCGCGCGCAGATGCCGCCGTTCACGCCCGGAACGCCGCCCGACTCCGCCACGCGCGCCAAGATGCGGGCGCTGTTCGGTAACCAGGACGAGGAGATTCGCGCCCTGCTGACCCCCGATCAGCAGAAGGTCTGGGACCAGAACGTGACCGAGATGCGTAACCGCATGCAGCAGCGAGCTCCGGGGAACCGCTGACGGCGCTCTAGTGGGGCGCTGTAAGTTGAAGAATGCTCCCGGTCGTCCTGCTCCTGGCCGTGGCGCAGCCCGATTCGGATGCTGCGCTGCGGTCGGTGCAGCTCGCGCAGCAGGCGTTCGAATCGAAACGCGGGTTCCTGGCGCCCCGCACCCTCGGGTCCTCTCACGGCGGCGTCTGCGACGAGCGCATCGGCCGGTTCTGCTACTGGTACGACGGGGACGCTCCGCCCCCGCCACCCGAGCCCGACGAAATCAAACAGGCGCGCCGACACCTGCTCGATCTGCTCGATTCAGCCGCCGCGCTGCTTCCGGGAGACTGGTGGATCGCCGGCCAGCGCGTGCGATACCTGGTGGAGAGCGACCGGCTGACCGATGCACTCGCCGCAGCGCACGCCTGCCGCGCCGATCGGTGGTGGTGCGAGGCGCTCGAGGCCTTCGCGCGGCACGCGGCCGGGGATGACGCCGCCGCGGACACCGTTTACGCCACCGCACTCGCCGATATGCCGGCGGCACAGCGGTGCCGCTGGACCGACCTCACGCCGCTGCTCGATGCTCCCCTGCGGCGCCGCTTCAGCCGGCTCGACTGTGCCTCGCGCGCCGCATTCTCGGCCCACCTCTGGTGGCTGGCGCAGCCGCTCCTCTCCCGGCCGGGCAACGACCGCCGCGTCGAGCATTACGCCCGCCTCACGATGGTGCGCATGCTCGAGCGCGCCGGTTCGCCGTGGGCGTCCCCGCTGGCCGACGACCTGCGGGAGCTGACGCTGCGCTACGGGTGGCCGATCGCCTGGACCGGAGCGCTGGACCCGGAATTCGATGCGCGTGATGTCAGCGGACATGAGCGCTTGCCGGCGTTCCACTTCTTCCCCAGTACGGACGCCGAACTCGAACCAGGCTCGTCGCCCTGGGACATCTCGCCCCTGCGCCCGCACGAGCGGTACGCGCCGCTCTACGCGAAGACCTTCGAAACCCTGACTCCCGACATCACGGTGTTTCGTCGCGGAGAATCGACGCTCGTGGTCGTGGCGTACGATCTGAGTCGCGACACCGTGTGGCGGCAACAGCCCGATCTTTCGCGGGTCGTGGTGCTGGCGCGCGATGAGCAGCTCCCTCCAGTTCTCGCGAGAGCCGGGGACTCGAACCGCAAGGGCGTGATGGTGGCGCAGGCGCCGTGGCCTGCGACCGTCGTGGGATTCGAGGTCACGCAACCGGGAACGCTCCATGTCGGTCGCGCGCGGCTGGCGCTGGCGCAACGGACCCAGTCTCTCGTGGGTACCTCGGGTCTCCTCGTCTTTGATCCGGTCGACTCGGTTCCCGGGGACCTGTCGGCGGTGCTGTCCCTGGCCCACGGATCGGCGACCGTCGCGGCTGGAGGACGAATCGGCCTCTACTGGGAGGTGTACGGTCTGACGCCAGGGGAGCCCGTCGAAACGCAGGTGAGCGTAACGCCTCGCCACACGGGGCTGCTACGCCGCGTGGGGTCGTGGTTCGGGCTGGGGAAACGGTCGCGCGAGACGGAGCTGGCGTGGCACGAGAGCACGGATCCGGAGACGGGAATGATTCATCGAGCGGTGATCGTCGACGTGTCGAGCCTCGATCCCGGCCGTTACGGTGTATCGGTCACGATCGCGGCACGGGGGCGCAACGTGACGACGGCCCGTGAGCTGGAGATCGTGCGGCCGTGATGTGCGCCGGCTGAGCCGGGCCCCAACCTCTTCGGGTGGATGGTGCTCGTCAACGCATTCGCGAGGGACGACCCGAAGGTCACTTGGGGTGGCGCCGACGACCACTCTTAGGCGATATTTTTCGACCCGATTCGGTTGGAACCAGGGCGGTATCGTCTAGGGGACTAGGACGGAGCCCTCTCAAGGCTCAAACACGGGTTCGAATCCCGTTACCGCTATCAACTGCGCACTGCGTCGAGAGATAGTCGTCGAGAAGAGGCGTCGAGAACGGCGTCGAGTGAAGTCGTACGACTGTTCCTTCTGGACGCTGCTCCTCGGCGGTTTGTCTCGACGTTCTTTCTGGACGGAGTAAGGTAGTTGTAAGCCCCCATCGTCTAACGGTTAGGACACCACTCTTTCAAGGTGGGAACAGGGGTTCGATTCCCCTTGGGGGCATTCGCTGCCGCCAGCGAACTCATTAAGGTAAGGGACATGCGGGTTCTCATAGTCGAAGACGACGCCGAACTGGCCGGGCTGGTGCGCGAAGGCCTGGCCAAACTGCAGATTGAGGTCGCGGTCGCTTCCACGTTCGCGGAGGGAGTCGAGCGCGCCGGCCAGACCGCGTTCGACGTGGTCATCCTCGATGTCATGCTCCCCGGCGGGTCGGGGTTCGATCTCTGTCGCAGGCTGCGGGAGAAGGGCAGCATGACTCCCGTCCTGATGCTCACGGCGCTCGATGCCGTAGACGATCGGGTGCGCGGGCTCGAGGCCGGCGCCGACGATTACCTCAGCAAGCCGTTCGCGTTCCGCGAGCTCGTCGCCCGCGTGCAGGCACTGGCGCGCCGCCATCCGGCGCTCACCCCTGCCGTCCATCGGATCGCCGATCTCGAAGTCGATCTCGCCGCCCGCACCGTGCACCGCGGCGGCAAACCGATCGACCTCACCGCCAAGGAATTCACGCTGCTGGAGCTGTTCGTGCGTCATCCCGGCCGTGTGCTCGACCGGACGACGATCACGGCGCACGTGTGGGACGACAACCACGATCCCTTCGCCAACCTGCTCGAAGTCCTGGTCCGCCGGCTGCGGCGCAAGATCGACGACGACTACGAGCCGAAATTGATCACCACCCTGCGCGGCGCCGGCTATCGGTTCGGCGAGTGAGCCAACGGGCCGACCCGCTCGCGCGGCTGCGGTTCCAGCTCACGCTGTGGTACGGCGGCGTCTTCACGCTCATCCTCGTCTTGCTCGGCGGCGGCGTCTTCTTCGGCGTGCGCCGCCAGCTGTCGCGCCAGCTCGACACGTCGCTGCGCAGCGCGACGGTCGCGCTGCAGCGCGCCGCCCGCATCCGTGACCTCGAGCGCGAGCAGGCGACCGGACCGGTGGCCGATGCCGTGTCCGAGCTGCACATCCCCGACCGCATGCTCTTTCTGCTCGATACCGCCGGCACCCCGATCATTCCCGCCCAGGCTCCAGGATGGGTGCAGGCGGCCGCGCGCGATGCGGCGCTCAACGGGCAGTCCGACCTCGACATGAGCGAGCCGGGTGACCGTGAAATCCGGCTGCACGCACAGCGCTTCACCGGATCGAGCGGGCACGTGTACATCGCTGCCGTGGCCGCCGACCGTGTCGAGCTGGAGAGCCGCTACGCCTCCCTGATCGAAGTGTTCGCCGCCGCGGCGTTCGTCGCGATGCTGCTCGTCGCGGGAGGCGGCTACGTGCTGGTGCGGCAGTCGACGGCGCCGGTCGAGCGCTCGATGGACCAAATGCGCCGGTTCATGGCCGACGCCGCGCATGAGCTGCGCACTCCGGTCACCCTGTTGCGCACTCGTGCCGAGGTCGCCCTCGCCGAAGAGCGTGACCCGCGTCGTGATGCCGAGACCCTGCACGCCGTCGTCCGCGAGGTGGAGCGTGTCGGCGCCATCGTCTCGGACCTCCTCACGCTGGCCCGCGCGGACGCCGGCGAGCAGCCCGCCACGCGCAAGACCGTCTATCTCGACGACCTCGCCTCCGACGCCGTCGATTCGATTCGCTCGCTCGCCGCGCAGCACCAGGTGACGGTGGGCATCGGATCGTTCGAGGAGGCGCCGATCACGGGAGATCCGGTGTTGGTGCGCCGCCTGCTCCTCATCCTGCTCGACAACGCGATCAAGTTCACGCCGGTAGGCGGGGACGTGCGGCTCGACGTGACCGTCGCCGACGGCCGGCGCGTCGTGGCGATCACCGACACGGGTGTGGGGATTCCGCCGGAGGACCTTCCGCGCGTGTTCGAACGCTTCTTCCGCAGCGACACCGCGCGCCAGGAGACCGATGGAGCCGGGCTCGGGCTCGCCATCGCGCGCTGGATCGCCGATCAGCACGGGGCCTCGCTCGGCGTGCGCTCCAAGCCCGGCGCGGGAACAACCGTGACCGTCTCGTTTCCCTCAGGGGTGTAAGCCCTATGTCAGCACGGACTTGGTAAGTTGCGCCCCCCTATGCGCCTGTTGCACACGCTGGTAGGGTTCGCGCTGTTGAGCGGGTCCCTCGCCGGCCAGCAGCCCCTCTCCCGAGCCGACGCCATCGACGCCGCCCTGGCACGCGGCGCCCGCAGCGCGTTCGCTCGGGCCGATACCCTGGCCGCCGCGGGACTGCTCCATGGCGCGAGGCTCTACCCGAACCCGTCGCTCTCGTCGACCTACACGAAGGACCTGCCGCACTACCACCTGATCGCCGACGTCCCGCTCGATCTGCCGTGGCTCCGCTCCGCCCGGGTTGGCGCCGCCGCTGCCGGCCGCGACGCGGCGCGCTTTCGTTTCGCGTTCGAGCGGGCGGCGATTCGCTTCGACATCGACACGACCTATACGCACGCCCTCGCTGCCCGGGCCCATGCGGAGCTGTCCCGCCGCACCGCACAGGCTGCCGACACCCTGCTCACGATGGCGCGACTGCGCCGGTCGGTGGGGGACGTGAGCGACCTCGACGTACGGCTGGCGGAAGTCAATGCCGGGCAGCTCGCCAACGCCGCTGCCGATGACTCCCTCGCCAGCGTTGCGAACGTGCTGGCCGTACAACTGGCAATGGGCCTGCCCGCCGATTCGCAGACGATCGTCCTCACGGACTCCCTGACACCGCCCGCCGACACCGCGGTCCCGGTTGCGGCGGGGGAGCCGCTCCGCGTCGCCGCGGCACAGGCCGACCTTCGCTCCCAGGAGCGCGCCGTCTCGCTCGCGCACCGCAACGCCTTTCCCGCGCCGAGCTTTCAGGTCGGCGTCGAGTTCGGCGACCCCACGCAGCGCGGCTCGCTGCCGACGTTCGGGGTCGCGCTTCCGATTCCGCTGTTTCACCGCAATGGCGGTGAGGTCGCGCAGGCGCAGGCGGCGCGCGCACGAGCCCAGGCGGAGTTCGATCTGGCGCGCCGCGCGCAGAACGCCGAGTTGCAGAGTGCGGAGCGGGTCTTCACCGTCGCACGGACCCGGCTCGCGCGCGACCGGGCGCTGCTCGCGGGGGCCGACCAGGTGGCGGCGATGTCGCTGCAGGCGTATCGCGAGGGGGCAGTGCCGCTCGCCAACGTGCTCGAGGCCCAGCGGCTGGCGCGCGAGGCCCTGGGTCGCTACGTCGACGACATGGCGGCGGCCAACGACGCCGCGGGTCTGGTGCGGCTGCTCACGACGGTGACCGGTCCATGATTCCCCGGCCCCGCGTCCTGGTGTTCGCGCTCTGCGCCGCGGCGTGCTCGCGCCACGCCGAGGGCGGCGATGCCTCCCCGCCGGCGGTGGTCGACGCCGCGACCGCAGTCGCGCGGACACAACCCTTCCCACAGCTCGTGCAGGCGATCGGCATCGTCGTGCCGCGGCCCGGCCGGTTCGCCGCGCTCGCCGCGCCGGGACCGACACGAGTTTCCCGGATCTTCGTGGCGACGGGACAGCGGGTGCGCGCCGGCGACTCGCTCGTCGAATTCGAGCGCGCGCCGTTCGATGCCGCGGCGCGCAGCGCCGTGGCCTCACTCGCGAATGCGCAGCGCGCCTACGATCGGGCGGTACGGCTGGTGCAGGCGGGCATCCTGGCGCAGAAGGACTCGGAACAGGCGGCGGCCGATCTCGCCGCCGCGCAAGCGGCGGCCGTCACGGCGCAGCGCTCCCAGCAGCTGGCGACGCTGCGCGCGCCGCTCGGCGGCGTCGTCACCAGACTGTCCGCCGTGCTCGGCGCGCCGGTCGATCCCAACGTCCCGCTCGTCGAAGTCGCCGACCCGTCGGCTCTCGATGCCGAGTTCAACGTGTCGCCCGCTGAGGCCGCCACCCTGAAGGAAGGGGACACCGTGACCGTCTCGACCAGCGGCGCCGGCGCCGAGGCGCTGGGGTCGGGGGTCGTGACGGCGGTGGGCGCGGCCGTCGATTCCGCCACCCGCGCCATCCCCGTGCGCGCCCGGATGGCCCAGACCGCGCGAGCGCTGCGCATCGGCGAGTCGATCTTCGGCCGGATCGTGACGGCGCTGCATCCCAACGCCGTGGTAGTCCCCGTCGACGCGCTGGTCCCCCAGGGGGAGGGCTACATCCTCTTCGTGGTCGACTCGAGCGGCACCGCGCACCAGCGGCCGGTGACGATCGGCGGACGGACCGAGGCGGTGGTCGAGATCGTGGCGGGGCTCACCGCGGGGGAGACCGTCGTGTCGCACGGCGCCTACGGCGTCGCCGACGGCGCGAAGATCAAGAAGGGGACGCCGCGCTGAGGCTCTTCGACTTCCTTTCGCGCCAGCGCCGTTTCATCTACCTCGTCGTCTCGCTGCTCAGCGCCGCCGGTGTCTGGGTCGCGCTGCGCCTCCCGTCGGCGATCTATCCCGAGCTCAACTTCGCCCGCATCACGGTCATCGCCGAAGGGTCGACGCTGGGTGCCCGCCAGGTCGTCTTCAGTATCGTGCGGCCGCTCGAAGAGGCGATCGGGATCGTGCCCGGCGTCACCCGCGTGCACTCGCACGCGATCCGCGGCGCCGCCGAGATCAACGTCACCTTCGCGCCGCGCACCAACATGGTCGAAGCGCTGCAGCTGGTGCGTGCGCGGGTGGCCCAGGTCCAGAGCCAGCTGCCGGCGGGGGTCGACCTCCAGGTCGAGCGGCTGGCGCCGGTCCTCTTTCCGATCGTGTCGTACAACCTCGAAGGGGGCGATCCGGCCACGCTCTACGACCTCGCCCGCTACGACATCCGCCCGCTGTTCTCGCGCGTGCCCGGCGTCGGGCGCGTGGAGGTGCAGGGGTCGGACGTGCGCGAGATCGAGGTGGTTGCCGATCCCGCCCGGCTCGCGGCCCAGAGGCTCACCTACGGCCAGCTCGCCGACGCCATCTCGCATGCCACCACGGTGCAGGCGGTCGGCCGGCTCGCCCAGGATTACCGCTCCTACCTGATCGTCACCGACCAGGAAGCGAAGAGCGCCGAGGACATCGGAGCGGTCGTCATCGGCAACGGGCTGCGGGTGCGCGACGTGGCCGCGGTGCAGCCCGGCATCGAGGATCGCACTCGCCTGGTCGCGGGCGACGGCCGACCCGCGGTGTTCATCAACGTCGCGCGGCAGCTCGGCGGCAACACCGTCGAGATCGCCGACAGCGTGGCGCACATCGTCGCCTCTCTCACCGCGACGCTGCCGCCGGGCGTGCACCTGAAGGCGGTGTACGATCAGGCGGTCCTCGTACGCGACGCCGTCCGCGCCGTGCGTGACGCAATGCTCGTGGGGGCGATTCTCGCGATCCTCGTGCTGCTCTTCTTCCTGCGCCACCTGCGCATCACGCTGATCAGCGCGACGTCGATTCCGCTGACCTTGATCATCACCGTGTTCGTGATGGGGATGCTCGGTGCCTCGTTCAATCTGATGACGCTGGGTGCGATGGCGATCGCGATCGGACTCGTGATCGACGACGCCGTCGTGGTGACCGAGAACATCGCACGCCACGTCGCGCTCGCCCCGGGGCAGCCGGGGCAGGCGGCCGTGCGCGAGGCCGTGCAGGAGCTGATCTGGCCGGTCACGACCTCGACGATCACGACAGTCGTCGTGTTCCTCCCGCTCGGGCTGCTGCAAGGAGTCGTCGGCCAGTTCTTCGCGGCGCTGGCGTTGACGCTCACCGTCGCGGTGCTCGTCTCGCTGGTCCTGGCGCTGAGCGTGATCCCGCTCCTCGCCGAGCGGTACGTGACGGCGCACGAAGTCGCTACCGGAACGACGACGGGTGTCCTCGGTCGGGTGGAGCGGTTCGTGGACGGGCTGACGCCGCGCTACGAGCGTGCACTGGCGGAGGTGCTGCACCACCCACGTCGCGTGGCGGTTGCCGCCGTGCTGCTCGTGGCGGCCGGTATCGTGTGCTGGCAGCTCGTGGGGACGGGGTTCCTCCCCGAGATGGACGAAGGGGCGTTCGTGCTGGACTACTTCACCCCCGGCGGGACGGCCCTCGACGAGACGAACCGGCAGCTCCAGATCGCCGAGCACACGCTCGCCCAGACCCCGGAGGTGTGGGGAATGGAGCGGCGCACCGGTGCCGAGCTGGGATTCTTCGCCACGGCACAGAACAGCGGGGACATCCTGGTGCGTCTCGTGCCGCGGGGCGCGCGCGACCGCGACATCTTCGAGGTGATGGACGACGTGCGCGACAAGATCCAGACCGCCGCGCCGCGGCTGCACATCGAGTTCGTGCAGATCCTGTCGGACGTGATCAACGACCTGGCCGGCGCCGCGCGGCCGGTCGAGGTCAAGCTGTTCGGGGACCAGCTCGATACGGTCGAGGCGTATGCGCGGACCATCGCCCCGGATCTCCGGAAGATCGACGGGATCGAAGACCTGTATGACGGCGTGAGCGAACCGGCGGCCGAGCTGTTGATGCACGTCAACCAGGCGGAAGTGGACCGGCTCGGCCTGACGCCGACCGACGTCGGCGACGCCGTCAGCGCGGCGCTGCTCGGCGTCCCCGCCGGTGAGGTGCGCGTGGGCGATCATCCGATCGGCGTGCGGGTGCGTGCCCCCGACTCTGTGCGCTTCGACCCGCTGCGCCTCGCCGCGCTGCCCGTGCTCTCGGGGAGAGTGGGCGACGCACCGAAGGTCACGCCGCTCGGCAGTCTCGCGACGTTCGAGCGGGCGGAGTCGCGGCTGGGGCTCGATCGCGAGGACCAGCAG
>DASSIL010000109.1:0-9475 GCA_035691925.1 Gemmatimonadales bacterium
GCCCGGAACGCCGATGACCGAGCCCACCAGCATGGACGACGAGCCGTGGAAGATCCGCGGCCCGGACGTGAAATACCTGCCGATGCAGGCGGACGTCGGAGACTACGCGCTCTTCTTCCGCAAGGCGGCGGTCGAGCTGACTTTCGAAGGGAAGACGTACCTCGTCGTGCCCCAGGCGGCGATTCTCGTGCTGGTGCGGCGGGAGGTCGCAGAGCCGGAATAAAGGGATGTCGCTCGCGTGAAAGCGACCCCGGTTTTTTCGCCGGGGTCGTTTTCTTTGGCGGCTGTGGATCGAGCCCCCTCTGCCCTGTACACGGCCCGCACCGTCCTCGCCGAGAGCTTCGGGTACACGAGCTTCCGCGCGGCGCAGCTCAAGGTGCTGCAACCGTTGCTCGCAGGCCGCCACGTCCTCGCCGTGCTGCCGACGGGAGCCGGAAAATCCCTCTGCTATCAGGTTCCGGCGCTGCTCGCCGGCGGGCTGACGATCGTCGTGTCGCCGCTCATCTCCCTGATGCAGGATCAGGTGGCGAGTCTGCGGCGTCGCAACATTCCGGCGGCCTATCTCAACAGCACCCTCTCCAAGGAAGACCAGCGGGCGATCATCCAGCTCGCGCTGGGCGGCTCCGCCCGGCTGCTGTACTGCGCTCCCGAGCGGCTGGCGTCGTTGTGCCGCCTGATCCGCGACGCCGGTGTTGAGGTGCCGCTGTTCGCGATCGATGAGGCCCATTGCATCGTCGAGTGGGGCAATGCCTTCCGCCCCGTGTACCGGCAATTGGGGGAATTCCGCTACCACCTGCGCGAGCCGCTCACGCTGGCGCTCACCGGCAGCGCGACGCCCGCCGCCCAGTCGGAGATCCTCGGCGTCTTGCGCATCCCCAGGGCCAGCGTGGTCACCGCGTCGTTCGATCGTCCCAACCTGCGCTTCGCGGTCGAACGGGTGAAGGACGACCGGGCGCGCTTCGCACGTGTGGTCGAGGAGATCGCGCGCGCACGTGGGCAGGTGATCCTCTACGCTCCGACGCGCCGCATTACCGAACTGATCGCCCGGGCGTTGCGCCTCCGGGGGATTCGGGCCGCCCCCTACCACGCCGGGCTCGACGCGGAGGTGCGCCGCCCCGTGCTGGGCGCTTTCCTGCACGACCGGGCGCCCGTCGTCGTCGCGACGAGCGCCTTCGGAATGGGGATCGACAAGCCCGACGTCCGCCTCGTGCTGCACTGGGGGCCGCCGCGGACCCTCGAGGCGTACTACCAGGAAGCCGGCCGGGCGGGACGCGATGGCCGCGCGTCGCTGTGCCTGGTGCTGTGGCGGCGTGAAGACCTGCGGTGGGGTGACCTCATGCCGGAGATGCGCCATTACGTGGAGCGGCGGCGCTGCCGGCGGCGGCAGTTGCTGGAGCATTTTGGAGAGCGGTTGGAGCGGTGTGCAGGGTGTGATGTGTGTGGGTGAGGACCGTCGTCTGCTAACCCACCTGAATTGACCCATGAGACCACGAGACCGCGGGTGTTCAGTCACTACAATGACGCACCATGTAGAAACCGTGTGCTGCAATGACCCCGGGGCCACTGGCCCCGGGGTGGTCGAAAGACAGCCCTGGGCATCGAGGTCAGGTCTCCGTTAACCCGTGACTGGCCCACGGTCTTGCACAGGCGGGCGTTTACATTCCACCCATGCACGACAGCCTCTACTTCTCCGACCAACACCTCCAGGTCCGCGACATGGTGCGGGACTTCGCCCGTTCCGTGGTGCGGCCCAGTGCCCGGCAACACGACCTCGATTCCTCGTTCCCCTGGGACAACGTGCGACAGATGGCCGAGCTCGGGTTGTTCGGCATCCCGTGGCCGGAGGAGCTGGGCGGTGCGGGGATGGATTACCTGTCCTACATGATCGTGATTCACGAAATGGCGAAGGTCGACGCGAGCCACGCCATCACGATCAGCGCCCACACGACGCTCGGCACGTCGCCGATCATGGACTTCGGGACGCCCGAGCAGAAGCAGCGGTTCGTGCCGCTCCTCGCCCAGGGCAAGGTGCTGGGCGGGTTCGGGCTGACCGAGCCCGCCGCCGGATCCGATGCCGGCGGGACGAAAACGACCGCGGTCGAGCAGGGCGATCATTTCGTCCTCAACGGATCGAAGATCTTCATCACGCATGCCGGCGTGGGCGAGATCTTCGTGGTGACGGCGCGGACCGATCAGGGCGCCGGCAAGACGCGCGGCATTTCGTCGTTCATCGTCACCAAGGACACGACGGATCTGGAGGAGGCGAAGCGGGTCGGGGTCGGCCACGTGACCGACCTCCCAAAGATCGCCGGTGTGAACGCGGCCAAGAAGGAGGACAAGCTCGGCTGGCGGGCCTCGGATACGCGCGAGCTGGTGTTCGAGGATGCCATCGTGCCGAAGGAGAACATGCTCGGGCCGCGGGGCAACGGTTTCCGGCAAATGCTGCACACCCTGGACGGTGGCCGCATCGGGATCGGGGCGCTGGCCTTGGGGATCGCCGAAGGGGCGCTCGAGGAGTGCCTCACCTACACGGCGCAGCGCCAGCAATTCGGCCGGCCGATCGCGAGCTTCCAGGGCGTGCACTTCGCGCTCGCCGACATGGCGACGGAGGTCGAGGCGGCCAAGCATCTCGTGTTCCACGCCGCGTGGCTGAAGCAGCACGGCGAGCCGTACAAGAAGGAGGCCGCGATGGCGAAGCTCTACGCCTCCGAGCTGGCCATGCGGGCGACGACGAAGGCGGTTCAGCTGCACGGCGGCTATGGCTACACGACCGAGTATCCGGTGGAGCGGATGATGCGCGATGCGAAAATCTGCGAGATCGGCGAAGGCACGAGCGAGATTCAGCGCATCGTGATCGCGCGGCAGTTGCTCGGCGACCTGATCGACTAACGCATTAGAGCTCAGGAGGCTTGTAGGGCCGAGGTTCCCCAGCGCGCTCCTCGGGGTGCGCAATCTCCCGGTGTAAGAACTCGAGTAGCTCGATCTGACGCTGCTGCAGGTGCCACAGCTCGTGCCACTGCCGGTTGCGCAACCCGTCCAGCTTGTCGTGCAGGTCGCGAATCTCCATTTCTGCCATCAGGTTGATCTGGTAGTCCTGCATCGCCTGCATGCGGTCGTGCTCCGCCAGACGATTCTGGCTCATCATGATCACCGGCGCCTGCAACGCGGCGATCGTGGAGAGGACGAGGTTCAGGAGGATGAAGGGGTAGGGGTCGAAGGGATGGCGCACCAGGATCCAGCTATTCAGGGCCATCCAGCCGAACAGCACAGCCCCGAAGATCCCGATGAAGGTCCAGCTGCCGCCGAACTGCGCCACGTGGTCGGCGACCCGCTCGCCCAAGGTCATTTGGGCTTCGTATTGCTTGTCGACGAGGCGGCTTATCCGACCGCGGCGCGCGATTTTCGTCACCACGGCCTTCTCCATCTCCGAGATCTTGTCGTACTCCGCCTCCAGATACGAGAGCAGCTTCTTCGCCCGGTATTGATCGTGGCAACTGGTGCAGATGCCGCGTGTCCCGCTCCAGTCGGGCCGATCCTTCTTGATCAGGTCAAATAACGGCAGCTCGAGTTTTTGTCCCGAGAACAGGGTGCGGGCTTCCACCTGGGTTCCGCAGAGCGAGCAGGCAACCTTGGGCATGGAGGACTCCGCCTGGGCTAAGGAAGTGCGGGATGGATGTCGAGAGCACGCACGAGGAAGGCCCACCGATCCGCGGCCTCGTCGATCAGCTTCAACGTCGGCTTGCCGGCTCCGTGACCGGCTTTGGTGTCGATCCGGATCAGCACCGGCCGCTCGCCCGCCTGCGCTGCCTGCAGGGCGGCGATGAACTTGAACGAATGCCCCGGGACCACGCGGTCATCATGGTCGGCGGTCGTGACGAGCGTCGCCGGGTACGCCGTGCCGCTGCGCAACCGGTGCAGGGGCGAGTAGGCGTACAGGTAGGGAAACTGGTCGGCGCTATCGGCGGAGCCGTATTCGGTGACCCACGCCCATCCGATCGTGAACTGATGGAACCGCAGCATGTCCATGACGCCGACCGCGGGGAGCGCAGCCCCGAACAGCTCGGGGCGCTGGGTCATCACGGCGCCCACGAGCAGCCCGCCGTTCGATCCGCCCCCGATCGCGAGTTTGGGGGTCGACGTGTAGCGCTCGCGGATCAGGTATTCCGCTGCGGCAATGAAATCGTCGAACACGTTCTGCTTCTTCTCGTGCATCCCGGCCTCGTGCCAGGCCTCTCCATACTCACCGCCCCCCCGCAGGTTCGGCACCGCGAACACCCCTCCCATCTCGAGCCAGACGAGGACACCAGGGGAGAAGGCGGGAGTGAGGTTGATGTCGAACCCGCCGTAGCCGTAGAGGTAGGTGGGATTCGAGCCGTCGCGTACCAGATCGCGCCGGTGCGTGAGGAACATCGGGATGCGGGTGCCGTCCTTGCTCCGATAGAACACCTGCTCGGTGACGTAGCGTGCGGCGTCGAAATCGAGGCGCGGCGCCTGAAACACCTCGGTCGTGGCGGTGTGAAACTCGTGCCGGAAGATCGTCGTAGGAGTGAGGTAGGACGTGAACGAAAAGAACAGCTCACTGTCTCGCGCAGACTCGGTGGACAGCTCTGCGGCGGTGCCGAGGGACGGCAGTGAGATCTCACCCGCGGTTTTTCCATCTCTTCCGAACAATGCGATGCGGGAGTGGGCGTCGTGCAGATAGCTCGCGACGAATGTGTCGTGCACCAGGACGACGTGCTCCAGCACGTCCGGCGACTGCGGAATGATCTCTCGCCAGGCCGTTCGCTCCGGATGCGCCAGGTCGATGGCGAGGAGCCGCCCCCGGGGCGCATCCAGATCGGTGCGGAAATAGAAGAGCGAGCCGTCGTTCGCCACGAAGCCGTAGTGCGCGTCGAAGTCATCGAGCAGCTGGAGCGGCGTCGCCGCGAGATCGGGATGCAGCGGATCCCTGAGGTCCGCGATGTAGACCCGGTTGCGGCGATCGGTCCCGAGCCACAGGCTCAGCACGAGATACCGCCCGTCCTCGGTCACGTGTCCCGTCATGCCCCAATCGGGGTGCTCGAGCCGCTGGTAGATGAGCTGGTCGGCTGATTGCGCCGTGCCAAGGCGGTGGTAGTAGAGCCGGTGAAACCGGTTGACCGCGAGCAGCGGATTGTCGTTCTCGGGCGCCGGATAGCGGCTGTAGAAGAACCCCGCGTTGTCGTGCGACCAGGCGATCTCGGAGAACTTCACCCAGCGCATGCGATCGTCCAGGTCGTTGCCGGTCGCGATGTCCCGCACCCGGATCTCGTTCCAGTCCGAGCCCGAGGCGGACGTCGCGTACGCCAGATGCCGCGCGTCTTCGGAGACCGACACCGTCGCCACCGCGATAGTCCCGTCCGACGCAAGGGCGTTGGGATCGAGCAGGACGCGCGGGCTCGCGGCACGGCTCGTCTGGTGATAGAGCACGGGCTGGTTTTGCAGTCCGTCGTTCTTGTAGTAGAAGTACTCCCCGTGCTTCTTGAAGGGCGTGCCGAAGCGCGGGTAGTCCCACACCGCGGTGAGCCGGCGCCGGATCGCCTCGCGCTCCGGGACGCTCGCGAGGTACGCGAACGTCACCGCGTTCTCGGCCTCGACCCACGCCTTCGTGTCCGGGGCGTCGACGTCCTCCAACCAGCGATAGGGGTCGGCGACTGCGATGCCATGATAATCGTCGACCACGCTCCCCTGCCTGGTTTCGGGGTAGCGCAGGCGCTGGGCAGCGGCCGCAGGGACTTGCAGGATCGCGGGCACGAAGAGCATCAGGAGTTTCTTCAAGGGGATAGGGGACAAAATAATGAATCATTGACGTAAGTCACAAGGCGACTTAGATTTACCACATGTACCGGATGCTAACAGCGTTGCCGCCGCTGGCCGCGAGTCTCGCGGATGCGCGTGGCACCGAGTCCGGTCGGCCGGCCCGCCGTATAGAGACTTTCTCAGACACAAGCGATTGCTGGCACACTATCAGGATCCCGCGAGGCTGTTGGCCCCGCGGGGTCGAGGGTTCTTGCTTTGAAGCGCGAAATATTGATCAGCGGCAGTCCACGCGAAACACGCGTGGCTATCCTGGAGGACGACCGTCTCGTTGAGCTCCTCGTCGATCGACCGGATGCACGGCGCACCGTCGGCGACATTTACCTCGGCCGTGTGGAGGCGGTGCTCCCCGGCATCCAGGCCGCCTTCGTCGACATAGGGGCCGAAAAGAGCGCGTTCCTGCACGCGTCGGACCTGGTGGAAGACGAGGACGAAGACGATCCGTCCGAGCCGGGCGACGAAGACGACGAGAACGGTGAGGGCAACGGGAATGGAAACGGCGGGGGAGGACGCGGGCGCTCCCGGCGCCGCCTGCCGAATGTCGCCGACGAGCTGAAACGCGGCGAATCGAAGCTCGTCCAGGTCACCAAAGAGCCGATCAGCACCAAGGGGCCCCGCGTCACCGCGCAGGTGTCGCTCGCGGGTCGATTTCTCGTCTATATGCCGTTTGCCTCCCGGGTTGGCGTCTCGCGCAAGATCGAAGGGCGCGAGCAGCGGGCCCGGCTGCGCGAGCTGGTGAGCCGCCTCGTCCCCAAGGACGAGGGAGGCTGGATCATCCGCACCGTCGCCGACGATCTCACCGAAGATCGCTGCAAGCGCGAGATCGACCATCTCCTGGGGCTGTGGAAGAAGATCAAGCGCAAGGCCGCCTCGGTGCGCCCACCGTCGCTGCTCCAGCGCGAGACCAGCCTCACGCGCGGGATTGTGCGAGACCTCTTCAGCGACAAGGTCGATTCCCTGCTCGTCGATTCCCGCCAGCTGCACACCGAAATCGCACAGTACCTCTCGCAGATCGACCCCGAGCTGCAGCAGCGGGTGCACCTCTTCAAGGAAGAGGGCTCGCTGTTCGACAAGTTCGACATCGAGGCCGAGATCCGCGGGTTGTTCCAGCAGCGCGTCGAGCTCCCCACCGGTGGCTACCTGATCATCCAGCCGACCGAGGCCCTCACGTCCATCGACGTCAACACCGGACGCTACACCGGCAAGAAGGACCCCGAGAGCACGATCCTGCGCACCAATGTCGAGGCGGCGCGCGAGGTGGCGCGACAGCTCAGGCTGCGGGACATCGGCGGCATCATCGTCGTGGACTTCATCGACATGGAGACGCGCGGCAACCGCGACAAGGTGCTCCAGGAGCTGCGCACCCACCTGGGGCGCGACCGGGCCCGCACCAAAGCGTATGCGGTGAGTGAGCTGGGATTGATTGAGATGACGCGCCAGCGGGTGCGCCCGTCGCTGTTGCAGTCGATGACCGAGGCCTGCCCATCCTGCTCGGGGACCGGCCGGGTATTCCGTCCTGAAGTGGTGGTGCGGCGCATGGAGCGCTCGCTCAAACGGGCGGGGGCCGACCACAAGGAGCGGCAGCTCGCCGTGCGGCTGCACCCCGACGTCGCCCTCTACCTCCTCGAGCAGGAGCCCAACTTCCTGCGGCAGCTGGAGAAGCAGACGGGGCTGGAGCTCGAAGTGCGAGACGACCCGATGATGCGGCTCGACGAGTTCCGCATGATGGCGAAGCCGGCTGGACGCGATGTCACGGAGTTGTATGCCGTTGCCTGAGCTATTGGCTATTGGCTTTTGGCCAATAGCTAAAAGCCAACAGCCGCCGTGGGACTACTTGACCGAACCACAAGCAGCGATTAGAGTTCCGCGCCTATGACGTACGCCATTTTCGTCTCCGGTGGGCAGCAATTCAAGGCCGAGCCGGGGAAGACGGTCCAGGTGCCGAAGCTCGCAGCCGAGCCGGGGGCGAAGGTGACCTTCGACCGGGTGCTGCTGACGAGCGACGGGAAGCAGGTCCACACCGGCGCTCCGGTAGTGAAGGGCGCCAAGGTGACGGGCGAGGTGGTGCGGCACGGCAAGGGCGAGAAGATCCGCATCTTCCGGTTTGCACGGCGCGCCGGCTACCGGCGCCACGCGGGACACCGCCAGCAGTTCACCGAAGTGAAAATCGGCGACGTGACGCTCGGCTGAGGACACCATGGCACATAAGAAGGGCGTAGGCTCCTCCCGCAACGGCCGCGACTCCCAGCCGAAGTACCTGGGCGTGAAGCGCTTTGGCGGTGAGTTTGTGACCGCAGGGAGCATCATCGTGATGCAGCGCGGCACCAAATTCCACCCGGGACTGAACGTGCGGCGCGCGTCCAACGACTCGCTCTTCAGCGTGGTCGACGGCCACGTGAAGTTCGAGCACAAGGACAAGAAGCGGATGAAGGTGAGCGTCTACCCGAAGAACTGACGGTAGGAGACGGCAGGAGACGGAAAGAGGCGGCAGGGGCAAAACCCCACCGCCTCTTTCGATTGTAGATCCCTACCGTTCCCTACCGTCTTAGTATGCAGGCGGCAGTCTCCGATAACGCTCGAATAGCTCTCGTTGCCGGCTGGTGAGCGGAATCTCCTTCCCGCGGATGATCACGTGTTCGGCCGCTGTCGAGAACTCGAACGGATCCCCGGACCACACGACGACGTTCGCTACCTTACCGGCGTCGAGCGACCCGTAGCGATCCGCCACGCCGAACACTTCGGCCGGTGAGAGCGTGATCGCCCGCAACGCCTGGTCCCAGGGCAATCCATAGGAGACAGCGTTCCCGGCTTCCTGCTTCAGGTTGCGGGAGTTGTGAGTGTCGGTCTCCATCAGCACGATCTTCACCCCGGCCTTGGCGAGCAGGGCAGCGTTCTCGTAGCGCACGCCCAGGGCGTCGTACGACGGAATGTTGTCGAGCGGCTCCACCAGCACCGGCACCCCGGCCGCCGCGATCTCGGGGGCGATCTCCCACCCTTCCTGCGCGCTGCCGATCACGAGACGCAGCTTGAATTCCCGGGCCAGCCGCAGCGCCGTTTCGATGTCGCTGCGCCGGTTGGCGATCGCGATCAGCGGCAGCTGCCCGTGCAGCACCGGCAACAGTGCTTCCAAGTCTCGGGCGCGCGCGCCGAGGGGCTGCATCTGCGCACGGGAAAAGTCGGCTTTGCGCCGCTCGTACTCCAGGGCGTCCCGGAACACACCGCGCAGCCGCTCGGCGATCCCGGCGCGCGTGCCGCCCGCGTCATCCTTCGCGTTTTCCGAGAGGTCGGCGACGATCGCGACCGGGGACTTCACCGTCATCTCCTCGATCGTCATCCCGGCGAGGTCGAGCAGCACCGCCTGGCCGCTCACGAGATTACCGGATGGACTGGCGAGCGTCGTGGTGATCCCTTCGACGCGGGTCACGGGGATCAGTTGCGACGCGGGATTCACCCCCTCGGCGACGTTGAAGGCCGCGGCGATCGTATCGCCGGCGAGCGAGCCTTCGCGCGTCGTCGGGACGGCGCTGATCTCCACGAGTCCCATCTGCCCGCCGCCGTCGATGAGTCCGGGCGTCACCCATTTGCCCGTGGCATCGATGCGGGTCGCATCGGCGGGGATCGTGACGCTCGTGCCCACCGC
>DASSIL010000110.1:0-10716 GCA_035691925.1 Gemmatimonadales bacterium
GCCCGCGTCCGCAACGGGGCGGGGGTACCGGCGTGACCTTCTTCCTCGTCACTTCGCTCATCAAGCTGCTCGTGGTGTTCACGATCCTGATGCTCGGGATCGCGCTGGTGACGTTGTTCGAGCGCCGCGTCTGTGCCTGGATGCAGGACCGCATCGGGCCGAACCGGGTGGGGCCGTTCGGCCTGCTGCAGCCCGCTGCGGACGGACTCAAGAACATCATCAAGGAAGAGACGTATCCCGCGGCGGCGAACTTCTGGATGTTCATTCTGGCACCGGCGGTGTCCTTCACGCCGGCTATGCTGACGTTCGCCGTCATCCCGTTCGGCGCGACGCTGCCCACCAAGTGGGGTGACGTGCCGCTCGTCGTGGCCGATCTGCCGGTCGGATTTCTCTATATCCTGGCGATCGCCTCGCTCGGGGTGTACGGCATCGTGCTCGCCGGCTGGTCCTCCAACAACAAGTACGCGCTGCTCGGTGGGCTCCGCGCGTCCGCCCAGATGATCTCCTACGAGATCGCCATGGGCATGAGCACCGTTGCGGTCCTGCTCGTCGCCGGAAACGTAGCGCTGAGCCAGGTGGTCGCGGGGCAACAGGAATCGATCGTACACTGGAACATCTTCCCGTTGTCGCTCGCCTTTTTCGTGTTCTTCGTCGCCGCCGTGGCCGAGACGAACCGTGTGCCGTTCGATCTCCCCGAGGCCGAGCCGGAGCTCGTGGCGGGGTACCACGCGGAGTACAGCTCGATGAAGTTCTCGATGTTCATCATCGCCGAGTACTCGAACATGGTGACGGCCTCGGCGCTGATGGTGACGCTGTTCTTCGGCGGCTGGGACATTCCGTTCACCCACTGGGACGACAGCGGCGCTCCGACGGTCCTGAAGACCATTGCCACGGCCGGCGTGTTCTTCGCCAAGGTCTTCAGCTTCATCTTCCTCTACATCTGGGTGCGGTGGACGCTGCCGCGCTTCCGCTACGACCAACTCATGGCACTGGGGTGGAAGGTGATGCTGCCGTTCGCGCTCATCTACCTGACGGTGATCGCGACTGCGATCTGGTTCTTCCACGACCTGCTGGGCTGGGCGTACGACACGCGATTTTCGCTCGCGCTGTTCGCAGTCAATGTCGCCCTCGCCGTACCACTCATCTTCGTGGTCGACCGGGGCCGCATCGTGAGCGGCTCGGTGGTCCGGAGGAGCGCCTGATGGCGATCACCGTGAAAGTGGTGCGCCGGCCGACGGGCGGCACGTCGTATCTGCGCGCGATCCTCAAGGGGATGGCGCTGACCTACGCGCACATCTTCCGTCCCAAGGTGACGATGCAGTATCCCGAGGAGAAGAGCAGCAAAGACTGGACGCTCTCCTCCCGCTGGCGCGGCACGCACCGCATGCTCACCGACGAGCAGGGACGGGCGAAGTGCGTCGCCTGCGGTCTGTGCCCGCAGATCTGCCCCGCCAATTGCATCAAGCTGGTGCCGGGAGAGGATGAGCAGGGGAACCGCTATCCATTGATCTACGAGATCGACGAGTTCCGCTGCGTGTTCTGCGGCTACTGCCAGGAGGTCTGCCCCGAGGAGGCGATTCACGTCGGGGTGCATTACGAGAACTCGGAGTTCGAGCGCGGCCGGTTCGTCTACGACCTGGAGCGGCTGTGCGCGCAGACGCACCCCGTTTCCACGCTGTGGGACCCGTCGGACCCCAAAGGGGAGTGATGCCGTCCATCCTCACCGTCGTCTACTGGGCGTTTGCCGCCCTCGCCATTATCGCGGCGGGGCTGTGCATCACGCGCCGTAACCCGATCGTCAGCGCCCTGTGGCTGGTGCAGACGTTGTTCTGCGTCGCCGTGCTGTTCACGATTCTCCACGCGCCCTTCATCGGTGTGCTGCAGGTCCTGGTGTACGCCGGGGCGATCATGGTGCTGTTCCTGTTCGTCATCATGCTGCTCAACCTCGGCCGCTCGAGCGGCGACCTGAAGGGGCTCGTGGCCTCTGCCGTTGGCGCCGTGCTCGGTGTGGGGCTGCTGCTCGACCTGCGACCGATTGGGCACGCCGCTCCGCCTGATGCGATCGTGCTGCCCGCCGGCGCGATCGACTCGATGCTGGTGCACCAGGGCGTGGTGGGCTCGGTCGCCGGGCCGCTGTTCGACACCTATCTCGTCCCGTTCGAGATCACGAGCCTGCTCCTGACCGCCGCCATCGTCGGGGCGGTGGTCCTGGCGAAACGGAAACTGTGATGCTCACCGGATCGACGCTCGCCGTCTCGGCGGTGCTGTTCGTGATCGGCACGATCGGCGTGCTGCTGCGCCGCAATGCGATCGTGATCTTCATGTGCATCGAGCTGATGCTCAACGCCGTGAACCTCGCCTTCGTGGCCTTCGCCGAGCGGCTCGGCGTGGCGGGGCAGATCTTCGTGTTCTTCGTGATGGCGGTGGCGGCCGCGGAAGCGGCGGTCGGTCTGGCGATCATCCTCGCGGTCTACCGTCACAAGGAGACGGTCGACTTGCAGCACATCAACCTCTTGAAGGGCTGAGCGGAGCCGCATGCACCTCGTCTGGCTCTTGCCGCTGCTGCCGCTCGCCGGCTTCCTGCTGAACGGGTCGCTGGCGCTGGCCGGGTCGCGCACCAAGGGGGTCGTGTCGTTCATCGGTGTGGGGACCCTCGTCGCCGCCTTCGGCGTCGCGGTCTATGTGGTGCTCGATCTCGCGCAGGCGCATCCCGCGGGGCCGGTCGTCTTCCGCTACTGGGACTGGATCCCGGCGGGAACGCTGCAGGTCAGCGCCGCGCTGCAGGTCGATCCGCTGTCGGCGGTGATGGCGCTCGTCGTCACCGGCGTCGGGTCGCTGATTCACATCTTCAGCGTCGGCTACATGCACGACGACGACGGGTACGCACGCTACTTCGCGTACCTGAACCTGTTCATCTTCTTCATGCTGACGCTGGTGCTCGGGGCCAACTTCCCGGTGACTTTCGTCGGGTGGGAAGGGGTCGGGCTCTGCTCGTATCTCCTGATCGGGTTCTGGTTCCAGGAGAAGGTGAATGCCGATGCCGGGAAGAAGGCGTTCATCATGAACCGCATCGGCGACTTTGGCTTCCTCGTCGCCATGTTCCTGATCTGGCGGCACACCGGCTCGCTGGATTACACGACGGTCTTCGCCCAGGCCCCGACGGCGCTCGCGCTGGGGGGCGGTGTCGCCACGGCGATCACCCTGTTCCTGTTCCTCGGCTGCACGGGCAAATCGGCGCAGATCCCGCTCTACACCTGGCTCCCCGACGCGATGGCGGGTCCGACGCCGGTGTCGGCGCTGATTCACGCCGCCACGATGGTGACGGCAGGCGTCTTCCTCGTCGCCCGGGCGAACGTGCTGTTCGCGCTCGCGCCGCTGTCGCAGGCCGTCGTCGCGGGAGTCGGGGCCGCGACGGCGCTGTTCGCCGCGACGATCGCGCTGAAGCAGTGGGACATCAAGCGGGTACTGGCGTACTCCACCGTCTCGCAGCTCGGCTACATGTTCGTCGGCGTCGGCACCGGGGCGATGGCGGCCGGGATCTTCCACCTGGTGACGCACGCCTTCTTCAAGGCGCTGCTGTTTCTCGGGTCGGGGTCGGTGATCCACGCGATGCACCACGCCTATCACGCGACGCACTCGCACGAGGACGCCCAAGACATGCGCAACATGGGCGGCCTGGCAAAGTACCTGCCCTGGACGTGCACGCTGATGTGGATCGCGACACTGGCGATCGCGGGGATCCCGCCGTTCTCCGGGTTCTTCTCGAAAGACGAGATCCTCGGCGCCGCCTTCGCCCGCGGCACCGCCCAGCCGGCGTGGTACGTCTTCTGGGGACTGGGACTCGGCGCGGCGCTGCTCACCGCGTTCTACATGACGCGCATGATGCTCTACACCTTCCACGGCCCGAACCGTACCGGCAGCCGGGAAGAGACCCACCTGCACGAAGCACCGGCGGTGATGACCGGGCCGCTCGTGGTGCTCGGGATCCTGTCCCTCGCGGGAGGCGCCCTGAACCTGCCTGCGCTCGTCGGCGGGACGGCGTGGCTCGAGCACTGGCTCGATCCCGTGACCGCCGCGGGAGCGGCGCTCGTGCATCTGCCGGAAGCGGCGCCCGGCACCGAATGGATGTTGATCGCCATCGCGGTGGCGATCGGGATCGTGGGCATCGTGGCGGCGTTCCGCGTGCTCGATCTCTCGGCGCTGGTCCCCGCCAAGGCGGCACCCGCCGACACCGGGCTCGGCAAGGTGCTCAACAAGAAGTGGTACGTCGACGAGCTGTACGACGCGGTCGTGGTACGGCCGATCGTGTGGGTGTCGCGGGCGGTGCTGTGGCGCGTCGTCGACGTGGGGATCATCGACGGCGCGGGGGTCAACGGCGCCGCGGCGACGTCGCGCATCCTCGGCTGGCTCACGAGCCGGCTGCAGACCGGTGAGCTCGGGTTCTACGCCGTGATCTTCGTCATCGGCGTCGTCGTCGTCCTCTCGCGGGCGCTGCGCTGACGATGTACGACCATCTCGTCCTGACGATCCTGCTGGCGTGGCCGCTCGTCGCCGCTGCGGCACTGTGGCTCGTTCCCGAAGGCCGGGCGAAGCACGTCGCGCTCGCGGCCGCCCTGCTGGAATTCGGCGTGTCGGTTCCGCTGTGGTGGCGGTTCGTCCCGTCCGGCGGCATGCAGTTCGAGGCGAACGTCCCGTGGATCGCGGGGTGGGGGATCTCCTACCACGTCGGGATCGACGGGATCTCGCTCTTCCTGGTGCTCCTCACCACGTTCCTCGTGCCGCTCTCGGTGCTGGGGAGTTTCGCCTACATCACCAAGCGCGAGCGCGGCTTCTACGCCAATCTCCTCGTGCTGACGACGGGGATGATCGGCGTCTTTGTGGCGCTCGATCTGTTCCTGTTCTACGTGATGTGGGAGGTGATGCTGATCCCGATGTACTTCATCATCGGGATCTGGGGCGGCGACCGCCGCCTCTACGCGGCGATCAAGTTCTTCATCTATACGATGTTCGGGTCGCTGCTCATGCTGGTGGCGATCCTCGGGCTCTACTTCATCGCCGCCACGCGCACCGGGACGTATTCCTTCGACTACGCCTTCCTGCTCGCCAACGCGGGCAGTCTGGGATCGCTCGGGTGGTGGTTCTTCGGCGCCTTCTTCCTCGCGTTTGCGATCAAGGTGCCGATGTTCCCGTTCCACACCTGGCTCCCCGACGCGCACGTCGAGGCGCCGACGGCGGGCTCCGTCATCCTCGCCGGCGTCCTGCTGAAGATGGGCACCTACGGCTTCCTGCGATTCGCCTTGCCGTTCTTCCCGCAGGTGGCGCTGTCGCCGACGGTGCAGGCGGTCGTCGTGACGCTGTCGCTCATCGGGATCATCTACGGCGGCCTCGTCGCCATGGTGCAGCCCGACGTGAAGAAGCTCGTCGCCTACAGCTCCGTGTCGCACCTGGGCTTCGTGATGCTCGGCATCTGGGCGCTGACGCTGCAGAGCGTGCAGGGGGCGCTGCTCGTGATGATCAATCACGGCCTCTCGACCGGCGCGCTCTTCTTCCTCGTGGGCATGCTGTACGAACGGCGCCACAGCCGGTTGATCGCGGCGTTCGGCGGGCTGGCGCGCGTCGTGCCGCTGCTCGCCACGGCGCTCACGATCGTCTCGCTCTCGTCGATCGGGCTCCCCGGCACCAACGGCTTCGTGGGGGAATTCCTGATCCTGATCGGCGCCTTCCGGACCTATCCGTGGGCGGCCGGGATCGCCACGACGGGGGTGATCGTCGCGGCGATGTACCTCCTCTGGGCATTGCAGCGCGTGATCTTCAACAAGCTCGACAAGCAGGAGAACGAGCACCTCCCCGATCTGTCGTGGCGGGAAGCCGCCGTGCTCGTGCCGCTGCTCGCCGGGATCTTCTGGATCGGGCTCTACCCCAAGCCGATCCTGCAACGCATGGAGCCCGCCGCCCAACACCTGATCGACACGCTGCGTCCGGGCGCGCAGGCGGCGCTGCGATGAATCTCGATCTCTCGACGTCCAGGGGCCTGATGATCGGGCTGCTCCCGGAGCTGGTCCTCACGGTGTGGGGACTGGTGCTGCTGGCCGTGGTCGCCTGGCGGCACAAGACGCCGCGCGATCTGCGGCTCGCCGGGTGGATCGCGCTCGCCGGGTTCGCGACGAGCGCCGTGGCGGTGTGGTGGCTGTGGTGGAATCGGGCGGGCACCGAAGGAATCACCCCGATGGTGGCGGTGGACGACTTCCGCTACGTCGCCGACTGGCTGTTCCTCGCCGCGGGGGCGTTGACGGTGATGTTCTCGTTCGCCTACCTCGAGCGCGAGTCGCTCCTGGCCCCCGAGTACTACGTGCTGCTCGTCTTCGCGACGATCGGGATGATGCTGATGGCCGGCGGGGAGGATCTCATCGTGATCTTCCTCGGGCTCGAGCTGATGTCGGTGTCGGTCTACGTGCTGGCGGGCATCGACCGGCGCAGCGCGCGCGCCGCCGAGGCGGCGCTCAAGTATTTCCTGCTCGGCGCCTTCGCCTCGGCGTTCCTGCTGTACGGGATCGCCCTCGCCTACGGCGCCACCGGGACGACGAACTTGTCGCTCATCGGGATGCAGGTGGCGTCGCTCGGCCTGGCGAAGAGCCCGTTGCTGCTCATCGGTCTCGCCCTGCTGCTCGTGGGATTCGGGTTCAAGACCGCCGCCGTGCCGTTCCACATGTGGGCCCCCGACGTGTACGACGGCTCGCCGACCCCCGTGACCGGCTTCATGGCGACGGCGGTGAAGGCGGCGGCGTTTGTCGCGCTGGCACGCGTGCTGGTCGAGGCCTTCTCCGCCACGTCTGCATGGCACAGCATCGTCGTGGGCCTCGCCGTGCTCACGATGGTGGTGGGTAACCTCGTCGCCCTGGCGCAGCGCAGTGTCAAGCGGATGCTGGCGTATTCGTCGGTCGCGCACGCCGGCTATCTGCTCGTGGCGGTCTCGGCGGGAAGCTCGCAAGGCAGTGGGGCGGTGTTGTTCTATCTCGCGGCGTACGGTCTCACGTCGATCGCCGCGTTCGCGCTGGTGGCGGCACGCGGCCGGGGCGGGGAGAGCGATCTTCAGATCGACGATCTCGCCGGGCTGTCGACCGACAAGCCGTGGCTCGCGTTCGCGCTGGCGGTCTGCATGTTGTCGCTGCTCGGGTTCCCGGGGACGGCAGGATTCATCGGCAAGTGGTACATCCTGCTGGCCGCCGTCGCGGCGGGGAAAGGGTGGCTCGCCACCGTCCTCGTGCTGACGAGCCTGATTTCGGCGGGGTACTATCTCCCCGTGGTCATGGCGATGTACATGCGCCCCGTGCCCTTCGCCAATGCGCACGCCGGCCTCAAGTTCAGCCGGCTGGGACTCGTGGCGCTGGCGGCGTGCATCGCGGCAGTGATCTACTTCGGCATTCAACCCCACCAGCTGCTCGACCTCGCGAAGGATTCGGGCGCGGCAATTCATCCCGCTGCCCCCCTCACCGCTCCGGTGGCGGGAAACTGACCAGGGGGAGCCCGCGAACGTCCCCGCGACGATCTTCCGCCAGTACGACATCCGCGGCACCACCGGCGACCAGCTCACGCCGGCGCTCGCGCGCGCCGTCGGCGCGGCCTACGCGACCTTCGCCCGCGCCAAGCTGGGCCGGCCGGTCGTCGCCGCCCTGGGACGCGACAACCGCCCCTCGGGCGAGGAGCTGGGGCCGGCGGTCGCGGCAGGCATCGTCGCGGCGGGAGGAACGGTGGTAGACATCGGGACGGTCCCGACGCCCGCGCTCTATTTCGCGACGCACACGCTGCAGGTCGACGGCGGCATCCAGGTCACCGGCTCGCACAACCCCCCCGAGTTCAACGGCTTCAAGCTGGTGCTCTCGGGTGAAGCGGTGTACGGCGACGACATCCAGAAGCTCTACCAGATGATCAGCGCGGACCAGCTGGACCAGGTGAGCGGGGGGAGTCGCGTCAGCGACACGACGATCCTCGCCGCCTACCGGGCCGCGATCGTGAAGCACAACACCCCCCTCGCCCGCAAGGTGAAGGTCGTCGCCGATTGCGGCAACGGCGTCACCAGCCTCGTCGCGATCCAGACGCTGCGCGATCTGGGGTGCGACGTCGTCGCGCTGTTCGACACATCGGACGGCCGCTTCCCGAACCACCACCCCGATCCGACGGTGGTCGAGAACCTGAAGGACCTGCAGGCGGCGGTGAAGCAGGAAAAGGCCGAGCTGGGGATCGCGTTCGACGGCGACGGCGATCGCATCGGCGCGGTCGACGAGCAGGGGACTCCGATCTTCGGCGACATCCTGCTGATCCTGTTCGGCCGTGATCTGACGCAGCGCTTCGGCAAGGGCAAGCCGGTGATCTTCGACGTGAAGTGCTCGGAGATCCTCCCCGAGGAGCTGACCCGCGCCGGCCTCGTTCCGACGATGTGGAAGACGGGGCATTCGCTCATCAAGCAGAAGATGAAGGACACCGGGGCGCCGCTCGCCGGCGAGATGAGCGGTCACGTCTTCTTCGGCGGCGACTGGTACGGGTTCGACGACGCCCTGTTCGCCGCCGCGCGGCTGTTGCAGTACCTCGCGAAGAGCCCGGGGCCGCTGTCGCGCCACCTCGCCGATCTGCCGCAGACGGTCTCGACTCCCGAGATGCGGGTCGACTGTCCCGACGAGCGCAAGTTTCCGCTGGTCGAGGAGGCGGCGCAGTATTTCGCGACCAGGTATCCCGTCTCCACCCTGGACGGCGTGCGGATCAAGTTCGCCGAGGGGTGGGGCTTGCTGCGGGCGTCGAATACGCAACCGGTGCTGGTGATGCGCTTCGAGGCGAAGTCGCCCGCGGCGCTCGCCGCCTACCGCGGTGAAGTCGAGGGGTGGCTCGCGCGCCACGCGTCCGGGGCGTGACCCTCCGCGGGCAGCGCCGCGGCCGCGCGCTGCTGATCACCGCGGCGTGTGTGGCGGTGCTGCTCGTCGTGGGCCGCTGGCTCGCCGTCGAGACCGCGGAGCGCGCCTGGGCCGCCACGGTCCGTGGTGGCCCGGTGTATCTCGAGATCCGCACGCTGCAGCGGCTGCTGCACTGGCTCGTAATTGCCGTATCGATGGTGTGGGGCGCCGGCAACCTCTACATCGTGTATCGCGCGATCGGCTCGGTGCAGATGCCGCGGCGCATCGGCAACCTCGAAATCGTCGAAGCCGTCCCGCAGCGCCTCCTCCTCACCCTCGCCATCGTCATCGGCGTCCTCTTCGGCCTGGGCCTGTCGTGGGGCACCGGAGACTGGTGGCGCGAGGCGTTCCTCGCCAACGCCCCCGCCGTCGTTTTCGGCCGCGTCGATCCGATTCTGCACAAAGAGGCGGGGTTCTACGCGGCGCAGCTCCCCTGGGCGATCGAGCGCGAGCAGTTCCTGCTGATCGCGACCCTCACCGCCGCCGTGCTGTGCGGTTTCCTCTACCTCGGCATCGGGTCGCTGCGCTGGCAGCGGGGGCGGGTGGTGTCGAGTCCGCACGCCCGCGCCCACCTCGGCGTGCTGGGCGCAGGAGTCGCGGCGGCGCTGGTGTGGGGCGCGTTGCTCGATCCCGCCGAGATCGTGGCGGGACTGCACGGCGCGCTGAGCACGTCGCTGGTGTCGCTGCGCCTGCGGGGCTGGGGATTCGTCGCGGCGGCGGCCGGGCTCGCGGCAATCCTGAGCTTCGCCTGGATCTGGTGGGACCGTCCGCGCTGGCCGGCCACCGCGTGGGGCGTCGTGGGAGTGGCACTGCTCGTCGTCTACGGCATCCTCCCCTCGGTGGCCAGGCGCAACGCCGCAGAACTGTATCCCCAGGATCGCCGGGCGTTCGAGGAAATGGCCTTTGGCGCCAACCCGCACCTGCGGGCGGACCTCGCCGCATATCCGACGATGGCGGCGTTCGTAGCCGCGCAGCCGTTGTGGAGTCCCCGGTGGGTCGCCGCCGTAGCGCGCGAGCGGCTGGGATCCGAGGAGACGGTCGCCGGAGTCCAGCTCACGCGCACCGCGACGGGCACACCGTTATGGATCGTGGCGCGCGCGCCGAACGACACGGCGCTCTCGTCGCGGCAACCGCCGCCGACGTGGGACCAGGTGCATCGCGGGCCGCGCACCGCGACCGCCGCACCGCTCGGGCTGGTCGAGACCGACAGCGGCGCGCTCGTCCCGACGCCGGTCGAGGTGCGAGATTCGTCGCTGGAATGGTTCGGCGAGGGATTCGGGCAGTACGCGGTGACGGGCGGCGCCGCCCCCGCTGCATCGGGTATCCCGCTCACCGGCGCCTGGCGCCGCATCGCGCTCGCCTGGGTGCTGCAGAGCCCCGAAATCTTCCGCGGGACATCGCAGGCCGAGCGGCTGCAGTGGCGTCGCACGCCGAGTGAGCGGTTCGCGCGTCTGGCGCCGTTCGCCCGGTTCGCCACCCCCGAGCCGGTGATGATGGACGGCGCGCTGTGGTGGCGTGCCGTGGGATACGTCTCGGCGGAGACCTTTCCCCTCGTGGCACCGGTCGATCCCGACGGGGCGGTGCGCCTGCAGCGCGCCGGGATCGTCGGGGCGACGCGCGGGACCACCGGCGAGACGCGGTTCTGGCTGCTCCCCGGCGCCGACTCGGTCACCGTGGCCTGGGCCCGAATCTTCAAGCCGCTGATCGAGTCCGCCGACAGTGCGCCGGCGGCGCTGCTGCACTCACTGCAATACCCCCGCGAAAGCTTCGCCCT
>DASSIL010000111.1:0-8324 GCA_035691925.1 Gemmatimonadales bacterium
CCGCTGTCCCGCACGAACGCCACCGTGCGGCCGTCGGGGGACCAGAACGGCCGGCGGTCCTGCCCGGCGAAGGTCAAACGCGTGAACGGCCCGTGGTCGAGTTGTTTGATCCAGATGCTGACGGCGGCGCCTAACCCGGAGCTGACCGCCAACCGCCGCCCATCGGGAGACAATGCGATCGAGTTGAACGCGCCGTACCACGCCGTATCGACCGGCGCCATCGATCCGTCGCGGCTCACGCGCACCAGCACGTTCTCCGTCGCGCCGGCGCCGGTCGTCCGCTCGTACACGAGCGTCCCCGATCGCGACCAGGAGAGTTGCGCGAAGCCCAGGCTGGCCGAAACCGCCACGCCGTCGAGCACTGGGACGGCGGTTCCCGTGATCTCGAGCCGGTTGAGATCAAATGGGACGACGAAGCCCACGCCATCCCGCCGGACATAGAAGAGCCGCCCGTCGGGGAGGTACCAGGCCTGGGCCGCATCGTCGACCAGCCGCTTTTCCTTGCCGGTGCGCAGGTCGAGCACGTGCACGCTCATCGTCACGCAGCTCGACATGCACAACTGGAACAGCACGCCGCGAGAGCCGGGGAGGCCCACCGGGTTCCCTGTCCCACCGCCGACGAAGGACACATCTTTGCTGGCCAGCACGAGCGAGGTCGGGCCGCCGTCTGCGCTCACCCGCCGCAGCTCGAGCAGATTCGTCGGGACATAGACGATCGAGCCGTCATCCAGCCACGTCGCGCCACCGAACCCCGCCGCAGCGGAGTCGGCCACCGTCACGGGTGTTCCGCCGCCGACCGCCACTTTCTTGAGACGGCTGTCGGCGGTGAACCCGATCCATTGGCCGTCCGGCGAGAAAAAGGGGTATTGCGCCCGCTCCGTCCCGGTCAGTGGGGTCAGGGTGAGGTCGCCACGGTGCTTGACCCACAGACGCCCGTTCTGGCGATCCTCTTTGAACACGAACAGCGACCCATCCGGCGACAGCGCCAACGATGGGACCTGGGTCGACAGCCTGATGCTTTCGCTCAGGGAGATGAACTGGCGCGTCGTCACTGCGCGCGGTGACCGCAGCCATCCCCAGGCGGCAACGGCACCGAGGATGACGGCGACCCCCGTCGCCAGGGCGAACCAGCGACGCCAGCGGTCGGTCGGACGGGCGGTCAAGGCGGTCGTCACAGTGCGGGAGGCCGTCAGCTCAGGGCGCGCCAGCGCCTCGGCGAATTGCGCGGCGCTCGCGAAGCGGTCGGCGGGGAGCTTCTCGAGCGCGCGATTGACCGCCGCCTCGACGTGTGGCGGGACCGAATGCCGCTGCAGCGTGAGACTGCGGGGCTGTTCGGTCATGACGCGCGCCACGATCGCCTGCGCCGTGGGACCGGTGAATGGCGGCTCGCCAGCGAGCATTTCGTACATGACGCAACCCAGCGCGTAGACGTCGCTCTTGGCGGTGATCTCACGCTCTCCCATCGCCTGCTCGGGGCTCATGTAATGCGGCGTGCCGAGCGACATCCCGGTTTCGGTGAGCCGGGTGCCCGAGTCGGAGCGCGAGGCGGCAAGGGCGATGCCGAAGTCCGCCACGAGCGCCGCGCCGTCGTGCAGCAGGATGTTTTCGGGCTTGATGTCTCGGTGGATCACGCCGTGGCGGTGTGCGTAGTCGAGGGCACTCGCGACTTCGGTCGCGAGGCGAATCGTTTCATCGATCGGCAGTTGATGCTCGCGGGCGAGCCGTTGCCGCAGCGATTCGCCTTCGACGTACGGCATGACATAGTAGACCAGGCCGTCGGCTTCGCCGGAGTCGTGCAGGCCGAGGATGTGCGGGTGCTGCAGGTTGGCCGTGAGGCGGATCTCCTTGAGGAACCGCTCGCCGCCAAGGATCGCCGCCAGCTCCGGGCGCAGCAGCTTGAGCGCCACCTTGCGATCGTGGCGCACGTCGTGTGCGAGGTACACCGTCGCCATCCCGCCGGCGCCGAGCTCGCGCTCGATTGTGTAACGCCCGGCGAGGGCGGCGGTCAGCCGGCCCTGGGCATCGGTCAGCAACAGCGCACCCCTTTCCCCTTCGATTCGAAGAACTGTTGCACGAACTCGCGCTCGCTCAGCCGCGGCGGATGTCCCGCCGCGCGACAATGCTCGAGATACGCCTCATAGTCCGGCGCACCGATCACCGAACGCCATACCCGCCGCCATCCTCTTCCGCCCTCGCCCGCCTTCTCCCGCCTTGGTTCATCGCGCATACGCACTCTCCACGAACGGCGTCTCCGTGAGTGTCGCGGCTTTGCGGCGTGACAATATCAGCCACCATTCGCGCAGCGAGACGACGAGCAGCAACGCCACGACGGCCATGAAGCCGAGCGCCATGATGGTGTTGAGGTGGTCGTTGAAGATGAGCCGCGGAGCCTTGGGATCGAGCGATCCGGCGAGTGACGCCGCGTGGGTCAGGAACCCGAGCTTCGGGTCGGCCGAGAAGACCTTCTGCCATCCCGCCATCATCGTGATCGTGGTGAGCCAGACGAGGGGAACGACCGTCACCCAGGCGTAGCGCTGCTTTCCCATCTTGATGATGATGGTGGTGGCGACGCACAGCGCGACCAGCGCCAGCAGCTGGTTGGCGATGCCGAAGAGCGGCCACAGCGAATTGATCCCGCCCAGCGGATCCGTCACGCCCTGATACAGGAAGTATCCCCACGCGGCGACGACGGCGGCGCTCGACACGATGACGCTCGGATACCACGACGTCTCGCCGAAGCGCGGCCACACGTGCCCCACCAGCTCCTGCAGCATGAAGCGGCCCACCCGTGTCCCCGCGTCGATCGTCGTCAGAATGAAGAGCGCCTCGAACATGATCGCGAAATGGTACCACAGGGCGGTCGCGGTTCTGCCACCCAGGGCGCCCGTGACCCCGGAAAAAATGTGCGCCATCCCGACGGCGAGACTCGGCGCGCCGCCGGTGCGCGCGATCAGCGTCTGCTCCCCCATCTGTGCCGCCAGGGCCTGCATCTGCTCCGGCGTCACCACGAATCCCGCCGTCTTCAGGACGTCGGCGGCGCCCGCGAGCGCGGCCGGTGCCGTGTTCATCGCGAAGTAGACGCCGGGCTCCAGAGTGCAGGCGGCGATCATCGCCATCACCCCGACGAACGATTCCATCAGCATCCCGCCGTACCCGATCAGTCTCGCGTCGGTCTCGCGCGCCAGCATCTTCGGCGTCGTCCCCGAGGAGACGAGGGCGTGGAATCCGGAGATCGCGCCGCAGGCGATGGTGATGAACGCGAACGGGAAGATCTTCCCGGCGAAGACGGGCCCTTCACCGAGCGTCGCGAACGGGGTGAGCGCCGGCATCTTGAGCGGCGGCAGCAGGATCAGGATCGCCAGCGCCAGCACGACGATCGTCGTGATCTTGAGGAAGGTCGAGAGATAGTCGCGCGGGGCGAGCAGCATCCACACCGGCAGCACCGACGCGATGAATCCGTATCCCACCATCATCCACGTCAGCGTCACCCCGGTGTATGTGAACGCCGCGCCGATCGGGTGGCTCGCCACCCATCCTCCGCCCACCAGCGCGAGGATCAGGATCACCGCTCCGACTGCAGAAGCCTCGCCTACCCGCCCCGGCCGCCACACCCGCATCCACCATCCCATGAGGAGAGCGATCGGAATCGTGCAGGCGATCGTGAACAGCCCCCACGGGCTCGCCTTCAGTGCGTTCACCACGATCAACGCCAGCACGGCGAGCAGGATGATCATGATCGAGAGCACGGCCACCATCGTGGTCATCCCGGCCACGGCGTTGATTTCCTCGCGCGCCATCTGTCCGAGCGACTTGCCGTTGCGCCGGATCGAGCAGCAGAGAATGGTGAAGTCCTGCACCGCCCCACCCAGCACCACGCCGATCACGAGCCACAGGGTGCCCGGCAGGAAACCGAACTGCGCCGCGAGCACCGGCCCGACGAGGGGCCCGGCGCCGGCGATCGCCGCGAAGTGATGGCCGAACAGCACCCACTTGTTGGTGGGGACGAAGTCGCGCCCATTGGACAGCCGCTCGGCCGGAGTGGCGCGGCGCGGGTCGAGCGCGAAGACGCGGGTGGCGATGAAACGGGAGTAGAAGCGGAAGGCGACGGCATAGGTGCAGACGGCGGCGATCACGAGCCAGGCGGCGCTGATCGTCTCGCCGCGGACCAGCGCCAGGATGCCGAACGCCACGGCGCCCAGAGCGGCGACGGCGAACCACAGAATCGCGCGGGCGAGCCGAGGCATAGACCCAAGTTACGTCACGACTTGCAGGGCTACAAATTGCCCGGTAGGTTCGGACGACTTGGCCTCCCATCCCTGGTCCACGGCCGCGCGACAGGGACCGTCCCCCGCCGGGGCGGCCGTGACACAGGAGCGAGCCGACCCGCGTCTCACCGGCGACACCCTCTCCGGGCGTGTGGCGATCGTCACCGGCGGCGCGACCGGGCTGGGGCGCGCCATGAGTCTCGACCTCGCCCAGCGCGGCATGGCGATCGCCTTCAATTACGTCAACCTCCCCGGCCGCGACGTCTCCGCACAGGCACTGCTGACCGAGACGGCGATCAAGGCGCTGGGCGTGGCGGTGTTCTCGGAGCAATGCGACGTGCGCCAGGCCGACCAGGTCGAACACTTCGTCGCGGAGACGCGCGAGCGCCTGGGGGGCGTCCACGTCCTCATCAACAACGCCGGCGTGGCACACGACGGTGCGCTGTGGCGCATGACGCCGGAAGCGTGGCAGGAGGTGCTCGACACCAATGTCACCGGCGCCTTCAATTCGATTCACGCCGTCGCCCCGCACCTGCGCGCGCAGCGCTACGGCAAAATCGTGAACATCGCGAGCCACCAGGCGTTCCGGCCGGGATTCGGGATCGTGAACTACGCGGCGAGCAAGGCGGCACTGATCGGGCTGACCAAGGCGGCGGCCGTCGACCTGGGCTCCGCCAACATCAACGTCAACGCCGTCGCACCGGGATTCGTCAAGACGGAGCTGCTGGCCCGGTTGCCGCGTGAGATCCTCGAGCGCGCCGAGCACGAGTCGCTGCTCGGCCGGGTGGCGGAGCCGGAGGACATCGCTCGCGTCGTGTCGTTCCTCTGCAGCGAGGCGGCGCGGCACATCACCGGCCAGACAATCGTGGTGGATGGCGGCTTGACGCTGGCTTCCTGACTATATTGCCCTCGTGACTAATCCCTTGAGATACAAACGCTTAAAAGGCATCGTCGGTGGTCGCTTGGCGGTCGTGGCTGTGCTCGCTCTGGCGTGCGGGGGGAAGAAGGCCGGCCAGACGCCCACACCCGAACCCACGCGCCCACTGCCGCTCACCGCGCTCGCCAGCGTCAAAATCCCCGTGCTGCCGCTGACCCTGATCGGCGCCGATGAGACGCTCCGCTGGCCGCAGTTCGCCAACCAGCGCGCGGCGCTCACGTCCGCCGACAGCGTGGTCGGCGCGCTCCTGCCCGCGCGCGCTCCGGAAGTGACGTGGGTGCTCCCCGAGGAGCTGCGGCGACAGGCGCGCCGCTCGCCGACCTTTGCGGCGAACCCCGACCAGATGGGGAGTGCGATCCTGCGCGGCGCCCGGGTCGGCGATTTCGTGCCCGACCCGCTGCGCAGCGAGCTGCGGGCGCTGGTGGCGATCGCCGACGCGCGCTACGCCCTCGCTCCGGCACAGCTCGTCTTTCGTCGCGATACGCTGCCCGGGACCCCCGCCGGCACCGGTACCGCCGAGCTGACGGTCGTGATCGTCGACGCGAGGCTCGGCCGCGTCAACTGGCGCACGGTGGCGCGCGGCGCCGGCCCCGATCCCTGGACCGCCCTCACGCGGGCGGTGAAGGCGCTGACCCCCGGATTGCCGTGAGCCGCCGCGAGGCCACGCTCATCGCGGGCGACGGCATCGGTCCCGAAATCACGGCGGCGACGCTCGCGGTCCTCGATGCACTGGGCGTCGAGTTCGATTGGGACGAGGAATACGGCGGGATGAGCGCCGTCGACACCGCCGGTACCCCGCTCCCCAACGCCACCCTCGATTCGATCCGCCGCACCAAGCTCGCTCTCAAGGGCCCGCTCACGACCCCGGTCGGCGGCGGCTACCGCTCGGTAAACGTCGCGCTGCGCCAGGAGTTCGACCTCTACGCCAATGTCCGCCCCACGAAGACGATGATCCCCGGCGGCCGCTACGAGGGGGTCGACCTCGTGATCGTGCGCGAGAACACCGAGGGGCTCTACGTCGGGCTCGACCATACCTTCCGCGTGGGCGACGACCCCAAGGCCGTCGCGCAAGCGACGTCGGTGATGACCCGCGACGGGGCGCGGCGCATCTGCCGCTACGCCTTCGAGTACGCGAAGGCCCATGGCCGCAAGAAGGTGACGATCGTCCACAAGGCGAACATCCTGAAGGCGACCTCGGCGCTGTTCCTGGAGACCGGACGGCAGGTGGCCAAGGAGTTCGAGGGAGCGATTCTCTGCGAGGACAAGATCGTCGACAACACGGCGATGCAGCTGGTGATCAACCCGGGGCAGTTCGACGTGATCGTGACGACGAACCTGTTCGGCGATATCCTCTCCGATCTGGCCGCGGGGCTGATCGGCGGACTGGGGCTCGCGCCCGGGGCCAACATCGGCTCGAAGGCGGCGATCTTCGAGGCGGTGCACGGCTCTGCTCCGGACATCGCGGGTCAGGGGATCGCCAACCCGACCGCCCAGATGCTGGCCGCGGCGATGATGCTGGATCACGTGGGGGAGCTCGACGCGGGACGGCGGTTGCGGCGGGCGGTCGAGACCACGATCGTTTCCGACAACGTGCGCACGCGGGATCTGGGGGGACGTGCTTCTACAGCCGAATTCGCTCGCGCCGTGGCCGCTCGGGCCTAGTCACGCCTGCGCCAAGTGCGGCGACATGGTGCCGGGGCTCGCCGTGGGCGGGATCTGCTCCGAGTGCTGGGCGAAGCTGGTGCGCCGCGCCCGCAAGATCAGCCAGTGGGTGGCGGTCGGCACGACGCTGCCGCTAGCGCTGTATATGACGTTGTCGCTGCCGCACGACCGGACGTCGCGGCTGGTGGCGGTCGTCACTGTGTTGGTCTGGTACATGTTGACGTCTCTGATCGCGAGACGCGTGGCCCTGGAGTGGATGAAATGAGAAAGACGCTATCGGCTATCGGCTATCGGCTGTCGGCTGTTACGGTGATCGGGTTGGCTGCGGTTCCCGCGATCCTGTCGGGACAGACCTCGCTCTCCATTTACAGTGACGGGCGCGTGGTGGTACGGCGCACGCTGCCGCAGGTGCTGCAGAAGGGACGCAACGCCGTCACGGTGCAGTTCGATGATCTCGATCCGGCGACGCTGTTCTCACTGGACACGGCGGTCACGGTGGCCGGAGCGACGGTGCGCTATCCCAGCTCGGCAGGCGATGCGTTGCGCCGCGCCATCGGTCAGACGATCTCGTTCGTGTCCGAGGGCGTGGGGCGCCGGGATACGATCAAAGCGACGGTCGTGCGGGTGGACCCCCCGCAGTACCGGCTCGCCGATGGCCGGCTGCTCCTCGCGCCTCCGGGGCTACCCCTCTTCCCGAGCGACCTGGTACGCACGACTCCTGAGGCGACGCTGGCGCTCGACGCGACGCGCAACCGGCCCAATACGCAGCTCGCCTATATCGCCCAGGGCGTTACGTGGGAAGCGACGTATCAGGCAATCATCGGCAGCGGCCAGGCCTCGGTCGGCGGGGCAGCGACTGTGACCTCGCAATCGCTTCGGTCCGACTCGGCCGACATTCAGCTCGTGGCGGGGACGATCAACCGCGTCCGTGAGCCGGAAGCACGGGATGAAATCGCGAAGACAAGAGGCTATGCCGTGCAGGGCATTGTGGTCACCGCCGCCGCTTCGCCCGCAGAGGAAGCGGTTGGCGAGACCCACGTGTATTCGCTTCCTGCTCGACTCGCCCTCGAGCCCGGTGTCCCCGTAACCACAGCCCTCTTTCCGCGGACATCGACGGCCGTGACGCAGGAGTTCGTGGTGCCCGGTGTGCTGCCGTGGCGCGGATGGTTCGGGCAACAGCAGGGCGAACAGAACCAGGTGCCGGTCCAGGACTGGTATACGTTCAAGCGAGCGAAAGGCACGCCATTCGGCGACCGCCCGCTGCCCGGCGGCACGATGCAGCTCTATCAGGCGGACTCGTCGGGCCGGCTCCAGTTGATCGGCGAAGCGACGATCGGCCACACCCCCGCCGCGAAGGACGTGCGCGTCCAATCAGGCGATGCCTTCGACGTAACCGCCGAGCGAATCCAGACCGACTACAATCAGGAACAACTCGCCCCGTTGCGGCGCGGTCTCCCCTC
>DASSIL010000112.1:0-5772 GCA_035691925.1 Gemmatimonadales bacterium
CTGCGGCAGACTCGGGGTCGACGAGCACACCCGTCTCGCCGTCGCGCACCGCGTCGGCCACACCCCCCGAGCGGCCCCCGACCACCGCGACGCCGGACGCCTGCGCCTCGACGAGAGAAATCCCGAATCCTTCCACCAGCAACTCGTGATAACGCGACACGCCGAGGTACAGATCGGCGGCGTTGTAGAGCGCCGGCAGGTCTCCCTCCGGCACGAAGCCGAGGAACTGCACCGCGTGATGCACCCCCGCTTGTCCCGCGATGCGCGCCAGCTCGTCGCCGCGCGGGCCCACACCGGCGACGGCGTAGCGCACGCCGGGGTGCAGCGCCCGGATCGCCGGCAAGGCGCGGATCACGGTGTCGATCCCCTTGTGCCATTCGAGCCGCGCCACGGTCAGGAGCCACGGTCCCCCGACGAGCCCATAGCGCTCCCGGACCTCCCGCGCATCGATCCCCGGCCGGAATTGCGTGGGCTCTGTGCCCAGCGGCACGACTTGCACCCGCGCCGCGAGATCGGACCGGTCGAGTCGCTCGTAGACGCGCCGCGCCAGCGACGCTGTCCATGTGCTGTTCGCGACCAGGACCGTCGCACCGGCGACGAGACCCGATGCCGTCCAGCGCTTGAAGCGGCTCTTGCCGATCTTGTGGTCGAGCAGCAGCAGCTCCGTCCCGTGCACCACGACGCCATAGGGGACGCCGTGCCGCTGGGCGAGCCACCACGCGGGGTACCCCGCGGGCTTCAGCTCGCCGCACCAGGCGAAGCCGAAGTGATGGCGCCGCTCGAGTCGCGACGCACGGGCCGTCCACAGCGCGAGGCCGTTGATCGTGCGCAGCCGCGTCGCGCGAATGCTGGCGCGATCGATGATTTGGGGAAACTGCCGGTCGCTCTCCGCGCTGGCGGCGTACGCGCCCGTCGAAACGACGAGCGTTCGCGCGGGGTAGCGCAGCGCCAGCTCTCCCATCATGCGTGCGATGCCGCCGCCGTGGGGCGGGAAGTTGAACGACAGCAGGAGGGTGGTCAGGCGACCTGCGCTTCGATTTCCCTCAAGTCCCGGATGACGCGGTCCCAGTTGTAGAACGTCTCGACGGCCTTGCGCCCGGCCACGCCCAGCCGGCGCGCGAACAGCTGATCCCCGAGCACGCGCTCCAGCGCCTGCCCCACCGCCGCGGGAGCGTCGGGATCGACCACGAGACCGGTCTCCCCGTCCTGCACCGCCTCCGCGAGCCCGCCCGAGTTTCCAGCGATCACCGGGATCCCCGAAGCCGCGGCCTCGGCGAGCGCCACGCCGAAGCCTTCGATCCGGTCGCCCTCGCCGTGGCGCGTGACGCCGAGATAGACCTCGGCGGCGTTGTAGAGCGCCGGCAGATCGGCGTCGGGGACCGAGCCGACGAAGCGCACGGCATCGGAGATCCCGAGGTCCTGAGCCTTCTTCTTCAGCTCATCCCGTCTCTTGCCGGTGCCGACGACGGCGTAGTGGAGATCGATCCCGCCGCGGCGCACCTGCGCGACCGCCTCGAGGGCGACGTCGACGCCCTTGTACGACTCGAGCCGCGCCACCGTCAGCGCCCAGCGGCCGCCGTTGAGGCGATAGCGCGTGCGCACGTCGCGTGGATCGATGTCGGGACGGAACAGCTCGGGGTCGGTGCCGAGCGGCACGACCTTGACGCGCTCCGCCTGGGGATCGAGCCCCAGCTCGCGCAGCACCTTCTGCGCCTGCTCCTTGGTCCAGTGGCTATTGGCGACGACCGCCGCAGCCGATTTCAGCAGCGCCTTCGCCGACTTGCGGGCGAACGGCTTGTGGTGAATCGCGTGCAACTCGGCGAGGAGGTCACCGCCGTGCACCAGCACCCCGTACTGCATCCCGACCCGCTCGTGCGCCCATTTCGCGGGGTAGGCGCCCGGCCGGACCGAATCGGCCCAGGCGAAGCGCGGCTTATGGGTGCGCGCGAGACTGACGACGCGGCGCGACCAGAACATCAATCCGGCGAAGCCGTGCAGCGAGCGGGTCGGAATCGGCAGCCGGTCGATCGTCGTTCCGCTGAACCGATTGTCGATTTCCAGCGAGTCGCGGTGCTGGCCCGTCGACACGAGCAGCTCGCCCGGTGGATAGCGGCGGGCGATCTCTCCCATGAGCCGGGAAATGCCGGTCACGATCGGAGGAAATTCGTCGGTCAGGAGAAAGGTCTTCGCCATCACGCGTGGCGCTCCAGGTCCCAGAGGCGGGCGTACTTCAGGAACACGCTGGTCCCGGCAAGTCCGCAGAGGACGAGGCCGCGCCATCCTTCGAGCAGGCCCAGCTGCAGCACGTAGGTGCGAAAGAACTGCCACCCCGGACGCACCACGAGATCGGTGACGTGCGCCCGGCGACCGCTGTCCCTGAGGTCGGCGGCGCCCCACTCGGCGTATTGCACCAGCTTGCGAATGTGGTGGGAGAGGTCTTTGTACGGGGTGTGCGCCAGCGGGAAGGTGAGGCGTCCGACATCGGCCACGGGCTCGAGTCCCTCGTGCACGCGCTTCTCGATGAAGCGCCGGTTTCGCTGGAAGAACCGCACCGCCCAGGCATCACCCCACCCCGCGTGCCGCATCAGGCGGCCGAGATAGACGTTGTTGCGTCGCACCGCGTAGGCCTCATGTCGCGCGCCGTTGCCTCCGTCCCCCGCGAGTCGCGTCAGCTCCAGGACAAGCTCCGGTCCGATCCGTTCATCTGCGTCGAGGGCGAACACCCAGCGATTGCGGGCACGGCCGATGGCCGCGTTGCGCTGCGCCGCGATAGTAACGCCCGGCACGTCGAGCACCGTCGCCCCGGCCTTCCGCGCCAGCTCGGCCGTCCCATCGGAGGATCCGCCATCGGCCACGAGTACTTCGTCGGCCCACTGAAGGTGGCCCACGCACGCGGCGATTTGCTCCGCCTCGTTGAGCGTGGGGATGACGACGGTGATCGGCCCCGGCATGTCTGTAGAACTCTACATCGGGGCGTCCCGCCCGAGCAATTGGGCACGTCGCAGGAGTGCTTCGCGATAGATGGCCTCGGTGCGCTCGGCGGTCCGCTGCACCGTGAATTCCCGCCGCACCAGCGCGCGGCCGGCGTGCGCCAGCCGTTGCGCCAGCGCCGGGGGGCCGAGCAGCACGGAGAGGGCGTCCGCCCAGGCCCCGGGATCGAGCGGCGCCACGAGCCGGCCGGTGACGCCATCGGTGACGAGATCGCGGTTCCCGCCGGCGTCCGAGGCGACGACGGGGAGCCCCAGCGCCATCGCTTCGAGCAGCGTCTGCGACAACCCTTCGATGCGCGACGGGAGCGCGGCGACGTCGGCGAGCCGATAGAACGCCAGCGGCCGCGGCACGAACGGGATGAACACGGCGCGATGCCGCGACGGCAGGTCGGCGGCTCGCGCCCGGAGCTCGGCGTCGGGCTCCACGCCGACGCAGGCGACGAGCGTGGGCTGCTCGACACCGGCCATCCCGGCGAGCAGGACGTGCTGATCCTTGCGACGCGACACGATCGCTACGACGCGGCGTCCGCCGGTGTCGCCGAGCGCCGCGCGTGCCGCCGCCAGCTCGGCGGGGAGCACGGGCGCGTCCACGCGCGCCAGGTCGATCCCGTTGGGCACGACGCGCAGCCGCGCGACGGGATGCCAGCGCCGCACCAGCGCCTGGGCGACGGCGCCGCTCACTGCGATCGTACGGTCGGCGGCGGCACCGACGAGGCGCAGCTCGAAAGGCGAAGTGAGCGGCATGGTGCGACGGGTGACGACGAGCGCCGCCGGGAGCGTGCCGCGCAGGCGCAGCCAGGTGAGCACACGGCGATCGCGCGTCGCGTGCGTGTTGACGATGTCGACGCGACGGTCGGCGATGAGCGGCCCCAGCGCGCGCGCGAGCCGGCCGAGGCGGCTGAAGTTCAGCGCCACCGCCTCGAGCCCCGTGCCGCGCGCCAATCCGAACAGCAGCGACTCGGGCCGGCAGCCGACGAGCACGCGGTGGCCGCGCCGCGCGAGCTGCTCCGAGAGACTGAGAATGGACTGCGTGGAACCGGCGCCGTCGCCCTGAAACGTCAGCTGCAGGATCGTCCGCGGGGCCTCGCGCATGGAGCGAAGCTAGTGGTACATTGGCGGCGATGCACATCGCCGTGATCTCGCACCACCGCCTGCCGGTGAAGGGGTACGGCGGACCACAGCGCGTCGTCGTCGCGTTGGTGCGCGGTCTGGTGGAACTGGGGCATCGGGTGACGGTGATCGCGACGCCGGGGTCGAAGCTCCCCACCGCCCCGGTCCTGGAAGTGGCGCCGCGCGACCACGCGGGCAACAAGGTGGCGGGATTCGTGCCGCGCGACGCCGACATCGCCCATGCACATTACCCGATTTCGACCTGGCCGCTTCCGCTCCCCCTCGTCCAGACGCTGCACGGCAATGGAAAAGCCGGGAAACCGCTCCCTCCCAACACCGTGTTTCTGTCACGCGATCACGCTGCACGCCATGGCGGCACGTCGTTCGTGCATAACGGGCTGGTCTCGACGGAATTCACCTTCCGCCGCCGCAAGGAGGCCTGGAGCCTGTTTCTGGGGCGGCTGCACAGTGCCAAGGGCTACCACTGGGCCATCGAGGCGGCGAAACGCACCGGCCGCCGCCTGATTCTCGCCGGAGGGTGGCGGCCCAGTTTCTCGAACGAGATCAAGTACGTCGGAGAGGTGGACGACAAACAAAAGGCCGTCCTGCTCGCCCGGGCGCGCTGCCTCTGGACCCCGGCGCTGTGGGACGAGCCGTTCGGCCTCGCGTCGATCGAAGCACTCTTCTCGGGGACCCCGGTGATCGGAACACGGCGCGGCGCGCTCCCCGAGATCATCACCCCCGACGTGGGCGCCCTGGGCGACACCCTGGAGGAGCTGGTGGAGGCGTCGCAGCAGATCCACACGCGCGATCCCGAATGCTGCCGCGCCCGCGCCGAGCGGCTCTTCTCGCATACCGCGATGGCCCGTCGCTACCTCCTCGTCTACGAGTCGCTGCTCACCAGCGGTACACTGCCAGCCTGCCCCCCCGCGATAGAGTCGTAGCGGCATCAGCCATGCGGATCGTCCAGCTGCACCACTCTCGGCTGCCGGTGGCCGGGTACGGCGGCGCACAGCGGATCGTGGTGTGGCTCGCATACGGGTTGGCCGAGCTGGGCCACGATGTCACCGTCGTCGCCGCGCCGGGGACGGCGCTCCCTGGTCTGCGCTGCCGCTCGCTCGACCCGAGCGTTCTCTATTCCGCGGACTTCGACGTTCGCCGCGCAGTCCCCGAGCCCTTCGACATCCTGCATTTCCACGGGCCCCCACGGCTTTCCCCGGCGATCCCGTATGTGCACACGCTGCACGGCAACATGGGCCCCGGGCGAACGGCGGACGCCCGGGCCATCTGCGTCAGCGAAAACCACGCGCAGCGCCACGGGACGCGCAGCTTCGTGCACAACGGCGTGCGGCTCGATGAATACCGCTACGAACCGAGCAAGGGCGACTTCGACCTCTTCATGGCGCGCCTGCACGGCGTGAAGGGATGGCGGACGGCGGCGGCCATCGCCCGGCGGTGCAAGATCAAACTCGTGCTGGCCGGCGGATGGCGTCCCTCGCTCTCCCGCTACGTGCGCTTCGTGGGCGAAGTGAGTGGCGATCGCAAACGCGACCTGCTCGCCGAAGCCCGGTGCCTCTGGATGCCGGTGGCGTGGGACGACCCCTGCCCGGTAAATGTCCTCGAGGCCCTGGCGAGCGGGACTCCCGTCATCGGAACGCCGCGCGGCTCACTC
>DASSIL010000113.1:0-19846 GCA_035691925.1 Gemmatimonadales bacterium
GATAGGCGGTGAGGGTGTCCTTGCCGCTGGGGTACTTTACGTACTCGGAGTGGATGTCGGCGGACGGGCGGTCAGACGGTCGGGCGGACGAAAGACCCACCGCGGCAGCCACCAGAACTGCCAATCCGCCGAGGGTACCGACCGCCCGTCCGCTCGGCCGCCCATCCGCCTTACTTGCCATAACTCACCCGCCAGATCTTCCCCCCCTGGTCGTCCGAGATCAGAACCGAGCCGTCGGGGAGGGCCAGCACCGCTACCGGCCGCCCCCAGCGCGAGCCGTCCGAAAGCTGCCACCCGGTGACGAAGTCTTCGATCGATACGGGTTTGCCGTTCTGCACCTTTACGGGCACGACCTTCGGACCCGTCGGGACCTTGCGGTTCCACGAGCCGTGATAGGTGAGAAACGCGTCGCCCGTGTAGCCGGGGAATGCCGATCCGGTATAGAACGTGATGCCGAGTGGGGCCGAGTGTGCCTGGAAGGTGATCGCTGGTGGCTCGACGGTGGAGCAATCGGCGCCCGCATACTCGGGGTTCGGCTTTCCCGGCAGGTAACACTTGGGCCAGCCATAGAACTTGCCGTCTTTGAGGATGTTCAGATGCTCGGGCGGCAGGTCGTCCGTCATCGAAGTGTTCGAACCCCCGATATTGTCGCGGTCGTTGTTCGTCGCCCACAACTCGCCGGTCGTCGGGTTGAAGGCGAGCCCCACCGAGTTGCGCAGCCCCGTCGCGAAACGGTGTTCTCCCGAACCGTCGGCGTTGAAGCGCGTGACCGCCGCGCGCCGCTGATCGGACTCGTCGCAGATGTTGCACGACGATCCCACGGCGACGTACATGAAGCCGTCGGGCCCGAACACGACCGTGCGGGTGCTGTGGCCGCCCGAAGGCAGTCCGGTGACGACGGTCTGACCGGTCGCGCTCCCCGGCGCGAACCGCGTCACTTTGGTCATTTCACCGACGTACATCGTATCGCCGCGAAACGCGATGCCGAAGGGTCCGTTCAGGCCGGTGGCGGCGTCCGTGATCGCACCGGCGACGGTGTCGCCATCGGTGTGCGCAATCCGGATCACGCGCCCCGGGCCCTGCAGCGCGGCGTACACCACCCCGCCTGGGCCGAGCACGAGATTGCGGACCCCGTCCGCATTCGCGAACACGTTGATCTTGAATCCGGGGCGCAGGAACAGTGTGTGGCCTGCCACCTGTTGCGCCACCATGCCCTCAGGCGGCGTCTGCCCGGAAACGGACGGACGGGCGCTGCAGGCGATCGCGAGCGTCATCGCGCAGGCAAGACGTTTCGTCATGTGGATTCTCCTCAAGGCGTCACAGTAGACTGCACGAGCAGACGGCCGTCGGGGTCAATGTGGATGGCGCTCGGCGCGGCGTCGAGCTCGAGGTAGCCGACCGTCGTGCGTCCATCGAGCGCGTATACGCGCCGCGTCGTCGCACCCGTGGCCGACACCGCTTCGACCACGAGACCGGGGATCCGAAACACCCCCCAGGCCTCGGGCTGCGTCTGAATGATTTCGAGCCGCACCCGGCGATCCTGCACCTCGTAACGCCACCGGACGCCGAGTCGGGGGTACCCTGGCTGCCAGAGCCATTGCTGGAAGAACGAATCGAGGCTGCGTCCGGTGGCGCGCTCCATCACGTGCTGAAAATCACTCGACAGGACGGTGGAGTCACGATACACCCGGTAATACTCGCGGATCCCGCGGAAAAACGCCGAGTCCCCGATCGCCCCCCGCAACATATGCAGCACCCAGGCGCCCTTTTGGTAGCTGTTCTCGTTCAGGAGTTTGTTGGGATCGTGCTCGGCGGTGTCGACGAGCGGCCGATCCACCACCTTCGACGTAAAGTAGGCGCGAGCATCGCGTGCCAGGCCGGCCGTGAGCACCGAGTCTCCGTGGAGCGCTGCCCCGATCACCAGATCGAAGTAGCTGGCGAACCCCTCGGAGAGCCAGAGGTGCGGCCAGTCGCGTTCGGTCACCGCGTCCCCGAACCACTGGTGCGACGTCTCGTGCCGGACCACACCCTCGCGCATGGTACGCTCGACGTACGGCTTTTCGGCGTAGAAGATGGCGCTCGAGTTTTCCATGCCGCCGTAGCGCGTCGACGACTCGACGTGTGCCAGCTTCTCGTAGGGGAACGGCCCGACGAGGCGCTCCATCGTCTCGACGATCTCGGTGGCCAGCCGGAAAGGGCCCGAGTCGGCGAAGGCCGAGTCCTCGGGGTAGGTCCAGACGGTGATCGGGATCGTGTCGCTGCCGTGGACGAGGGAGCGATGGCTCGAAACGGAGAACTCACCGGCGCCGAGGACCATGGTATACGTGGGAATGGGACGCGACTCACTCCACGTACAGGCGGGCTGGCATCCTTCCAATCTGCCATTCGCGACCACCCGCCAGTTGCCCGGCGCGGTCACACTGAAGCGCGCGGTGGCTTTGTCCCTCGGGGCATCGACCGTCGGCAGCCAGGCGCGTGCCCGTTCAGGCCAATTGTCGCCGAACGCCGAGCGCCGGCCGCGGGCATTGGTCTGGATGATCAACCCGTCGCGCGGCGCACCATGATAGAACACTTCGACAGTGCCGCTGGGCGGTGGCGCCGCGACATGGATGATCTGACCGTCATAGGTGAACGGGACCGCACGCTGCGCCACGCGCACGGAATCGACGCTCAGTCCAGCGAGGTTGAGCCGAAGCCCAGCGGCGGAGTCGCCACGATAGGCGACCTGCGCGACTGCGGAGATGACGTTCCCGCTGTCGGGAATCCGAATCGAGAATGTGTAGCCCGTCACGTCGACCGGCTGCGTCTGTGCCGCCGCCCGGGTGGTGCCGAGGCACGCCAGCGCCGCCACAACCGCTACCACCCTCGCCCCCCTACCGCCCATTCGCATAGATCCCAACCAGCGCTGTCTCCCCAGCGGGCATTTTCTCGCGGCTGGCGAACGCGTCTCGCTCCGCCCGCTCGATCTCTTCCATCACTTGTGCTTCCACGTTCTCGAGCTCGCTCGCGGACCACCCTGCTTCCTTGAGATACTCCTCGTACAGCCCGATCGGGTCGCGCTTCCCCCAGTCACTGAACAGCTGCGCCGGGAACGTCTCACGCGCCTCACGCTCGTCGTGCGTCGCGTGCCCGCCCATGCGGAATGTTTCGGCAACGAGGAGTGCGGGCCCCTGCCCTGCCCGGCAGCGATCGGCCGCGAGTCTGGTTGCCGCCCAGGCATCGAGCACGTTGTTGCCGTCGAATGTGAGGCCCCACACGCCGTACGATGCCGCCCAGTCGTCGAACGTTCCGGGAAGGTGATGCTGCTCGAGTCGCGTCCCCAACGCCACCAGGTTGTTCTGCACGATCAGGATCGCCGGGAGGCGCTGCACCGCCGCGAAGTTGGTTCCTTCGTGCGCCGCCGCGCTCTTGGTCGAGCCGTCTCCCACCCACGTGAGGGCCACACGGGGCTCACCTTTCATCTTGAACGTGAGCGCGATGCCGGCAATCACCGGCACCATGTCACCGACGTGAGAGATCGGCTGCAGCACCCCCTGGCGCAGATTGCCGACGTGCAGGTCGCGGCCCCGCGAAGGCGAGTCGTCGGTGGCGAGATAGGCCCGCAGCGCGTCGGCGATCGACATCCCCATCTCGATCACGGCACCGGCATTGCGGATCATCGGCGCCACGACGTCGCTCGCGCGATCGAGGGCGTGGACCGGACCGACCGTCGTCGCTTCCTCTCCCGTGCCGAGCCATGCCTTGGAGAGCACTCCGGTCCGCACCCAGCGCTTCAGCGTGATGTCGTGGAGCCGCGTGCGCAGCAGGCCCGCGTACAGCGCACGGTGGTCTTCCTGCTTCAGGGTGGCAACGAGGTTCCGGCGCTCGGGGTCCCGCTCGAGCGTATCCCGAAACGCGCGGACCAGCGCCGGGTCGGGTTGCCAGTTGACGTATTCGGGTGGATCGAAGGCGGGAAAGCGCTTCACGGCACGCCGGCGTCGCTCCGTCCGACGATTTGGCCGTCGCGCTTGAACACGGCGCCCCCCTTCATCACGAAGTCGACGTGCTCGAGGGTGCTGATGTCCTGAAGGGGGTCGCCCTTCACCGCGACGATGTCGGCGTACTTGCCCACAGCGAGACTCCCGACGTCGGACTCCCGGCCGAGCAGCGTCGCCGCCGAGAGGGTCCCGGCCTGGATCGACTGCATCGGCGTCATCCCGTAGCGCACCATCAGCGTGAACTCGTGGGCGTTCTTGCCGTGCTGGTACACTCCGGCATCGGTGCCGAGGGCGATCTTCACGCCGGCGCGCAGGGCCAGCCGGAATGACGTCTGCACCCGTGGCACGATCGCCCGGGCCTTCGCCGCGATCGGCGCGGGGAGCCGTCCGGCGTTGACCAGCTGCATCGCCTGGTCGCCGGCCATGAGGGTGGGAACGAGCCAGGTGCCGTGCTGCACCATGAGCGCGACGGCCTCGCTGTCGAGCAGCGTGCCGTGCTCGATCGAGGTGACGCCGGCGCGCACCGCGGCCTCGATCCCTGCGGTGCCGTGGGCGTGGGCGGCCACACGGCGCGACAGGCCGCGCGCGGTCTCGACGATGGCGCGCATCTCCTCCTCGGAGTACTGCTGCGCGCCGACCGAATCGGTGAGCGACAGTACGCCGCCGGTCGCGCAGATCTTGATGACGTCGGCGCCGTGCTTCACCATGGTGCGCACGGCGGCACGGGCGGCGTCGACCCCATCGGCAACGCCTTCCTCGATCCCCGCCTCCTGTCCCAGGACACCGGGCGCGAGACCATCGGTCTCGTCGCAGTGGCCGCCGGTGATCCCGAAGAGGATGCCCGCCGCGACGATGCGCGGCCCGGGGACCCAGCCGGCGTTGATCGCGTTGCGCAGCGCGATGTCGCCGTAGTGCCCACTGCCCACGTCCCGCACCGTAGTGAACCCGGCCTCGAGCGTCTGCTGGGCGTGCGCTGCGCCGAGCAGGGCCAACTCCGCGGGCATCATGGTGAGGCCCGCGTGCTGCCAGTCGCCGTCCCCGAGTGTGCGAGCGACAAGGTGAACGTGGGCGTCGATGAAGCCGGGGAGGACGGTGAGGCCGGAGAGATCGATCACCGTGGCGCCGGCCGGGATCGTCAGGTTGGTGCCGACAGCGGTAATGCGCTCGCCCCGAATCACAATGACGGCGTTCTTGAGGGGGGCTGCCCCCGTGCCATCGATCACCGCGCCGGCGCGGATGGCCGTCACCGCTCCGCTGTCCGGCGCGGCGAGCGCGGGCGGCGCCTGGAGCGCCAGGACCAGCGCCCACATCACTTGAGCTTTTCCTTGAGCTTCCCGAAGAGGCCGCCGCCGCCCGTGCTGCCGCCCCCACCGCCGGAGCCGTCGCTCTCCGAGAGCGCATCGGCGAATTCGAGCGTCGTGCCGTAGCGGCCGTCGGGGCTGGTTTCGAGCGAGCGCGCGATCGCCTTCTCGAGTCCCGCCGGGAGATCCGGCCGATAGGTCCGCAGCGGTACCGGGCTGCCCCGCAACCGCGCGATCATCATCTCCTGCGCATTGCGACCCTGGAACGGCAGCTTGCCGGTGAACATTTCGAATGCGACGATGCCGAGCGCATAGACGTCGGAACGCGCATCGAGCGGCTTGCCGCGTATCTGCTCGGGACTCATGAACTCGGGCGTGCCGAGGATGATGCCGGTGGCCGTGAGCTTGGCGATCGAAGGATCGGCGCGGCGCTCCTTCGCCAGCCCGAAGTCCATGACTACCGCGCGATCCGAGCCGTCGGGGTTGGGCACGAGCATGATGTTCTCGGGCTTCAGGTCGCGGTGCACGATCTGCAGATCGTGCGCGTGATGCAGCCCGGCGCAGACCTGCCGCAGGATCGACAGCCCGACTGCGAGATCCATCGGCCCGCCGCGCACCTCGCGGTCGGACAGCAGCTCGCCGTGGAGGAACGGCATCACCAGGTAGATGAGCCCGTCCTCCGATTCGCCGAGCCGCAGGATGCGGCAGACGTTGGGGTGTTCGAGCCGCATCGCCAGCCCAGCCTCGCGGCGCAGCCGTTCAACCGAGCTCTTGTCGCTCGCCAGCTTCGGCGAGAGCACTTTGATCGCCACTTCCTGGCCGCTCGAGATCTCCTTGGCCAGGTAGACGTAGGACATGCCCCCTTCCCCCAGCTTCTTCTGGACCTGGTACCGGGCGTCGAGCAGCTGGTTGGAGAGGGTGGACGCGCGATCGAGTGACGCCGCCGGCTTGAGCGGCGGCGTGCGCACCGAGGTGGCGGAGCCGCCGGGTGGCGTCGGGGGAGTGGTTGGCGTCGGCGGAGCGGTCTGGACGTCCACCAGCATCGAGCCGTCCTTGGGACAGAACCGGGCGGTGTCGGGGTAGACGGTCTTGCACTTCGGGCAACGGCGCTGGCTCATTCCCGTACCAGGTTGCGGCCCTCGTTCTTGGCACGGTAGAGGGCCTGGTCGGCAAGCGCCAGGAAACTATCGGCGCTGGTGACGCGCTCGTCGGGAAAGCCGGCGAGCCCGATGCTCACCGTCAGGTGGAGTTGCTCCTCCCCGCTGGGGGCGAAGTTCCGGGCCTGGACCTTCCCACGCACACGCTCGGCGAACACCGCCGCGCCCCGAATGGTCGTTTCCGGCATCACTACGACGAACTCCTCCCCGCCGTAGCGCGCGATGAGATCGACCGACCGTGCCTCATGGCGCAGCAGCTCACCAACTTGCCGCAACACCGCGTCGCCCGCCAGGTGCCCGCGGACGTCGTTGACCTGCTTGAACCGGTCGAGATCGGCGATCAGCACGCTGAGGTACAGATTGTAGCGGCGCGCCCGGTCGACCTCCGAGGCGAGCGCTTCGGCGAGCGCCCGCCGGTTCAACGTGCCCGTGAGGGCATCGGTCGACGCCAACTGCTCGAAGCGGCGCTTGTCGACCATCGCCGACTCGAAGTCGTAAGCCTTTTCGATCGCCGCCACGGCCGTCTGAATCACCGATTCCGCAAACCGCCCGTCTGCGGGCTTCAGCGGGTCGCCCTGGTCGGTGGTGCGCAGGAAGAACACGCCGACCTGCCGGTCCTTCATCGAGAACGGCACCGCCACCGCCGATCGCGTCGAGACGGTGATGCGCTCCGCCTGCCAGCGGCGCCGCTCCGACTCGTACAACGGATCGGTGGCGACGTCGGATACGAGCACCGGCGCGCTCCCGGCGATGGCGCGCTCGATCTCGGGATAGCGCGCCAGGTCGACTTCGAGGTTGCGCAGCATCGGATTCTCGAACGACGCCACCACGACGCCGGTCTTGTCGCCCGGCCTGGCGAGCACGATCGAGCACTTGGAGATGCTGAGCACCCGGGCTACGCGCCGCACCAGGATGTTGTAGATCTCGTCCGGCTTGAGCGAATCGGTGATCTCGTGGAGGATCTCGACCATCGCCGCGCGGTTCGACGCCTCTTTGCGCGACTCGGCGGCCGCCCGGCCCAGCCGCAGGTGCGCCTCGACCCGCGCCAGCAGCTCGCGCTGGCGGATCGGCTTGGGCAGGAAGTCGGCGGCGCCGAGACCGAGCGAGCGCACTGTGGCATCCTCGGGGTCCATCGACGACATCATCAGGACGGGGAGGTCGCGGAACCGCTCGTCCTCCTTGAGACGCTCGAGCAGGGTCAGCCCGTCGACCTTCGGCATCATGATGTCGAGCAGCATGAGCTGGGGTTTTTCGGCGGCGATCAGCGCCAGCAGGTTCTCGGCCGTGGGGCTCACGACCACCTGGTAGCCGCTGCGCGTGAGGATCGAGGACAGCGCCTGCGCCAGCGGCTCGTGGTCGTCCACCACCAGGATCTTGGCCCTCGGTCCCTCCGTCACGAGTGCGCCGCCTCCTCGAGCAACGCGGGGTCGACATTCCCACCGCTGACCACGAGGACCAGCGGCGGCGTGCGGAACGGATCGAGCGCTCCCGAGCGGAGCGCCGCGGTCGTCGCCGCGCCGGAGGGTTCGACGGTGAGACCGGCCTCGCGGTGGAGAAAACGCACCGCGGCGCGGATGCTGTCGTCGTCTACGGTCACTACGCCAGCGAGCCGCGGGGCGTCCGCCTGCAGCACGGCGAACGGCAATTCGCCGACGGTGAGGGTGATCAGCCCGTCGGCGACGCTCGCCGTGCGCTCGAGGGTGATGGGGTGCCCCGCCGCGAGGGAGCGCGTGAGTTTGGGCGCGCCCGCCGGCTCGACCCCCACGACGCGGGCGCGGCTGCCGGCTGCGGCGAGGCCGCGCACCACGCCGGAAATCAGGCCGCCGCCGCCGACGGGGACGACGACCGTCGCCACGTCCGGCAGGTCCGCGGCGATCTCCACCCCGACCGTCGCCTGTCCCGCGATGATGTCGGGGTGATCGAACGGCGGGATCACCGCGAGCTGCTCGCGCCGGGCCAGCTCGAGCGCGGCGATGCGGCGGTCCTCGGAGGTGCGGCCGGCCATCACCACCTCGCCGCCCCAGCGCTTCACGCCATCGACCTTCACGCTCGGCGCGGTCTCCGGCATGACGACCACGGCGCGGACGCCGAAGCGCTGCGCTGCGTAGGCCACAGCCTGGCCGTGATTCCCCGAGGAAAACGTGATGACGCCGCGCGCACGGATCTCGGGGGCGAGCTTGCGGATCGCGTTGTAGGCGCCGCGGATCTTGAACGCCCCCATCGGCTGGCGGCTCTCGAGCTTGAGCCACGCCGCGAGGGATTCCACCCAGACGAGCGGGGTGCGCACCGCGACGCCGTCGAGGGCGCGTGCGGCGTCGGCGACGTCGGAATCCGCGATGCCCGTCATTTCTTCTTCTTGCCCTTGCCCTTCGGCGCCGCCGCCTTCGGGGCGGGCGTCTCGTCTTCCTCCTCGCCTGCTTCGTCGTCTTCCTTCACGATGCGCGCCACGTCGACGACGAGATCGCCGGCGGTGAGGTTCATGACCTTCACACCCTGGGTGTTGCGGCCCGAGATGCGGATTCCCTCGACCGGCACGCGAATCACGATCCCCTTCTTGGTGATCATCATCAACTCGTCGTCGGGGAGCACTTCCTTCAGGGCGACCACGTCGCCGGTCTTGTCGCTGCGCTTGAGGGTAATGATGCCGCGCCCGCCGCGGTGCTGCACGCGGTATTCGTCGAGCTCGGACCGCTTGCCCATCCCCTTCTCCGTGACGGTCAGCAGCGTGGAGGCGCGCCGGATGATCACCAGGTCGATCACCTTGTCCTTCTTGTCGAGCGCGATGCCCCAGACGCCGGTCGCCGTCCGCCCCATGTCGCGGACGTCCTGCTCGTGGAAGCGGATGCTCATGCCGTGGCGGGTGGCGAGGACGATGTCGTTCTTGCCGTCGGTGACCTGCACGTCGATCAGCTCGTCGCCCTTCTCGATGTTGATCGCGCGGATCCCCACGGTGCGCGGATTGCCGAACTCGGAGAGCCGCGTCTTCTTGACCACCCCTTCGCGCGTGATGAAGAAGAGGAACTGGTCTTCGGAGAATTCGCGCACCGGCACGAGCGCCGCCACGCGCTCGTCGGGCTTGATGGCGATGCAGTTGAGGACCGGTTTGCCCCGGGCGGCGCGCGCCGCCTGGGGGATCTCGTGCACCTTGAGCCAGTAACACTGCCCGTTCTGCGTAAAGAACATCATGTAATCGTGGGTCGAGGCGATGAACAGGTGCTCGAGCCAGTCGTCTTCCTTGGTATGGGCGGCGGTGACGCCCTTGCCGCCGCGGCGCTGCCGGCGGTAGGAGGTGACGGGGAGGCGCTTGATGTAGCCGCCGTGGGACACGGTGATCACCATGTCCTCCTCGGCGATCAGGTCTTCGATCGTCATTTCACCCTGATCGGCCACGATCTCGGTGCGCCGCTCGTCGCCGAAGCCGTGGGCCAGCTCGCCCAGCTCCTCCTTCAGGATCTTCATGCGCCGGGGCTTCGACGCGAGGATGTCCTTGCATTCCTTGATGAACTTGCGGACTTCCTTCAGCTCCTCCTCGAGCTTCGTGATTTCGAGGGCGGTGAGCCGCGCCAGCCGCATGTTGAGGATTTCGGCCGACTGCCGCTCGGACAGCTTGAACCGCTTGCGCAACGCCGCGTCGGCGGCGGGGACGTCCTTGGCCTTGCGGATGATCCGGACCACTTCGTCGATGTGGTCGACGGCGATCTTCAACCCTTCGAGGATGTGCTCGCGATCCTGGGCGCGCTTCAGCTCGAATTCGGTGCGGCGGATGATGACGGTGTGACGGTGGCCGATGAAGTTCTCGAGTATCTCCTTCAGGTTCAGCTCGCGCGGCACCCCGTCCACCAGCGCCAGCATGATGGCGCCGAATGTCGTCTGCATTGCCGTATGCTTGTACAGCTGGTTGAGCACCACGGCGGGTACCGCTTCGCGCTTCAGCTCGATCACGACCCGCATCCCCTCGCGGTCGGACTCGTCGCGGATGTCGGAGATCCCTTCGAGCTTCTTGTCGTTGACGAGCTGCGCGATGTTGGCGATCAGGTTCGCCTTGTTGACCTGATACGGCAGCTCGGCCACGACGATCTGCTGCTTCCCGGTCGATTCCCGCTCCTCGATGACGGCGCGGGCGCGCACCACCATGCGGCCCCTGCCCTTCTCGTAGCACTCCTTGATGCCGTCACGCCCGTAGATGATGCCGCCCGTCGGAAAGTCCGGCCCTTTGACGAATTTCCGGAGGTCTTTCACCTGGGCGTCGGGATGATCGACGAGATGCGTGAGGGCTGCGACCACTTCCACCAGGTTGTGCGGCGGGATGTTGGTCGCCATGCCGACGGCGATGCCGGCGGACCCGTTGACGATGAGGTTGGGGAGGCGGGCCGGCAGGACGGTGGGCTCCTGCAGCCGGTCGTCGAAGTTGGGGACGAAGTCGACGGTGTTCTTGTCGATGTCCTCGAGCATCGTCATCGCGATACGCGACAGCCGGGCTTCGGTGTAGCGGTACGCAGCGGCGGCATCGCCGTCGACGGAGCCGAAGTTCCCCTGGCCGTCGATCAGCGGGTAGCGCAGCGAGAACTCCTGCACCATGCGCACCAGCGAGTCGTAAACCGCGATGTCGCCGTGCGGGTGGTACTTGCCGAGCACGTCGCCGACGACGGTCGCGCTCTTCTTGTAGGGACGGCCGGGCAGGAGACCCAACTCGTTCATCGCGTAGAGGATGCGCCGGTGCACCGGCTTCAAACCGTCGCGCACATCGGGCAGCGCGCGCTGCACGATGACGCTCATCGAGTAGTCGAGGAACGATTCCTTCAGCTCGTCTTCAATGAGCCGGGGGAGGATGCGTTCGCGGGTCGGTGAGGTCATTGAGAACCGTCAGCTGACAGCGATCGGCGGTCAGCTGGAGTCGTTGGAGTGGGTGAACCACAAACAGCGTAAGTGAATGAAAAGTAATTACTTAGGCTGCAAAATGCAACGCGTTATCTTGCGTCGTGCCAACGCTTCTGAAGCCGCTGGGCCGCGCGCTCGTGCTGCGCTGTCCGCGCTGCGGAGCACGCGGCGTATTCGACTCCTGGCTGCGGCCGAAACCTTCCTGCCATTCCTGCGGCCAGCCGATCGAACGACCGGAAGAGGGCTACTACCTCGGTTCGCTGCTCGTCAATCTGATCATCGCCGAGCTGCTTCCCATGGTGGCACTCGTGTGCGTCCTGCTCGCCACCTGGCCGCACCCGCCCTGGAATCTCCTGCTCTATGGGGGTGCGGCGCTCGCAGTCGTATCGCCGTTCGCTTTCTATCCTTTCTCAAAGCTCGTGTGGCTCGCGCTGGATCAGTTCATTCAGCCCACGATCGACCGGACGACACGGACTCCACGTTGTTGAATTGCTGACAGCAAAACCCCTAAGTCGCTGCCCGTCTAGGTAGTGACCTGACAAGCGGTTCGCGCGGACCTTCTGCTCGCACCGTCGGGTATTCCACCAAAGCGACGAATTGAGAGTTGGTTGACTGTGACCGCTCACATTCTTCGTCGCGATGACCGGGCTCGGCACGGACGACCGTCCTGCTCAGCGAAGCGAACAATTGGTTGGCCCCCTTGAGGCCGTTTGTTCGTGCCGACCGCCATCCCGCTGATCTCAGCTCCCGATCTCGACCGTCACTTTCCCGATCTGATCACCCCGCTCCAGCCGCTCGAACGCCGCGCGCGCGCGATCCAGCGGAAACGTCGCATCGACGATCGGCCGCAGCTCGCCCTGTCCCAGGCGCCGCACCACCTCGCGGTACTCCGCCGCATTCCCCATCGTGGAGCCGAGGATCGTGAACTGGTGCCAGAACAATGGGCGTACGTCGGTCACGAGCTTCGGCCCGGTCGTCCCGCCGCAGATCACGATCCGCCCACCCTTGGCGAGACAGCGCAGCGAGTCCCCCCACGTTGTCTCTCCGACATTCTCGACCACCACGTCCACGCCGCGCTTCCCCGTCGCTTCGCGCACCACCTGCGGGACCTGCTGCGTGCGGTGATTCACCGTCACCACCGCACCGAGCTCACGGGCCCGGGCCAGCTTGGCGTCACTCGACGAGGTGGCGATCACCCGCGCGCCCAGGCGCGTCGCGATGCGCAGCGCCGTGAGCGACACTCCGCCCCCGATCCCCCACACGAGCACCCACTCGCCCCGCTTCACCTGCGCGCGTGTCACCACCATGCGCCAGGCGGTGAGCGTCACGAGCGAAAATGCCGCCGCTTCAGGCCATGTGAGGGGCGGTGTGATATCGGGAATCGGCAGGACGTTGTGCGCCGGAACCGTGATGAGCTCCGCCAGCGTGCCGGGGTGGTGCTCCCCCAGGATGCCGTACTGCACACAGAGGCTGTGCTCACCGGCCAGGCAGAACTCGCAGCGGTAGTCGGAGATCCCGGGGTTGATGAGGACGCGATCCCCCGGCCGGACCGCCGTCACCCCGGCGCCCACCGACTCCACGACACCCGCGCCGTCCCCCCCCAGGATGTGGGGCAGCGACTTCGGCAGGCCCGGGAGTCCCCGGATGACGTAGAGATCGAGGTGATTGAGCGCGGCGGCCTTGATGGCGACCCGCACCTCGCCCGGACCCGGTTCCGGAGCGGCGGGGACATCGACGAGGGCGGTGTGCTCCAGACCCTCTCCTCCGGTCGCCCGGAGGACGAATGCTTTCACTACGGCAGGAATACGGGCGACTGCATTTGCTCGGTCAGCCCCGCCGGGATCAATGTGGGAGTGCCGCCGCTCGTCGGCTGCAGGTAGATCCGATACAGCGGGTTCTTGCGGTTGGACGGATCGGACGGCACGACGAGGGCAATCAAGTCACCCGCGGGGGCCACCGCGAACGCGGCGACCATGTAGTCGGTGCCGGTGAGCGGCGTCGCCGCGCCGGTGGCGAGGTTCACCTTCATCACCTGGCGCACGGTGCGGTTGGTCTGGTCCTTCCGCTCCACCACGTAGGCGAGCGAGCCGTCGCGCAGGAAATGCGGCTCGCTTTCGGTCTGCTGCGGTGACTTCGTGAAGTTGCGCTGGTTGCTCCCGTCCCGGCTCATCAACCAGATGTCCGCGTTCTTGTTGCGGGTCGAGGCGAACGCAATCGTCCCCCCGTCCGGAGAGACGGTGGGCGTCTGATTCAGCGAATCGGTCGTGAGCGCCTTGAGCCCCGAGCCGTCCAGCGCCACACTGTAGATCTGGAGGAACTGCTTGCCGTTCACGGTGCGCTGCGACTGGAACACCAGCCCCGCCCCATCGGGCGTGAACACCGGCCGGCCGTCGGCCTGCGGATCGTTGGTGACGCGCTGCAGATTCGTTCCGTCGGCGTCCATCACGTAGATCTCGGGGTTGCCGTCGCGGGTGGAGACGTACGCCACGCGCGAGCCGTCGGGGGAAATCGCCGGATCGGTGGCGAGGGCCGTATCGGTCGCGGCGCGGCGCAGCACGCTCAGGTTCGCCCGGTCCACCCAGTACAACTTGAGCGATCCGTTGCGCGTCCCTGCCAGGAGCAGCTCGCTCTCGACGAACACGTCCGCCGTGGCCGCCTTCCCCCCTGGCGCGGTCGCGGTCACGCGGGCGTGCCCTGGACCGGTTCCGGAGACGGTGCCGTCTTCCGACACGGCGGCGACGCTTGCGGGATCGGCGCTCCAGGTGAGCCCGCTCGCGGGGCCGAGCACGGCTCCGGTGTCGTCAATGAAGCTGGCCTTCAAGGCCAGGCGCGCGCCCTGGGTGATCCCCACCCGGACGGTGCCGAGTTTGAGCGAGCCCGCAATCACGCTGATGTTCCAGCTGGTCCTGAGCGGCGTCGGACCGGGGCCGCGCAGCAACAGCTGGGTACGGCCGATCTTGCGGCCCGTGAGGATCCCCGTGGCGGGGTCGAATCCCGCAATCCCGGTGTCGACGACGCTCCAGACGAGGCGCGCTTCCGGTACGGGAGTGCTGTCAGCCGCGAGCGCCTTCGCCTCGAAGCGCACCGTCGACGTCACCGGCACTTCGACATCCGCCCGGGTCGACGGCCGCACGGCGAACAAGTCCACCGCCCGGTGGACCAGCACCTCGACGCCCTTCTGTTGCAGGAACCCCGAGACGCCGAGGGTCGCCTTGCCGGATCCCGTCGCCCGCACGACGCCAGTGAGGCTCACCTGGGCGACGCTCTGGTCGCTCGACGTCCAGGTGAGGGCGATGGGACTGATCAGCCGGCTCTCCTGCGTCGGGACGACGACGTGCAGGGTGTCCGATTCTCCCGGGGCGAGGGTGAGCGCATTGCCCTCTTGAATCGCGAATTCCGACTGTTGCACCACGACGGGTGCCGTGGCGGTGAGCCCGTTGGGCCCCGTCATCTGAATCGTCCCCTGTCCCGGTGCCAGCGCCACCACTGTTCCGCCGCCGTCGACGCTGGCGATGTCCTCGCGCAGCGACTTCCACGTGACCTGGACCGGCGCCGCGGGAGAGCCGTCGTCGCGCAGGGCCCGTGGCGAGACTCTGGTGTGCTCGGAAGGAAGCAGATAGACCGATGGCGGATCGATGCGCAGGACGGCGGCGGCTCCGGTGCCGGGGGGCTGGCCCGCATACGGATCAGCCCCGGTGTTGGCCGCGGTCGTCGTGGCGTTCGGGGGTGGCGCCCCGGCGGCCGCCACCTGGACCGCCGCCTGCCCGCGTTTCTGGCCCGCACGGGCCTCCACGATCGCAACGCCCGCCGTCACGCCGGTCACCGTCCCGGTGCCGTCGACGCGGGCGACGGCGGTGTTGTTCGAAACCCACTGAATGCGGGCGGCGGGGAGCACATTGCCGACCCGGTCGTAGGCGGTGGCGATCAAGCCATACTTCTCGCCCACTCTGATGCTGATCGACGGCGGCGCCACCTGGACTTCGGTCACGGCCTGGGCCGCCACCGGGGATGCGGCGGCTGCCAGGACGAGCAGTCTGGTGAGGATCATTGCCGCCTAATGTAATGCCTCAGCGTGAGCCCGTAACCCTGATTGGGGTCGCACGATAGGCGTTCGGACGGAGAGTGGGGGGAGTGCGCTCCGCGCGTCGTCGCGGATGACATGAGGCACCTCCCGCTCACTTGCGTCGCGCAGTTAGCCGGATAAGCTATAGGCCCCCATGTGGACACACCCAGCGGAGGACACATAGATGGTCTCGATCACAGAGTTCACGGGAATGGGCGGCCCAGGAATGATGGAGCCGATGTTCCCGCCGGAGCCAGCGCCCGAGCCGGTGCCGGCACCGCTGTACACTCCGTCGATGGATGAGGGGACGTCGCCGCCCAAACCGAAGCGGGCGCCGGCGAAGAAAAAGAAAAAGGCATCGAAGCCCAAGGCGAAGAAGGCCAAGAAAAAGAAGGCCCCGAAGAAGAAGGCGAAGCGCGCGAAGGCGAAGAAGAAGACGGGACGCAAGGCCAAGCGCCGGCGTCGCTAGACGACTCGGACGATCGTTTGCGGGAGCGCTTCCGCGATGGCCGTGGCCATCCGCTGGAGGCGCTCCCGCGGCACGTTTTCTACCCGGGAATCCGCCGGCGGTCGGCTCAACGTCGTCAGCTGCACCTCCCCCGGTTGCGCCAGCATGAGGAGCGGCAGCCACGCGGCGAGGCTCGCATCGCTCGAGCCGTCCCACCCCGGTCCCCGAACCACCATCGCCTGCACCGTCACGGGGGCGAGCGCCTGGTAGGACCGGGCGACCCGCTCCGCGTCCCACGCCACGCCGCCCACCAGTTCGGCCGGGCCGGGGTCGAGCTTCATGATGCGCGCGTCGAGCCGCCGCAACGCGTCACGCACGGACGCCGCGGCAGCCGCGAGACCGTTGGAGAGGATAGCCACCCGCACCGCGGGAGCGAGGGCGTCGCGCGCCGCCAGCACGCGGTCGACGACCACGGCAAATCGCGGGTGCAACGTGGGCTCGCCGCGTCCCGACAGGGTGATCCAGTCGGGCGCCGTCGCCGCACGCTCGAGCGCGCGCCGCAGCGCCTGGCCCACCTCGTCGGGTGAGGGCCAGCGGTCCCGCGGTGCGCGTGGGGTGGTGAATCCGCAATTGCAGTAGGGGCAGTCGAGCTCGCACAGCTTCGAGCGCGGCGGCAGGAGATCGACCCCCAGGCTGTGCCCCAACCGCCGGGAGTGGACGGGCCCGTAGACGATGGCTCCCGCGAACGGGGTTGCATCGGCCATCCGGCAAGGTACGTTGTGGCGGCCCGCCAACGAAGAGGTGCGACGTGCGCAGCGTATGCGGTGTGGTGGTGCTCGCGGCTGCCTGCGCGGCACCCAAGGTCCCCACCGGCAATCCCCAGCAGGAAATCACCGCCGCGCTCAACCGCTCGGCGAGCGACTGGAACCGGGGAGACCTCGATGGCTTCATGAGCGACTACGCCAAGGATTCGACCACGAGCTACGTCACCGGCGGCCACGTGCAGTACGGCTGGCAGCCGCTGTACGACCACTACAAGGCGACGTATTTCGCTCCGGGGAAGTTCCGCGATTCACTGTCGTTCACCGAGGTGCGCGTGCGGCCGCTGACCATCAGCCTGGCGTTCGCAACGGCCCGCTTCGAGCTGCACCGCGGCGACTCCCTCACCGGCAGTGGACCGTTCACCCTCATCCTGCAGAAGCGCGATAATCGCTGGCTGATCCTTCACGATCACACCTCGGCGGATTCCAAGCCGTGAGTCGCTGGCGCACCGCCGCGCAGCTCGGCGCGCTGGCGCTGGCCGCGGCGTGCACGTCCCCGGGGAAAGGGATGATCGCCCTGGAAGGCGCGACGCTGATCGACGGCTCCGGCGGAGCGCCCAAGACCGACGCGCTGATCCTCATCAAGGATGGGGCGATCAAGGCGGTGGCGCGGGTGAACGAAATCAAAGTGCCGCGCGGCGCGCTCCGCATCGATCTGCTGGGCAAGACGATCATTCCCGGACTGATCGACGCCGACGCCATGGTGGAGCGGTGGGCGTTGCCGCGCTATGTCGCGTGGGGCGTCACGTCGGTGCGCGACGTGCATTCGCCGGCAGACTCAGGGTTTACGCTGAAGAAGGACGTCGATCTCGGATCCATCATCGGGCCGCGCGTGTACACGGCGGGGGCGGCGATCGACGGGCTCGCCCCCACGCTCACCGGCGCCGCCGCGGTGTCGGGAGACGAGGAAGCCCGACAGGCGGTGGATCAGCGCGCCGTCGCCGGAGCGGATTTCGTGATGGTGTACACGAAGATCACGCCGGAGCTGTTGCGGGCCATCATCGACGAAGCGTCGACGCTGCGCCTGCGCGTCGCCGCGCGCGTCGGCAAGCTCGACGCCGTGTCGGCCGCGCGCGCCGGCGTCGCCTCGCTCGAGGATCTCTCGGGCGTGGTCGCGTCGGCCACGGACCCCGCCCCCTTCGTTCGCGCGCACGATCTGTTCTTCCCCGGCCTCACGCTGGAAGAGGCGAGCTGGGGAGGACTCGACTCGGGGACGGTGGAACGGACCGCCCGCACCCTCGCCGCGACCCACGTCGCCATCGTCCCCGCCCTCGTCGCGCACGACACCTACGCCCGCTTCGACGATCCCACGCTGGCGTCGCGCTTCGGGATGTCCGACGTCCCGGCCGACGCGGCGACGGTCCGCGATGCTGCGGGGTGGCTGCAGCGCAGCGGGTGGCACGCGCCGCAGTTCGCCGCGTTCCGGCGTGGTCGGGACCGGCAAGATCAGTTCGTGCGGGACTTCAAGGAAGCGGGAGGGCTCGTCGCGACGGGCACCGGCGCCGCCAGCCCGCTGCTCGTTCCGGGAGCGTCGCTGCACGAGGAGCTCGCGCTGCTCGTCGCGGCGGGGTTCACTCCGATCGAAGCGCTCACCGCCGCGACCCGGCATGCCGCCCAGGTGCTCGCTGCCGACTCGCTCGGCGTGCTGGCGCCGGGCAAGGCGGCCGATCTGGTCGTGCTCAACCGCAACCCTGTGGATGACATCTCCGCCACCCGCGATATCGCCTGGGTCATGTTGCGCGGGCGGCCGATCAAACCGGATTCCTTGAGGGCCGAATGGAAAAAGTGACCGGCGCGGCGCTGGTGCTGCTCGCTGCAGCGGCGTGCCAGCGCCCCAAGCCGTCGACCACCGCGGCGACGCCGCCGTCGTCGTCGACCGCGACCTATGACGTGCTGCTCACCGGCGGCTGGATCGTCGACGGCAGCGGCAACCCGCGCTGGCGCGGCGATCTCGGCGTGCGGGGCGATCGGATCGCCGCGATCGGCCGGCTCACCGGCACGGCGCGCGAGACGCTCGACGTGAAGGGACTCGTCGTCGCCCCCGGCTTCATCGACATGCTGGGGCAATCGGAAGTGAACGTCCTGATCGACAACCGGGTGCTCTCGAAGGTGACCCAGGGCATCACCACCGAAGTGACGGGGGAGGGCGGCTCGGTCGCGCCGCTCACCGACCGGCTCGTCGCCATCGACTCCGAGCCGATGAAGAAGTACAAGTACAGCGAGGACTGGCGCGATCTCGACGGGTACTTCGCCCACATGGAGCACACCGGCTCCACGATCAACATCGCGACGTTCGTGGGCGCCACGCAGCTGCGCATGGCGGTGATCGGGTTCGCCAACCGGCCGGCCACCGGCCCCGAGCAGGCCCACATGGAAGCGCTGGTCGACACCATGATGGAGCAGGGTGCGCTCGGCGTGTCCACCGCACTGCTCTACGCGCCGGCGATCTACGCGCCGACCGAAGAGCTGATCGGGCTCGCCCGGGCGGCGCGCCGCCACGGCGGGATCTACGCCTCGCACATCCGCAACGAGGCGGCGCACGAGGACGAGGCGCTCGACGAAGTGTTCCGCATCGCCCAGGCTGCCGATATCCCCGCCGAGATCTGGCATTTCAAGGCGGCAGGCGCCCCGCAGTGGGGCCGCATGCCACACCTGATACAACGCATCGACTCGGCCCGGGCGGCGGGGCTCGACATTACCGCCGATCAGTACCCCTACGTCGCGGCCGCCACGTCGCTCGACGCCTCGATTCCGCAGTGGGCGCACGCCGGCGGGACCGATTCGCTGCTCGCCCGGCTGCGTGACCGGCCGACGCGCGCCAAGCTGCGGACCGAGATGCTCACCGGCGGAGGGGACGAGAACCCGTACATCAATTCGGGCGGCGCCGATGGCGTGATGATCGCCGGGGTCTTCCAGGACTCGTTGCATGCACTCGACGGGCGCCGCCTCGGAGAAATCGCGCGCGAGCGGCACAAGGATCCGATCGAGACGCTGTTCGACCTCGTGCTCGCCGATCGCGCCCGCACCGGCGCCATCTACTTCGAGATGAACGACGACGACGTAAAGGCCGGGCTGAAGACGTGGTGGGTGGCGGTCGACTGCGATGCGTCCGGCGTCGCTCCCGACGGGCCGTTCGGGAAGGACTACACCCATCCACGGGCCTACGGCACGTTCCCCCGCATTCTTGGACTCTACGTGCGG
>DASSIL010000114.1:0-19377 GCA_035691925.1 Gemmatimonadales bacterium
ACGCTGGCGCGCGCCCGGCGCCGCCTGGTCGAGGCATACGAGAAGGGAAGCGAGGCTGAACATGTCGCACGTGGATGAAGGCACACTGCACGCCTATCTCGACGGAGAGTTGACCCCCGTCGAGCGGGAGCGCGTCGACACGCACCTCAAGGGATGCCCGGCGTGTCAGGCGCGCCTCGCCGAAGAGCGGGCAATCATCGAGCGGTCGAGCCGGCTGCTCGGGATGGCGTCACCTCCCGAGCGCGCGATTCCCCCGCTGGGGCAATTGCGGCAGCCGCGGCTCACCTGGCGGCTGCGTCGTCCCCTCGCCTGGGCGGCCACGTTGATCCTGGCGGTTGGCCTGGGCTGGTATGCCCGCGGCAAGTTCCCGGGGGGAGTGGCACAACAGCGCGGAGCCGAATCGGACCAGAACGTAGCGGCAAGGCCGGCAGCCTCGCCGACGGCAACAGCCATGATGGACAGCCAGCAGATCGCCACGCGTCCCGAGGGGCATCTGGCCATGCGCCGTCAGCTGCGCCCGGCGGACTCCATCGCCAAAGATCGGGACGCCTTACAGCGCCAAACGGAGTCAGCGGAGGTGGTGACCGGCGCCGCGGCGAGCAACGCCGTTGCGGCGGTCCGGGAAACGACTGCCGTGGCGACTCTCGGCGAGCAGAAAGTCGACGCAACGGCGGAGCTGCCCCGCCCGACCGTAACCGGCTTGAGCGTCCGCGGGCGGGCTGATGCGGCGGCTCCCGCGGCCCACGCAGTACCAGCGCCGCAAACCCCTCAGCCCCAGGCAAAGGCAGCGGGGGCCCCCGCAGCAATGGGAGCGGCGTCCTCAGGGGTGATCGTGATCGACGGCGCTCGGGTCCGCAGGGCTCCGGCGCTCCTGACCACTTCATGGCCCCTCATCGCCCGCCAGCCGGCGCGCGACGTGCTGGGAGTCGAGCCTGTCGTTATCCCGGGGTTCGCAATCCGCGCCTACCGCCGCAACCCGGCGGCACGGGAGATCGTGGTGGAGCAGGTCACCGACGCGGGTACCGCGATTTCGCTGATCGAGCGGCGGGTGGACTATGCAACGGAGTACGGCAGCACGGACAGCGCCGTGGCGTACTACGCACCGTCGGCGATGGCGAAGGCCGTCAACGAACGCCTGGCGAGATTTGTGGGACTGCTGCGCGTCGAAATCGACGGCCCGTTGACGCCCGACTCGCTCAGCAGCCTGCTCGAGCTGGCCCGCTAAGTCGGTCGGCGCCGCCAGGCGATCAGCTCCGCCGCGACGCTGACCGCAATCTCCTCCGGAGTCTCGGCGCCGATCGCCAACCCCACGGGGACGCGAACCCGCTCCAGCGCCGCCGCCGGTACGCCCGCCGCGCGCAGCGCCTTCGTCACCACCGCTTGCTTGCGCCGGCTCCCGAGCAGCCCCACATACCCCGCGCCGCTCGTCGCCACGCGTTCCAGGATCACCGCATCGTGGCGGTGTCCCCGCGTCGCGATGACGACGGCATCCTGCGGAACAAGCGCCACCGCGGCAAGCGCAGTATCGAGTGGTGCGGCGATGATCCGCATCGTGCCCGGGAACCGCTGCGGGTCGGCGAATTCGGGCCGGTCATCCACGACAACGACACGAAATCCGGCGATGGACGCCGCATGGGCGATGGCGCTGCCCACGTGTCCGGCGCCGAACACCACGACGCGCGGAGGCAAGAGCAGGTGCTCCACCAGCGTGTGCCGGTCCTCGGACAGCGCCGCGGCCGGACCGTTGGGGTCGGTGGCGGACGTGAACTGCTTGCCGGGGCCGCGCGACCAGTCGAGCGCCGTCGTCAGTGTCCCCTGCTCCGCCGCGGCCGCGGCGTCGAGTGCGGCCACGTAGGCCGCGTGCGGTACGAGCGGCTCGACCACGATCTCCACGGTCCCGCCGCAGGAAAGGCCGAGGTCCCCGGCGATATCGGCGTTCAGGTGATGCGTGCGGATCACCGGTCCCTGCCTGATCGCGGCCTGCGCCGCCTCGAGGACGTCGGCCTCCACACACCCGCCGCCGACGGAGCCTTCGAGCCGTCCGGCGGGACCGATGAGCATCTTGGTCCCCACCGGCACCGGCGTGGAGCCGAGCGTGCGCGCGACCGTGGCCAGCGCCCCACCGGTCCCGGCGCGCGCCAGGGTCGCAGCCGCCCGCCAGATCGTCACGACGCCGGCAGCTCCTCGAGCCGCGCCACGGCACGCCGCAGGTGCGGGATGACGATCGATCCACCGACGACCAGCGCCACCGCGAAGGCGTCGTACAGCTCGGCGTCGTTCACCCCTTCCTCGCGGCAGCGCACGAGGTGGTAGGTGACGCAATCGTCGCAGCGCAGCACCATCGACGCCACGAGGCCGAGCAGCTCCTTGGTCTTCACCGGGAGCGCGCCCGCCTCGTAGGTCCGCGTGTCGAGCGCGAAGAACCGGTTGATGGTGAGATTGTCCGCCGCGAGAATGGCGGCGTTCATCTTCTCGCGGAAATGCCGGAACGCTTCCAGCGTCGACGCAGAATCGTTGCTCATGCCGGAAAGAATAAACTCCCGGAGCGGAATCCGCCCCGGGAGCTATCGCATGCCAAAACCGACTTCGTCAAGAACCGGCGTCGAGTGGATACGTCACTGCACGACGATCGTCCCGTGCATCCCGGTCCCGACGCCCCCGTGGATGCTGCAGTGGTACTGATACGTCCCCTGGACCAGCGTCGGGCTGTAGGTCCCCGACGTCAGCACCGACGTGTTGACCGGCAGCGTCCCGGGACCACTGTCCCAGATCACCGAATGGCCGTTCGACGGTGTGTCCCAGGTGAAGGTGACGGTGCCCGCGGAGACGGTGTCCGGCGTGGGCGAGAAGAGGTTGTTCTTGACGGCGATGCTCGTCGTGTGGCCGCCGGTGATCCCGCCACCGCCGCCACCGCCACCGCCGCCACCATACGTCGGGGAATTACTGCAGCCGATCAGCGTCGCGTAGACGGCGATGACAAGAATGGTGCGCTTCCGCATGGAACGCCTCCCACCAGGGGTCGTGATCTTCGACGGACCCGAGGTATACCCAGTCGATCGACGGGAGGTTGCGTCAGGCTGTTGTCAAAGGACGTCGATTTCGCCCGTCATCCCTGCGTGGATGGAACATTTGTAGAAGTAGTGCACTCCCTGCTTCGAGAACGTGCGCAGGAACAGCGACCCAGGATTGAGCTGTGCATTGACAGAGTCCGGGACCCAGCTCGAATCGACGATCGTCGCGCCGTTCGCCGTGACGGTGTGCGCGATCGAGCCCTGATTCTGCCAGCACACCGATTCGCCGTGCGTCACCGAGAGCACATTCGGCGCGAACGTCTGATTGTCCTGAGCGTTGATGACCGTGTGTGCCCCGGTGCCGGCGCAGCCATTGCCCTCGCCGGAGGGATTGCCGCAGGCCAGTGCCAGGGCGACACCGGCGACGAAGCCAAGGACGTTCAGGCGCGACATCATGGTGTGATACCCCTCAGTGCCCGTGCTCGCGGTCCAGGGTGTCGGCTGCGAGCCGCGGGGACAGCATCGGGTATCGACCCGCGAACCAGCTGTATGACAACGCGAACAGCCCGCCGAAGAACAGCGTCGCCCCGATCTCGGGCAGCCCGATGGCCGGCGCCGCGCCCTGCGAGATCGACGGTACGACCTCGAAGTACCGCTCCAGCCAGATCCCCGTGAGACTGATCAACGCGATCGCCATCAGGAACGGCGGCGACCGCTTCGGCTTCTCGCCCAGGATCCCGACGAACGGGATGAGGAACACCATCAGGAAAACGGCGATTCCCACGGGCCGCCAGGCGCCCCACAGCCGGTAGAAGATGAAGTAGGTCTCATCCTGCAGATTGCCGTACCAGATCACCAGGAACTGGGCGAACATGAGGTAGGCCCAGAACACCGTGAACCCGAAGCACAGTTTGCCGAGGTCGTGCTGCTGCTTCGACGAATACAGGCCGCCGAGCCCCATGCTCGAGCGCATCCGGATGCTCAGCACCGCGAGCCACATCCATCCGGCGAGGAAGCTGCCCATGAAATAGAACACGCCGAACAGATTGCTCACCCAGCCATGCGCCAGCGACATGACGGCATCGAACGCGAACAGGCTCAGGCCGAAGGCAAAAGCGAGGACGACGAACGCCGCGTCGCGCGCGATGCGCCCCTTCTCGTTCGGATCGGTTTCGACCGGCTTCCCCGTCGAGAGCTCGCGAATGTCGGGCGCCATGTCGGCGCGCACGAACCGCCACGAGAGCCACGCCATCACTGCGAGCGCGAGGCCGTCGCGGACGTAGAACCCGACCGGGGTGAGCCACCATCCGAGATCGGTGCGCGGCGTCGTGACCCAGGGATAGATGTAGCTCTTGCCGAAGAACGACAGCAGGAAGAGCACGACGGCCACCGGCACGAACGCCACCGCCGCTTCCGCGAGCCGAATGATGACGCCCGACCAATGCCCCTTGGCGAGCTTCTGTGACGCGGCGACGACCACCGACCCCATCGCCAGGCCGAGCCAGTCGAACAGGTTGAAATGATACGCCGACCAGACGCGATCGGGTTGTGAGCGCAGGTTGAGGAGCAGGAGGACGAGCCCGATCGCCGTCGCGGCGAGCCCGATGACCCGGAACGACGCGACCGGAAACGCGCGCGCCTTCTGGGCGAGCTCGGTGCGATTCACCGCGGTCGCCGTGGTCATGGGCGGCCTCCCCGTGCCTCGAGCTGCAGCGAGCGCACGTAGTTCACGAGGTCCCAGCGATCGGTCCCATGGACCTTGTCCCCGTAGATCGGCATCAGCCCGCGTCCCATGCTCGGGGCGTGGACGAGCACGCTGTAGATATAGCCATCCGAGCGCCGGGCCATCGTGTCGGTAACGAGCGAGCGCACGCCGACGAACGGGCCGCCCGACACCGACGAGATCGGCCCATCCCCGCGCCCGCTCGGGCCGTGACAGACGAGGCAGTACGTCTCGTACTCCCACTTGCCGCGGTTCAGCGATTCGGAGGTCCGGGGGCGCGGGTTGACGAGTTTTTCCGCCGCCACCGGGCCCAGCGAGTCTGGCTCGACCCCCGTCACTGGCACCGTTCCCGGCACCGGATTGCGCGGCATGGTGTACGGCCGGATGCTGCGCTGGTGGCGCATCGTGGCGAACCAGCCGACGTGATGCACCACGTAATCGGGATCGCAGGCCGCCAGCGCGAGCACGGCGAGGGCCGCCATGAAGGCCTTACGCACGCCGCACCTCCTCGGCCCCGGCCCCCTTGAGCACACCCTCCAGCGCACCCGCCTGATCGGCGCCGCAGCGCACGAACACGCCGAACTTGTCGTTCGTAAAGCGCGGATCGTACGCGATCGTCCCCTGATGGCGCGACGCCAGGAGCGCGTTGAACAGCAGCCCGAGGATCGTCGTGAGCGCACCGAACAGCACCGTCATCTCGAACATGATGATGACGTAGGGGAGGATCGACCCGATCGGCTTGCCGCCCACCTGGACCGGCCAGTCGTAGGACATGTACAGCGTCAGCCACGCGCCGATGCCGCATCCCGTCATCCCGCCGATCAACGTCCACATGCGGACCGGGCTGACCGGCTGCGCGATCGCCGCCTCGAGCTCGTGACGCGGGATCGGCGAGTACACCGTCAGCTCGTCACCGTGTCCTCCGGCCTTCAGCTTCTGGATCGCCTCGACCGTCGCATCCAGGTGACCGAACACGCCGAGCACCCCCGGCGTGGCGGCCGGGTGGAAGATGTTCGTGAGGGCCTTGGGCATCATGCGCCGGCCCGCACTTTCGCCCGCAGCGGCGGCGGCAGCACTTCCTTCACCTCGGAGATCGAGACGGCCGGGAAGTTCTTCACGAACAGCAGGAACCACATGAAGAACCACCCGAAACTGCCCGCCATGATGCCCCAGTCGGCCCACGTCGCGTTGTAGTTGGCATTGGTCCAGTGGGTGTAGGGCTCTCCGGCGAGCGACACGACGATGATCACAAAACGCTCGAACCACATCCCGATGTTGACGAAGATCGAGATGACGAAGAGTCCGGTGATGCTGGTGCGCACCTTCCGGAACCAGAGCAGCCACGGCAGCAGGCCGTTGCAGATGTTCATCGTCCAGCTGGCCCACCAGAACGAGCCGAAGGCGCGGTACCAGAAACCGACGCGCTCGTCGGCGTTGCCGCCGAACCAGGCGACGAAATTCTCGGTGCAGTAGGAGAAGCTCACGATCAGCCCGGTAAACAGACACAGCTTCGCGAGATTCTCGAAATGGTGCACCGTGATGATGTCTTCGAGATGGAACAACTTGCGAATCGGCACCAGCAACGTGATCACCATCGCCACACCGGAATAGATCGCTCCCGCCACGAAGTACGGGGCGAACAGCGTCGCGTGCCACCCCGGCACGATCGCCATGGCGAAATCCCACGACACCACGCTGTGCACCGAGAGCACGAGCGGGGTCGCGAGTGCGGCGAGGTAGAGGTAGCCGCGGGTGAAGTGCCGCCACTGCTCATTCGTGCCGCGCCAGCCGATCGCGGTGATCGCGTACAGCTTCTTGCGCCACCCCGTCGCCACGTCGCGCACGGCCGCGATGTCGGGGATGAGCCCCATGATCAGGAACACGGTGGAGACGGTGAAGTAGGTCCCGATCGCGAACTCGTCCCAGATGAGCGGCGACTTGAAGTTCGGCCACAGGCCGCGCTCGTTGGGATAGGGGATCAGCCAGTAGAAATACCACTGCCGCCCGATGTGGATCAGCGGGAAGAGCCCGGCGGTCATGACCGCGAAGACCGTCATCGCTTCGGCGGTGCGGTACACCGCGGTGCGCCACCCCGAGCGGAACAGGTACAGGATCGCCGAGATCAGCGTGCCCGAGTGTGCGATACCGACCCAGAACACGAAGCAGGTGATGAACACCGCCCAGTACACCGGATGCGAATATCCGGCGAGTCCCAGGCCGTAGCGCAAGATGAAAAGCAGGCAGGTGATGCCGATCGCCAGCAGCGTGACCGCCGCACCCAGCAGCACGAAGTAGCCACGGCTCGGATTCCCGAGGGTGTTGGCGATCGCCCGCGTGACGAAATCGTAGGTGACGCGCGGCGGGGTGGATCCGGTCTCGGCCATGCTCAGGCCTCCCCACCCGCAACGACGCGGGCGAGGTACGTGATGCCGGGCTTCGTGTTGAGGCGCGCCAGCACGTGATAACCGCGTGGATCGTTCGACAAGGCGTGCACCCGCGATGCGGGGTTGTTGAGGTCGCCGAAGACGATCGCCTCCGACGGGCACGTCTGCGCGCAGGCCGGGACGATCTCGCCGTCCTGCACCTGCCGGTCCTCGAGGCGCGCGCGATGCTGGCTGGCCCGGATGCGCTGCACACAGAAGGTGCACTTCTCCATCACGCCCTTCTCGCGCACCGTCACGTCCGGGTTCAACAGCCAGCTCAGCGGCTCGGGCCACGCCTCGAACTCGCCGCCGCGTTCGGCGTAGTTGAACCAGTTGAAGAAGCGAACCTTGTAGGGGCAGTTGTTGGAGCAGTAGCGCGTGCCCACACAGCGGTTGTACACCTGGCCGTTCAACCCGTCGGCGGTGTGATAGGCGGCGAACACCGGACACACCGGCTCGCAAGGCGCCGAGCCGCACTGCTGGCACAGCATCGGCGTGACCGACGCGCCGGACGGCGCCGCCGGGTCGCCGCGCCAATAGCGCTCGATCCGCATCCACGCCATCTCGCGCCGCCGCACCACCAGCTCCTCGCCTACCGTGGCGAGGTTGTTTTCGGCGTAGCATGCCGTCACGCACGCCGAGCAGCCGGTGCACTTGGAGAGATCGATCGCCATCGCCCAGCGCGGGTGCGCTCCCGCGTAGTTGCCGAGCGACGCCTTCTCGTGCTGCGCTTCGGCCCACCCGCGCTCGGCTGCGCGCGCGTACTCGGGTGTCTCCTCTTCATCGAGCTCGCCGACCTTCAACCCGCGCGCTTCGGTGAGTGGCAGCACCGTCACGACCTGGGCGCCGTGCTCCCGTGAGCTGCCTTCGCTCGTCGCCAGCTTGCGATGGTCTGCGGTCTTCGAAACCGACACCCCCACGACGTGGGTGCGGCCCCCATAGCTATTGGGATTGGCCGGCAGCAAATCGAACGCGTTGAACGAACGGTCCTTGGCGTACCGCCCATACGCTTTGTGTCCCTGCCCTGTCGGCAGCGCCACCACACCGGGGCGGATCGACGGCGTGATCCAGACCGGCGCACTCACCGCGCCGAACTGCGACGTCACACGCAGGAAGTCGCCGTTCGCGAGCTGCCACTTCTCCGCGGTCTCGGGATGCACTTCGACCCAGCTGTGCCAGGTGATCTTCGAGACGGGGTCGGGCAGCTCCTGCAGCCACGGCTTGTTGGCGCCGCGGCCGTCGTGCAACGCCGGATGGGGAAAGACCACCGCCATGGCGTTGCTCGCCGGCTCCGAGCTCGTCGACATGCCCGACACCACGCCCGCGGAAAGCCGTACCGCGCGGCTCGGCGCGTCGCCGTAGATGCCGCCATGCTGCAGGGCGGTGTCCCACCAGTCCTCGAACGCTCCCTTGGCGCCGAGCTTCTTCTGGAGCGCGGCCCATTTCCCCTGCAAGTAGGTCTTGTACGTTCCGGGCTTCCCCGAAACCTGGAGCAGCACGTCGCCGGTCTGCTTCGTCCCGTCGAAGACCGGCAGCATCGCCGGCTGCTGCAGCGCGTACACACCGGCGCGCGGCCGGCTGTCGTTCCACTGCTCGAGGGGATGGAGATCTGGGAGGAGGAGATCCGAGCCCGCGGCCGTCTCGTCGAGGTAGGACGAGAAGCTCACGCGGAAGCCGGCCTTCCCCCACGCCTGTGCGAATGCGCCGCCCAGGGTATGGACGGGGTTCGCGGCATGGACCAGGAGCAGCGCAACACCACCACCGGCCATTGCGGACGTGAGCGCAGCCATATCGGCATGCTTCCCCGCCGACCCCTGCGCCAGATCGGCTCCGAACTTCACCGTCCTTCCAACGGCACCTGCTACGTAATTCAGGACGTTCACGGCGGCGACGATCTGGCTGCCATTCGCGTAGTGCGTGGCCATCCCGCCGGCGACGGCGAGGGGTGCTGAGGTCCGCGTGAACTCGGTCGCGAGCCGCTCGATGACGGCGAGGTCGACGCCGATCGTCTTGGCGACGTCGGCGGCCGCCGGCAACGAGAGATGCGTGGCGTCGGCGGGAACATTCCCCAGCCGCTTCGAGACGATGACCTGCGCCATCGCCAGCGCCAGCAACCCTTCCGTCCCGGGATTGATGTTGATCCACTCGTCGGCGATCAGTCCCGTCTGCGGCAGCCGGGGTCCCACGAAAACGAACTTCGCCATCGAGGCGCTCTGGCCCGACTCGAAGCTGTGCGAGCGCGTGAAGGCGTTCTGGAAGCCGACCGGAGAGAGCCACGTCTCCATGAAATCCGCGCCGAACGACATGATGTAGCCGGCCGCGGCGAAGTCGTAGGTCGGAATGCCGGCGTCGCCGAACGCGAGGCGGTTCCCTTCGCGCAGCGCCTCGAACGCAAACGGCTCGTAGCTGATGTGGCGGCCGCCGACTTGCTGCATCCACTCGTCCACCAGCTCACCGAAGCTGCCGGTCTCGACGCCGGTGACGAACACGATCCCCTTACCGCGCGCCGCCGTCACCTTCTCCTGCAGCGTGGCGATCGCCTTGTCCCACGTCGTGGCCTCGAGCGCGCCGCTGGCGGACCGCTGCATCGGGCCGGTGACGCGATCGGGATTGTAGAGCCCCTGCAAACCCGCCTGCCCGCGCGCGCACAGGCGTCCGTTGTTCACCGGCGAGTCGGGGTTGCCCTCGAGCTTGATGGCGCGGCCTTCGCGCACCTTCACGTGCAGCCCGCACCCCGCGCCGCATTCGCGGCAGGTGCTGGAGTACCACGTCGCGAGACCGGGCGTCTGATCTTCCGGAGGAATGACGTAGGGAATGAGCTTTTCGGTAGGCTCCGGGCCGATGCCGCAGCCCGACAGCGCGGCGGCGCCGCCACCGGCTACGCCGAGCACCTTGAGGAACCGCCGCCGATCCATCCCGTCGCTCATGTCGATTCGCCTAGCCTAGTAGTGACACAACGAGCAGTCACGACTCACGTTGCGCTGGATGTGACAGTTGACGCACCAGCCCATTTTCAGTGTGGGGACCTGCGAGATTTGCGTCATCCCGTTCACGGGGCCGTGGCAATTGGCGCACGACTCCGGTCCCGTGCCGAGGATCTTGATGTGCCGCATGTGCGGGAAATGCACGAACCCGGGGAGCCAGTACACACGGACCCACTGCGGCGCGGTGCGGTCGCTCCACGCCTTGCGCACTTTAGCGATCTCCGCCTGATGCGCCGGCGTCGTTCCCCCGATGATCTGATGGCAGCCGAAGCAGGTGCGCAGCGCGGGCATCCCCGGCTCGCTCGAGACCGCCACGGTATTGTGGCAGTACATGCAGGGGATCCGGTCCTGACCGGCATGGATATCGTGACGAAAGAAGATCGGCTGACGGGGGCCCTGCAGTCCGGCGGTGTCGGTGATGATCGGCGCCTTGTAGCCCGGCGTGCCCGGAGCGGCGGAAGCGGCCTGGGCGGCGATCCGGCCGCCGGCCACGGCGATCATCAAGAGTATTCCAGTCGCGGTCCTGCAGCCTACGGTCGTTGCCAAGGCGGTGGCCTCGATCTCTTACCCGGGATTGGTGGGGCAACGGCACGGCACGGCAATAGCTTGCGGGCGCGAGGAATGTAGCGCGCCCGTCGAATGCCGCACAAGTCCCGGATCAATCGGAGCGTGACAACAGGTGATGCTTGAGACGGATGACTTCTACGAATCCGTCGACGGCCTCGAGGTCGGGGAACTCCATCCAGCACCAGCGCACGCCGTCCACCCTTTCGCCGTCTCGTACCGCGTGTTTCACGGCGCGTCCGAAGCCATCGGCGAGGACGAGCTCCTGTTCCTCACTGTCGTTCAACACGAACGTCCCGCTCACCCCCGACTCCATCGGATGGAGGAAGCCGAGTTTGCGGCCGCCGACCTCGTACATCCACACCCATTTCCAGGCGATCCCCATGAACACGACCTGCTCGGTCACGTGGCGCAGCGAGCGGATCCCCTCGCGTGCCCGCTTGAATCGCCCGGCGGCGAGTTTGGGAAGATCGCGGGTGGGAGAATCGGACTTTGGCCGCGTGCGCGGACTCTTGTAGAGATTGGTCGCCCAATACTCAGTCGGCTGTCGGGACATCCGGTGCCTCGGCTGTCGGCTGCGGGGTGCGGGGTCAATGGCAACGGCAAACGCGCCCCACAACTTATCCGCGCCGTCAACCACCAGCGTATCGCTATGCGACACCGCGAGTTATGACTTCAATGAGAGGAGCGAGCGCGCGGCGCTCCGGAATCGCCCACCGTCGAGCAGGCGGGAGATCGATTGAGCGGGCACCGCCATCCGGCCGTCGGCGCTCATCGTCAACTCGATGACATCGCGATCGCGACCGAACCAGCGCGCGCTGGGCTCCAGATCGGAGGGATAGACACACAGCGGCAATGCCGCGACCGCGAGCGGCGCCTGGGACCCGATCCCCGATTCCGGCATCGTTCCGGCCCACAGCTCCGCCCCGCTCTCGGCCGCGATCCGGTAGATCCGGCACACCTCCGTGAGCCCACCGACGCGATGCACCTTGATGTTCCAGACGCGTGGACCACCGAGGGAAACGACCTGCCGTGCATGGCTCGCGCCCTTGAGCGTTTCATCGAGACAGATCGGCGTCGCGAGCGCGCGGCCGAGCTCGGCGTGGCCCACGAGCTCGTCGGGGGCGAGCGGCTGCTCGATGTACAGCAACCCGGCGGCGTCGAGGTCCTTGAGCTCGCGCTCGTGGCCGGGCCAGACATAAGCACCGTTGGCATCGACGGTGAGCGGGAGGTCCGCGCCCGCCATCCCGGCTCGTGCGGCGCGCACGGCGTCCCGGTCCCAACCGGGTGCGACCTTGATCTTGACCCGCCGGTAACCGCGGTCGACGGCCTCGGCGACCCACCGCGTGAGCGTCGTGAGGTTCCGATCCTCGGGAATCCCCAGCGCCACCCCACAGGGAACACTCGTCACAGGGGAGACCCCCAGTCGCGCCGCGAGCAACGCTCCCAATCCGACGTTCTGCCGTTGGGCCTCGAGATCCCACGCCGCCGTCTCGACCCCGGCGCGGGCGAAGGGATTGCCGCGGATCCCCTCACGCAGGACGGCGTCGATCGCCGCCGCGCTCTCGAACTCCCGCCCCACGACACGCGGGAGCAAGACGCGCATGAGGAGATCGTGCGCTGTAGCGAGGGTTTCTTCCGAATAGAACGGCAGCTCGAAGGGCGGCGACTCGCCGAAGCCCGAGGCGCCGGCGTCGTCGCGCAGCTGCACGACCAGGGAGCGTCGCTCGGCGATCACACCGCCCGAGATGATGAACGGCTCGGCCAGGGGCAGCACGAGCTCGAACAGCTCAGCGCTGGAAATGCGCATCCGGGATATCGAGAAAATGCAGCGCGCCGCCGCGACGGTGCACCAATCCACGCGCTTCGAATCGGTCCAGCTCGGCGATCATCCCGTCGTCGGGGTGAAACAGCAGCTGATGCAGGACGCGCTGGGTGCGCGAGCCCTCGCGGGCGGCGTATTCGTCGAGCGGCAACTGGAACATGGTGTGCAGCTGCACCGCCTCGCACCCCGCGTGCGCATAGGCGAGCACGTCGCGACCGGAGTTGATCCCGCCGGTGCCGCAAAGGCCCGGCAGGGGCCGCGCCCGGGGCTCCGGCCCCAGCCAGGCGAAGCTCGAGAGCACGCGCAGATTGCGGTCGAACAGATCGCGCCCGCCGTAGGCGACGCCCTGCACCGGGTCGAACAGCCGGTTGAACACTACCTGGGCGTCCGCGCCCGCGGCGGCGAGCATCATCTCGTGCTGAAATCCCTCCTCGAACCGCGCATTCATGAGCTTCACGGAGACACGCGTTTCGATCGGGGAGGCCCTGCGGATCAACTCGGGGACCTCCCGCAGCCATCGCAGGATTTGCGCGCGGTCTTCCGCGAGCGAATCGCCGGCGAGGGTCGGCGAAAAATCCTTCTCCACGAGGAGCGGCGCCTCGTCCCAGGCCTCGGCCAGACGCGCCGTAGTGTAGCGATACTCGGACTCGACGAACGGGACGCCGAGTCGCGGCAGGTGATACTTGACTGAGGGGATCACCAGGAGTTCACCCGAGCGCGTGAGGTCCCGGCCGGCGCGCACCAGCTCGAGATACTCGTCGAACGAGCGGTCCCACCCCCGCCCCTTCCAGGTGACCGTCCAGCCCCGGTCGGCCCCGGCAACGCGGCGCCGCTCCACTTTCATTTTGGTCTCGTGGATCGCCCACGCCGCCATCGACTGCACGCCGGTGTCGTCCTGCGCGATCAGCGTCTTCAGAACGACGAACGCAAGACCCGCGTCGCGGTCTTCTTCGATCTGCCGCTCGTTGAGGGAAAGCTGGCCGGACCCCTTGCCGATCGGGTGCGGCAGGGTCTGTCCGAGATACCTGGCCGTGAGATCGATGTGGTAGGCGTCCCGCACGTACGCGGGAAAGTCCCGCGGCAGCCCGTCCTTGAACCGTTCGAAATCAGCGACGAGCCGCGCGCGCATCGTGCACCGCCTGGGCCACGGCGTCGCGCTGCGACTGCGGCAGCGATGGGCCCCAGGGGTCGTCGCTGGCGTCCGGGGGCAACACCCCCTCGACCACCATTGCCCAGAGCATCCGCTGGATGTAGCCGTCCATCGGCGGGATGAACGTCTGCTGGGAAAAGCGATCGAGTACGTTCGAGAGGTGCAGGAAGCCTGCGCCGTCGGCCGCGACGTGCGCCCGCAGCAGTGCGCATTGCAGATCGGTCAGCGCCGCTCCCATTCCCACCAGCGCGCTCCGGGCGCCGAGCATCAGGGAGTACCCGAGGAACCGGTCCTCACCGGTGATCACGATCTTGCCGGGGTGCTCCTGCGCCAACGCGACGATGCGCTGGAACGTCATGACGGAGTCGAGCGTCGCGACTTTGATCCCGACGACTTCGGGCAGCGCCAGAATCGCGTGCAAGGCAGCGTCGCTGTAGGCCACCCCGCCCGCTTCCTCATAGAGATAGAACGCGATCACCGGGAGCTCGGCCCCGAGCGCCGCGTGCCACCCGGCAGGATCCTTGGCCTGCGGAAAGGCGAGCAGCGCATCTGCCCCGCCGGCTTTGGCCTGCTGGGCCATCTCGAGGCTCGACGCCCCCGCGATCACCAGGCGGGTGGGCAACGCCGCGCGCCATGTCTGCAGCACCACACGGCGCTGGTCGGCGGAAAGGTGCGGCCCGCGACCGGTGTGCGCCCACACGGCGACGCCGGCGATATCCTGCGTCGCCATCCAGCGCGCGTACACGTGCTGGGCGTCGGCAGCGATCGCCTTGCCCCGGAACGGGACGGGCACGGCGGGAACGAGTCCGCCGTCGAGCCGTCGCGCGATCGTCATGTCGTCCCGCCACTCGCCGCGCGGGCGTTCCGGGATTCGATCGCCGCCCGGTGCTCCGGAGCGATGTCGAGCAGATCGAGCTTGGCGATGGCCGCTTCGGGGAGGCGCAACGGCTGCCCGGTGCCGAACACGAAACGCTCCGGGCCGACCGTTCGCAGCACCGTCGCGAGATGCTCTTCGGGCGGCCCCCAGATCCAGCTGATGTCCCACCAGATGCGCCGCGCCTCCTCGGGTGCCGACCCGAAATGGACTTCCTCGATGAAACCGCGATCGGCGTGCGTCACGACGAGCCGCACCGCCGGATGGCTGCGGATCAGCGCCCGCACCGCGTGAGCTGGAAGCTCGGGGGTCACGTCGTTGGGATGCCGTTGCCGTGAATCTTCCAGCCGCACCGCGAGGAGCAGCGGACGTCCCGCCGATCCCGCCGCGGCGGCCAGCGCGATCATCTCGGGTCCCGATGGCGCGAGCGCGAAGTGGCAGGGATCACAGCGGATCGCGGGCGCCCCGTGCGCCACCGCCTCGCGCAGCACCTCGGACCAGTTGGCGAGCCCCGGGTGCACCGCCGGCACCGGGTGCAGTCGTGGAGTCGCACGACACGTTTCGTACAGCCACGCATTCCCCGCCGCCGGATCGCGCCAGAAGAGTCCCGGGAGATGCGTCACCCAGGCCTCATCGATCTTCACGCGATTCATGGCCGCGAGCACATCAGCGGGAGCTGTGCCCGGCACCTTGGCGAACGGGTAGCTGCCGAGGAAGGCGTTGACGTCGACGCGCATCAGTCGCTGGGGAAGCTGCCCGGCGGGAAGATGCGCGCGGCGTTCTTCCACGCGACGCACTCGAAGTCGGCGGGAGACAACAGATGTTTCAGGTAGCGCAGCTTGGCCCACCCCGTGTCCATCGTGATGTCCGATCCCCAGAGCAGCCGCTCAGCGCCCACGGCTTCGAGACACGCCTCGAGCATGCCGCCATCCACACCGCTTCCCGACAGATCGAGATAGACGTTGCGATGCGGCGGAGCGACCGCGAGGGTGTGGCGCCAGTCGCCGCCGCCGGCGACGTGCGCGAGGATGAACGTCACCTGCGGGTGGCGCGCCGCCAGGCGACACAGCTCGGCACCATCGGACGCCTCCTGCCCCGGCCAGTCGCGCCGCCGCCCCTGCCAGATGTGCTGCAGGATCGGCAACCCGTGGTGCTGCGCGCGCGCGCAGATCGCGTCGATCAGCGGATCATCCGCACGCCGGCTCGCCGCAAGCTTCACGCCGATCAGCCCGGCGGCGCGACCCCGGTCGATCTCCGACCGCGCGTGGTCCTGATAATTGGGATTGACGCACATATAGCCCCGGATGCGGGCGGGGTGCTCCCGTTGCAGCGCAATCGTGAAATCGTTGCCGTAGACGACGTCGACGGGCGATGGGAAGTAGGTCGGCGACGTCAACCCGAAGGTGCCGAGGGTCGACGTGACGTGGACGGTGATCCCGATGCGCCGGCCGGCCTCGAGCCGGCTGGCGTTGTAGGACCGCCAGTCGGAGCGGGGGCTCCGTTCGGGGAAGAAGTGCGCGTGGACGTCGATCAACATGCCGCCTTCAGAGCCTCCCCCAGCGTCCCGAGCGCCCTATCGACATCGTCCTCGGTATGCGCGTAGCACACGAAGTTATACGCCGTGCGCTTGAACAGCAGCCCGCGACGGGCGCATTGCACGGCCACGCGGCTCGACTGCTCCTCGCTGGTGAAGTGCAGGAAGCACATTTCCGCGACGCCGCCGACGCTCGTCGCAACCTGCCGGTGCTCGCGCTGCAGGCGGTGCAACCCGTGCAGCAGCCGCGTGCCGACGCGGTGCAGATGCGCGCACACCGGCTCCGACTCGTACACCGCGAGCGTGGCGAGCGCCGCGGCCAGCGCCACCGATTCCGTGGCCAGCGTGGACGAGATCCAGGTGCGGTTGACCGCAGCCATCACCTCGGCACGGCCACCGACCGCGGCCAGCGGGAACCCGTTGGCGAACGCCTTGCCGATCACCGCGAGATCGGGCGTCACCCCGTAGCGCTCCGCCGCACCACCCACCGCCAGACGAAACGCCGTCTTGATCTCGTCGAAGACGAGCACCGCTCCCGCATCCCTGGCTTCGGCTCGCAGCGTTTCGAGCCACTCGCGCGACGGCTCGGTCACGACCAGCGGCTCGACCACGACCGCCGCCAACCGCTTGCCGCGATAGCGGATCATCTCGCGCGCCCGCTCCGCGTCATTGAACGGCAGCTCCGCAAAGACGGCGCGCGTCCCCTGCGGCACGCCCTCCGTTCTCCCCTGACACCAGTCGTGCCAGCCGTGGTACCCACAGGCGAGGACTTCCTCACGCCCCGTGAAGACGCGGGCGATGCGCACGGCGGCGGCCACCGCTTCCGCGCCGGTCTTCAGAAACCGGATGCGCTCCATCCACGGCATCCGCCGGGCCAGCGCTTCGGCGAGCTGCTCTTCCTCGACCGGCGGGAGCGGCCCCACCGTGCCGGCGGCAATCGCCGCCGTGGCCGCGGCGCTCACCGCGGGATGCCCATAGCCGAGGCCCACGGCGCCGAGCGCCATGACGAAGTCGAGGTACTCGCGCCCCGACGCGTCCCAGACGCGGGCCCCCGCGGCTCGGACGAGACGCGACGGCAGCTCGTCGTCCACCGCGGCGCCGAACAGCGCCTCGGGGCGCTTACTCCCGGTCGACGTGAATCCCGGAACGCGCCAATCGGTCACGGTATTTCACCACCTCGATCGCCATCGCGCGCAGCAGCTTCGCCTCGCGCTGGTCGAGCGGGATCCGGTGCACCACCTCTCGCACCGTCCGCATCACATGCTCACGGTCGCGGACCTTGAAGAACTCGATCGCGGCGAGCGCCTGCTCGGCATCGGTGAAGAAGCGCTCGACCTCCGCGACCGTCGCCGGCTCGGCGGGACGCCGCGGCGCTTTGAACGGCCGCTCCCCGTCCCCACGCGCCAGCGCCAGCTCGTACAGCAGCACGACGACGGCGTGGCCCAGATTCAGCGACGCATACGACGGCGCCGACGGGATCGTCACGATGCGGTGGCAGCGGTCGAGGTCCTCGTTGGATAACCCCTTGTCTTCCCGCCCGAACAACACGGCCGTCGTGCCGTGCTCGGCCAGCGCCAGGATTTCCGCCGCCGCTTCGCGCGGGCGCTGATAGTTGCGCTTGGCCGAGCGCGCTCGGGCGGTGCAGCCGACGACGTGGGAACAGTCGGCGAGCGCGGCGGCGAGGGAATCGAACAGCGCGACCCGGGACACCACGTCGTGCGACTGGTGCGCGATTCCCTCGACACGATACCCGTCGTACTCGCGCGGATTCACGAGCCGCAAGTCCCGGAAGCCGAAGTTCTTCATCGCCCGCACAACGTGCGCGACGTTGACGAGATCCTGGGGCTCGTGCAGCACCACGATGGTCGCCATCGTCACATGCCCGATTCAGAATGCGAAACGCGGAATGGAATGTCATGCGACATTCTGCATTCTCCATCGTACATTCTGCTTCGCCTCATCCCATGAGCTCCAACACCCCATGCCGTCGGGGGTCCTGCCGGTCGCCGCGCAGCCACACCCAGCCACCTCCACCGCTCCACACGAGCTGCCCGACGCGCCGCTCGCGTCCCGCGGCCATCTCATTGACGATCACGTCGAATCCCACGCGCCCTCCGACGTGCGTCAACAACCCTCCGGGCCACTGCACCGCGAGCGTGACGCAATACCCGTCGGTCGTGGCGCGCCAGGCGCCCCGCACATCCCGGGCGTCGCCCGCGGCATCGGACACGACGCGCGTGCGAATAGCGGAGCCGGACGGATCGGGCACCACGAGATACCCCCAGGTCGGGCTATCCGCCCCCGGAGCCGTCGCATCCGACAGATAGACCTGGACGCCGTCGGAGTGGATATCGTCGGGCTCGTTATCGAGCAGCAACGGCGGCGCATCGGGGCGGCGGAACACCGGCTCCTGCTTGTGCACCACCACGGCGAGATAGAGAGCGTCATCGTCCCAGTTGGCAAAGACCCCTGCCTTGAAATCCTCGGGACCGGAATACGGTTCTTCGCTGCGACGATACTGGTCCTCCAGCTCGAGCAGCAGCGGCTCCGCCGTGTCGAACCCATCCAGCGTTCCGTCGAGCGCCGGTGGTGCGGCCACGCGCAGCGCAGCTGCCGTCGTCCGCAGCGCGGGCTCGAGATCGAGTCCCCCCTCCATGCGCGGCGGCGCGGACACCGTGGCCAGCCCGATGCGCTTGCCGCGCTGCTCGATCGTCCATTCGGTCCCGGCAAAGCGGTGCCGGTCGTCGCCGTTCGGCGTCTTGATCTCGATCAGATCGCCGCTCAGGCGTACGCCGAGCACGCTGGTTCCCGACCGCCCGTACTCGAGCACCGTGACGAAACGCGCGTTGCGGGCGCGCACACGCTGCAGATAGAACGTCTCGCGTGACGAGCCATCGGGCCGTCCTGGACCCTCCGCTCTCACGAGCTCACCGGAGAAGGTGAAATGCGCCGTCAGCGATCGGCCATCCGCTGTCAGCTCCAACGCGACGGGGGAGGTTTCCGTCTCGATACGCTCGACTCGACTCACAAATTCGTTTTCGAGCTCGGCATCCTTCCATCGTGCCCCTGCGATCTCGCCGGTACCCGCGAAGTGCCATGGCAGCTCCAGCAATCGCTCGTCGCGACCAGCCAGCTCCACCACATCGAGGAGATACCGCTCACCCATCACGATCGTGCGCGTCAACGCGCCGAACCGGCTGCGCGCCCATCCCCATTCCGACCCTGCTTCGTACCCCGCGATCGTCGCGTCCTCGAACGGCTGCGACTTGCCGTCGAGCCGCGGAGCGTT
>DASSIL010000115.1:0-18365 GCA_035691925.1 Gemmatimonadales bacterium
GCGGTGCGGGAGGAGAGCTTCCCGGGAGTGATGCGGACCTAGTAGACGTCGAGAAGAGGCGTCGAGAAAGGGCGTCGAGAGAATACGTGTTTACTCGACGCCTCCTCTCGACGCCGTTTCTTGACGATACCTCTCGACGTATTCTTGTTCTCATGAACCTCACGGGAACTCTCTGCGTCGTCACGGGCGGAACCGAAGGCATCGGCCGCTCCATCGCGTTCTCCTGTGGCCGGGCCGGAGCACGGGTGGCGCTGTGCGCCCGGACCGCCGCCAACGTCGCTGACACCGTCGCCGAGCTGCGGGCCACGGGGTGTGATGCGATCGGGCAGGCGTGCGACGTCGGCGACGAAGGATCGGTCGCCCGCTTCGCCGAGTTCGTCGCCCGAGAGCGCGGCGCGGCCGCTGTGCTCGTGAACAACGCCGGAATCGGGCGCTTCGCGCCGCTCGCCGAGCTGAGTCTGGCCGATTGGGATCTCACGATGGCCACGAATCTGCGCTCGCTCTTTCTCGTGACGCGGGCGTTTCTCCCCGCGCTCGTGCGCTCGCACGGTGCGATCGTGAACATCGCCTCGCTCGCGGGGAGGAACGGGTTCGAGGGTGGGACCGCCTATTGTGCCTCCAAGCACGCGGTGCTGGGATTCTCGAAAGCGCTAATGCTCGAAGTGCGCAAACAGGGTGTGCGCGTGATCGCCGTCTGCCCGGGATCGGTCGCGACGCCGTTCATGGACAAGCAGACGCGCATGCATCCCAATCGCGAGCGGGTGCTGAGGCCCGAGGACGTCGCACAGGCCGTCGCGGCGGCGCTCACGCTCCCGGATCACGCGATGTTGAGCGAGCTGGACCTGAGGCCTACGAATCCGTAATACGTTGAGAGAAGACGTCGAGAAGAGTCGTCAAGAAGGACCAGTCAAGTCAGAATGAGCCGACGGTACATCACAAGAACAACCAACCCGTACGCCCCGATCGCAAACAAGAGTACGCCGAAGGCGTGATCACTTCCGAACTTGTACGCTCCCGCCGCGATGTAGGCGATGCTCGCCAGGAACCCCAACGCCAGCACTTCCTTGCGTCCCATCAAAATCCCGAAGACGTACCCCCAACTGAACGCCGTCAGCGCCAGCAGCGGCACACCCAGCCGCAGGATGTGTCCCGGATCGATGAGGTTGAGCCCGCCCGCGAACATGCAGAACAGGCCCAGCACGGTGTAGCTGGCGAGGTGGAGCGCGAGCGGCAAGGGGACCGTGTGCATCACGGCGCTACGAGATGACGTCGTCATAGGCTAAAATTAGCAGACACTGCCCGCCCATGCGAGTGACGCGCACCTACCTCGAGCTGCCGGATGCCGGTCGGTTTCGACCGGCATTCGGGGCGTTTCCCGACATCGCCGTCGCACACGTCGCCGTGCCGGCACCCGAGCTGTACCGGCTGTGCTACCGCACGGTAGGTGAGGCGCATCACTGGCGCGACCGCTGGGACTGGACGGACGAGGAGATCCGGGCGCACCTCGCCGACTCGGCCAACCTGTTCTTCATCGCCCGCCGCCGCGAAGCCCTCGCCGGGTATTACGAGCTGCGCCGGGTGCCGGAGGACCGCTCCGTCGAGGTCGCCTATTTGGGCGTCTTCCCCGCGGAAGTCGGCCGCGGATTGGGAAAGCATCTGCTGTCGTGTGCGGTGCGTGACGCCTGGAAACTCGATCCCTCACGCGTGTGGCTGCACACCTGCACGCTCGATCACGCCAACGCATTGCCGAATTACCTGGCGCGCGGCTTCGTCCCTTATAAGCGCGAGGAGTACGAGGTAGATTTGGTCACATGAACTTCTCGTTCCAGCTCTCCAAGCGGGCGAAATGGATCATCGCCGGGATCATCGTCGTCCCTATACTCGCATTCTCGCTCTATACATTTTCCGCCTTGACGTTCACCTACTCGAGGGGTGAGCGGGCGGGATATGTCCAGAAGTTTTCAAAGAAGGGCTGGCTCTGTAAGACCTGGGAGGGCGAGCTGGCGATGGTGTCGATGCCCGGCACGATGTCCGAGAAATTCCTGTTCACGGTCCGCGATGACAAGGTCGCCGACTACATCAACAATTCGCTTGGCAAGCGCGTGGCCCTGAGCTACCAGCAGCACGTCGGGATTCCGACCAGCTGTTTCGGCGAGACGGAGTACTTCGTCACCGCCGTGAAGGTCGTCGCCCAGTGACCACGACCAACAGTTTCGACGCGCGCGGCAGCCTGTCCGTCGGCGCCCGCCGCTACGAGATCTTCCGGCTCGCCGCCCTCGAACGCCGCGGGCTCGCCGTCGCCCAGTTGCCCTACTCGCTCAAGATCCTGTTCGAAAACCTGCTGCGGCTGGAGGACGGCCGCACCGTCACCGCGTCCGACGTCGAGAAGCTGGCGCGCTGGGCGCCCGGGCGGGTGCCCGACAGCGAGATCGCCTTCATGCCGGCGCGCGTGCTGATGCAGGACTTCACGGGCGTCCCCGCCGTCGTCGACCTCGCGGCGATGCGTGACGCCATGGCACAGATGGGCGGCGACCCCAAGAAGGTCAACCCCTTGCTCCCCGCTGAGCTCGTGATCGATCATTCGGTGATCGTGGACGAGTTCGGCACCAAGACGGCGTTCCAGACCAACGCCGAGCTTGAGTTCCGCCGCAACCGCGAGCGCTACGCCCTGTTGCGCTGGGCGCAGCAGACATTCCAGGGCTTCCGCGTCGTTCCTCCCGACACCGGGATCGTGCACCAGGTGAACCTCGAGTACCTGGCGCGCGTCGTCTTTACCTCCGAGGGATCGACTCCGCAGGCGTACCCCGACACCCTGGTGGGAACCGATTCGCACACCACCATGGTGAACGGCCTCGGCGTGCTCGGCTGGGGCGTCGGCGGCATCGAAGCCGAGGCCGCGATGCTCGGCCAGCCGGTATCGATGCTGATCCCGGAGGTCGTGGGATTCCGGCTCACCGGCAGGCTGGCCGAAGGCGCCACCGCCACGGACCTCGTCCTCACCGTCACCGAGATGCTGCGCAAGAAGGGCGTGGTCGGGAAGTTCGTCGAGTTCTACGGTCCCGGGATCGCTACGCTGCCGCTCGCCGATCGCGCCACGATCGGCAACATGGCCCCCGAGTACGGCGCGACGTGCGGGATCTTCCCCGTGGACGCGGAGACCTTGCGCTACCTCGAGTTCACGGGACGCCCGCAGGAGCAGGTCGCGCTGGTCGAAGCGTACTGCAAGGAGCAGGGGCTGTTTCACACGCCGCAGTCGCCCGAGGCCGCGTACTCCGACACCTTGACCCTCGACCTCGGCACCGTCGAACCGAGTCTCGCGGGGCCGCGGCGCCCGCAGGACCGCGTCGCGCTGGCCAACGTGCGGGAGAATTTCCTTACCGCCCTCCCCACCCTGATCAAACCCTCGTCTCCGATCGCGCCTCCTCAGCCGGTGGGACGCTGGGAAAGTGAAGGTGGCGGGACCGCGGTCGCCGCCGCGCCGGCGCGGCCGACGCACGTGACCCTTACGATCAACGGCGAGGACTGCCAGCTGCGACACGGATCGGTCGTGATCGCAGCGATCACGAGCTGCACCAACACCTCGAATCCGTCGGTGATGATCGCCGCGGGCCTGCTCGCGAAGAAGGCCGTGGAGAAAGGGCTGCGCACGGCGCCGTGCGTGAAGACCAGTCTCGCTCCCGGGTCGAAGGTGGTGACCGAATACCTCGATCAGGCGGGACTGACCCCCTACCTCGAGCAGCTGCGCTTCAACCTCGTGGGCTACGGCTGCACGACGTGCATCGGCAATTCGGGACCGCTGCCCGAGGAGGTTTCGGCGGCGGTGGCGGAAGGCGAGCTGGTCGTCTGCTCCGTGCTCTCGGGGAATCGCAACTTCGAGGGACGCATCCAGCAGGAGGTCCGCGCCAACTACCTCGCGTCACCGCCGCTCGTGGTTGCGTACGCGATCGCCGGCACCGTCGATATCGATCTGCAGCAGGACCCGCTCGGCAACGGGAAGGACGGAGAGCCCGTTTATCTGCGGGACATCTGGCCAAGCCAGAAGGAAGTGGACGCCTTGATCGGCAGCTCGATCAAGTCCGCGATGTTCCACACGTCGTACGGCGAGGTGTTCACCGGCGACGAGCGCTGGCGCGGGCTCCCCGTCCCCGCCGGCGATCGCTTCGCGTGGGAGAAGGAGTCGACCTACATCCGGCAGGCGCCCTACTTCGATGGGATGCCGCGCACGCCAGCCCCGATCAACGACATCACCGGAGCACGGGTGCTGTGCATGCTCGGCGATTCGATCACGACCGACCACATCTCGCCCGCCGGGTCGATCAAGAAGACGAGCCCGGCGGGGCAATACCTGGTGGCCCACGGCGTCCAGCCGATCGACTTCAATTCGTACGGGGCGCGCCGCGGCAACCACGAGGTGATGGTCCGCGGCACGTTCGCGAACGTGCGGCTGAAGAATCTCCTCGCCCCCGGGACCGAAGGTCCGGTGACGCGCCATCTCCCCGACGGGCAGGAGATGACGATCTACGACGCCTCGGTGAAGTACCAGGCGGAGGGGACACCGCTCGTCGTGCTGGCGGGAAAGGAGTACGGCTCGGGGTCCTCACGCGATTGGGCGGCAAAGGGTCCCCGGCTGCTCGGCGTGCGCGCCGTGATCGCTCAGAGCTACGAGCGGATCCATCGCTCGAACCTCGTGGGGATGGGCATCCTGCCGCTGCAGTTCGCGCCCGGGCAGAGCGCCGCCGCACTGATGCTGACAGGGGAAGAGATCTACGAATTCACCGGCCTCGGGACGCTGCTGACGGAAGGATTCCCCCGGGGCAAGGAATTGGCGGTGCGGGCCACCCGCGCCGACGGATCGAGCGTCTCCTTCAAGACCACGATTCGCATCGACACGCCGCAGGAGCTGCAGTATTACCGGCACGGCGGGATTCTCGAGTTCGTGCTGCGTCAGCTCGCCGCCCTGAAATAGAGCGGGGCCTCGAGTGTCGAGGCCCCGCTTCATCCCGTGCCGGCTGGGCGATCACGACGTCGTGAAGCTGAAGCTCATGCCGTACATCCCGTTGGTCCCCTGCCATCCCGGGCCCATCTCGTCGTGACCGGAGTTCATCATCCCCCCGCCGGTCATCATCCCGCTATCCACCCAGGCCCCTCCCATCATCGATCCGTACTGTGACATGTCGATGACCTGCCCGTCAGCATCCGTCATCCCACCGCCCATGTGCAGCGTGTACATCGTGCCGTGTGTGAGCGGCGTCATCGGCGTGAGGGTCAGCGTCGTCGAATCACTCGACCACCTCGCGACACAGCTTACGACGGGCCCGGTGACACTTCCTGCGTGCAGGTCCGCGTACGCCTGCATGCCCGGCATCATTGCGTGATTGAAGGTCATCGTCACGGCCGTAGTCGGGCTTACGGCGGTCGATCCGCCGGTCGGGGCGACCGAGACGAGTGACGTGCGCACCGCGGGTGCAGTGGAACTAGTGCCGCACGCAGCGAGAACGGCGGTCAAGGTGGCCAATGTGAGGAGAGCAGCCTTCATGATGACCTCTGTTGGAGTTCTGGGGTCTTAATGTGAAGCGCTGAATTGATTCGATCGTGAAGACATCGTGAAGCTCGATTCACCGTTGATCGATTCGCGCGACAGCTCATTCCGAGCAAGTATTGGGCATGCACACCAACGGGGAGGATGGATGAGATTGTTTCCCGTCGTCATCGCTATGGCAGGCGTTTCGGTGTTCGGCGTCGGCCGCCTGGCGGCACAGGCGGCGGACGGCAAGTCGATCTACGGTGAGGAGTGTCGGACCTGTCATGGGGCGGCCGGGAAGCCAACCCAGCGAGCCGTCAGCCAGTACAAGAACATGCCGACGTTCGACGCGGCGTTCTTCGCGCATCGGTCGCAGGACTCGGTAGTCGCCGTGCTCAACCATGGAATGGGGAAGGACATGAAGTCCTTCAAGAGCAAGCTCTCGGCCGAGGAAATCGCGGCCGTGGCGAAATACGTCAAGGAGACGTTCGGGGGTGCGGCCGCGACAAAGCCGTAAGCGCTGTAGCGCGCCAATACGTCCGGGGCCGGTCGTTGTCCGACCGGCCCCGTCCAGCAACATCCTATCCCGCCAAGAGCACGCTACTGGATAAAAATGATCCGCATTTGAAACGTATCGTTCTGTCGGTTGTGCGTCGCATCGAGCTGGAAATCCCGGTGCTGGTACTCCGCGATGATCTGGAACCCGTTGTTCAGCGGGATGTTGACGTACGGAGTGACCGCCCACTGCGTGTTCTGCCTCGACGTGTTCGGATGATACCAGTCATACCGCAGCCCAGCCGTAAGATGCGGGTTGATCCAGAACGAGCCATCGGCAAACGCACCCCTGCTGGTAAACGTCTGGAGACCGGGAGTGGCCGGGAACGTCACGGCATTGATCGGCGTGTGATCGCGCCCGACTTCGTAGCCCACCAGCGGGAGGAAGTGCGAGCCCACCGGGTACGACACATATGCCGCAACGCGGTCGAAGTTGTTGCGGAACGCCGTGGCGTCAGTGAAGTCGAAGTCGGTATTGCCGACGTCGCCCGCCGCCGACACCCCACACGTCTCACCCGTGCCGGTATTGACCTGGCCAATGGCAGTCCCGTCGGTGCAATGCGTGGGCGTAGCCACATTGCCATGGTAATAGATGAGCGACACCCCGCCGCCATCTTCGTTCAGGATGTAGGTGGCATTGGCGGAGAAGTCGGGCGCATTGTGGGCTACGGCATTGTACGGCTTCCCCAGCGCCGAGACGGCCTGGTTTGCGCCCTTCCAGGGTCCGGTCTGCGCCCCGAACGGCAGGAATGAGTTGGCCTCCTCCTCCCACCGCATGAAGGTTCCGCTCATCACCGCTCCGCGGAGCGAGAGCTTGTCGAAGTCCCCCCCGACCTCGAGGCCGGCCTCGTCCAACCCCCAGGGCTGGAATACGAATGGGATGCCCCGGCCGGAAGCTGAGATCGGTGATGTCTGGAACAGGGGACGGGCGTTGGAGTACGGCCGGTCGGACGCTCCGAAGCCCTCCCATGGATGGAAAACACCGACACGACCGGTGAAGAAATTCTTGTCGTTGCCCGCCACCACGCGGACGTACGCATTCTCCACCTCGAAGAAGTCCTCCGGCGACACCGATAGCTCGGTCATCGAGCCGAAGTACTTGCCCCAGGACCCCGTCAACGGGTAGAGCGTCGCCTCCTGGAAGCTGAGGGCGTTGGTGGTGGTGCGAGAACCGCACACGCCCCCCGGGCAGTTGGGAATGGGAGCGCCGTTCGGCTGGTTGGTCTTCTGCATGTCAGCGCGTGCCTGCAAACGCCCGGAGAAGGCGTCCCCCAACGAGAACGGCTTCTCTTCCTCTTTCCCGATGGTCCGCGGCAGGCGGAATCCGCGGGCCCGGAACTTGTACCCGAACTCGTTCAACGTCGGGATCGTGAGGTGACACCGCGAGCACGCCATGTCGTATTTCCGGGCGAACGCGGGAATTGTTGCGTGAGCGCGGTAAGCTGCGATGTACTCGCGAACGTAGTCGGGGTTACCGCCTGCAGCACTTGCGGTGGGGGCTCCCCCCCCATGCGTGACGAGAGTGCCTGCCAACAGCACGGCAATGACGTTCATACGCTCCTCCTCACCCGAGAGAACTGCGGAGTGACCGGGGCGTATGCTATGGCGCAGTGGCTAAAGAGTGGGATAAGGACTCGTGAAGATTGATGAAAGAACAGGGCCGGTCGACATCGACCGGCCCCGGTGCAACCGCCTGCCCGATCAGAAGTTGAGGAGAAACTGCGCCGTGATATTGCTCGTCTTGGGCCCGCCACCCTGCGGGCTATCCAACCGGTACTCGAGTGCCCAGCGCAGGTACTGAGGCAGGTTGATGGGCAGCACCAACCCGCCCACGAACCGGCGGTTGGCGTCGCCCGAGACGTCGGTGTTGGGGTCCACGAACTCGTACCGTCCGAACAGCGTCAACGCCGACTTCGGGAACGTGTACTGCCCGGAGAACCAGTAGCCCAGGCCCTTGTCCTCTGCGGCGGCGGCGGGCAGATCGAAGTCCTTGCCGATCACGACTCCACCCAGCGCCTCCCAACCACGGTAGATCTTGTTGGCGGTGAGGCCGGCCCGCCAAAAGTGGGACGCGAGAGTGGGCGAAAGCGTGTCCAACCCGACCAGCGTGCCGTAGTAGCCCATGGCCTGGATGCCTGACCCGGCCGAATCGGTCACCAGCTGATCGGTGACGAGAAAGTCCTTTCGGGTATCGAAATCCGGTCCTGCAAGCTCGCCCGCCGGTGTGATGCCGTTCAGGACTTGAGCCGAGAGGCGGTTCCGTCCGGAGACGTAGTAGCCTTCGACTCCCAGGGCATGTTCGCCCAGCATGAAGGGGATCGCTGCCGTGATGGGGTTCTCGAGGGGTGACGGCAGGCTGATCCCGACCGGCCGGTCGAACCCGGCGACACCCCACTCCACCAGGTTGTGCATTTGGCCGAAGCGGAATCCGCCGAACGACTTCTCCTTCCCCCAGGCGGCAGAGAACTGCGAGATACGCTCGATCTCACCTTCGGGTCCGTGCTCGAGCTCGAGGAAACCCGCGTAATGCTTCCCGAACGGCCCGGCGTAGAAGACAGTGACCGCCGGAAGTGTGAACCCACTCGTGGTGGTGGGCTGGCCCTCGGTCTTTTCGTACTCGTAGGCCACCTCAGCCCCGGCGGCGAGGTAATTCTGGATCCGCTCCACGTCCACCTTCTCGCCCACTTCCTCGGGCATCCGATACCCCGCCCACTTGAACTTTATGCCTGTTGCGTTCAGCCGTGGTGGCGCCGGATAGTGGCACCCCGAGCAGTTCATGTTGTACTTGCGGGCCCACGCGGGGATCTTCAGATGCGCGGTCATCGTAGTGCGGGTCGAATAAGTCGCTACATACTCGCGTACCCTGACCAGCGCTGGGGCGCTCGGTGCAGCATTGGCGGGTGCCCCCGCTCCCAGAGTCGCGAGGACCAAGAACAGTGGAGTCGCCATACCCTACCCTCCCGTTGAGGCCGTACGACGAATTTGGCCGAACGGGGCCTAATGTGGCTCGGGCAGGTCGAGGATCTTTATGAACGCAGACTGAAGGAGTCTTCAGGCTCCGCGGCCGTTACTTCGGCTTCGGAGTCTCCGGAAACGTATCGACGAATTGGGGTTGCGCATCCTGACCCGCCTTGCCTCGGAGGGTAGACACGTACTGCGCCAGCTCTTCGATCTCCTCGTGGGACAGCACCGGCGGGCCATACGCGGGCATGCGTGATTCGAGGTGAAACCGCGTGGGGAGCTCGATGTAGCTGTGCAACCAGGCCGACGTGTGCCGCAACCCGACGGTGGTCAGATCAGGACCCTCCTCACCGCCCTTCCCCAGAATCTTGTGACATCCGGCGCATTGTTGGGACTGGAACAGCGCCCGGCCGGCACGCTCCATCGAGGTGAGAGGACGACCGACTTCCGGAGGGATCGGTGGACCGGCGGAGCGGACGGCGGCACCGATCAGCAGTCCGGATCCACCGAGCACCACCACGAGCGCGGCGAGGCCGACCGGGCGGTGCAGCAGGTTGCGGGTGCTGCGACGGTCGAAGAACGGCAAGGCAATGAGGACGATGACCAGTGCCGTCGGCACGCCCACCGCCACGAGACTCTCGAGCGAGCCGGGCACGAGCTTCAGGAGCTGATACAGCGGCAGGAAGTACCATTCGGGACGCGGGACGTATGCCGTGTCGGTCGGGTCGGCCGGTGCCTCGAGCGGCGCCCCGAGCGCAAGCGCCAAGAGCACGATGACTGCCACCACGCACAGCGCCACGATCGCATCCTTGCCGACGACGTCGGGCCAGAACCGCACGCCGGCGCGCTTGGTTGCGGCGTAGGCGGTGCGATAGTAGCCCGGGTACGCCGCATCGTTCGTCCGCGCCGGTGCCCCTGCTTCCAGCGCATGCGGGCGCGGCGCGATCCCCTGACGAATCAGGATGACGAGGTGCACCAGCACCAGGATGCCGAGCAGCACCGGAAACCAGAGGACGTGGAAGGCATAAAACCGCGTTAGGGTCGCGGCCCCGAGCTCGGCGCCACCGCGCAGCAGCATCGCCACCTTCGCCCCTACCACCGGCGTCGTCCCCGCGATGTTGGTCCCCACCGCGGTCGCCCAGTAGGCCTTCTGGTCCCAGGGAAGCAGATAGCCGGTGAAACTGAACGCAAGCACGATGAAGAGCAGGCCGACGCCCACGAGCCAGTTGATCTCCCGCGGATACTTGTAGGCGCCAACGGAGAACACGCGGATCAGGTGCGCCAGGATCAAGACCACCATGGCGCTCGCGCCCCAATGGTGCATTCCCCGCAGCAGGGACCCGCTCAGCACCTGGTGGTCGATGTAGCGGATACTCTCGTAGGCGTGATCGGGAGATGGAGAGTAATAGGTCGCCAGAACGATCCCGGTGACGAGCTGCACGGCGAACGCGGTGAGCGTGGCGCTGCCGAGCGTGTGCCACCAGGTCAGTCGGGCGGGCACCTCACGATCGAGCAGCGCATGTCGCGCGCTGCCAAGGTCGAGCCGTTCGTCGAGCCAGCGGACCAAACGGGAAATCGTTACACCTCGACCTTCTCGGCGACGCCGACCCGGTAGGTCCGATAGGCGCAGTACAGATTGCCGCCTTCGATCTTCGTCTCGAGATGGTCCAGCGCACGCGGCGGCGGCCCGCCGAGCACGGCCCCCGTCTGCACGTCGAACACGCCCTGATGGCAGGGGCACTTGAACCGCTTGGCGTCCTTGTCGTAGCCAAACCCGCACCCGAGGTGGGTGCAACGGCCGCTATAGGCGATGAATTTCTCGCCGTCCTCGGTGTAGACCCACACGCTCCGCAGCACGCGGTTCTCCACCCAGGCGTCGTTGACCGTCTCGACAAAATCGATCTTGATGGGAGTTCCCACGTCGAACAAGTCGGCTTCACCGAGCTTGATCCAATCCTCGGGCGCCGCGCGCCGGAATGTCGGAGAGATGAACGCGCGCAGCCCGGGAACACCAGCCAGGATCCCGGACACGAGCGCGCTGACGCCGGTCGCCCACTTGAGAAAAGTGCGACGACCGGCGCTGGGAACGCCTGCAGACTCCGGATGACTCATCGCCTCACCTGCGTCGCTGGGGCCGAGATCCGTACGCCGTGCTTCCCGCGCGGCGCCGCTAATGTCGATTGGTATTATCGGCGCGTCAAGATCAGATTACGCCTTCTGCACCCGGAAATTCACCGTGCCGCTGTAATTCGTGAAGACGACTTTGACGGTCCAGCTGCCGTGCAACCCCTTGGTCATCCCGAACGTCCCATTGGCGTTGAGCGATTGCGAGTACAGCTGGGCGCCGTTGTTGTCGAGAATCGTGAGTGTGGCAGAGCCGGCCGTCGTGGTGGTGGCCTGATTCACGGTCGCGCTGTCTCCCGAGTTCGACCACGTGTACGTGTACGTCCACGTCACGTTCGTTACACCCGTGGCCTGGAACTGGAAGTTATCCGCGATGTTGTTGATCTGCGGCTGAAACGGCGCCAGCGGTCCGGTACTGCTGCTGCTGCACGCGGCCGCGACCGTGAAGGCCGCGGCGACGAGAACACCGGCAGCGAGTGTCAATGGACGACGCAACATTGTGACTGCTCCCCGAATGATGTGGGCACCTCCGCGGGGCAAGGTGAATGCCATTCATCTGATGATCGGCAACCGCCGACCCAACGGCACCTTATCCCGCGCCGTGTGATCTGCCTCACGCTGCCGCCTGTATCGATGCGGGCGGGTGGTTCATTTCGAGGCACTGTGAGACTGAAGGCCTTGGCTGCGCCACAGGAAGTACACTGCGGGGATGACGACCAGCGTGAGGACGGTGGCCGTGATCATCCCCCCGACCATCGGCGCGGCGATGCGCTTCATCACGTCCGCACCCGTTCCTTCTCCCCACAGAATCGGGGCCAGGCCGGCGGTAATGGCCGTAACCGTCATCATGACCGGCCGCAGCCGCTCCACCGCGCCCTCGCCCACCGCAGCAGCGACGTCCGCCGCTGTCATCCCGCCCCCTCCCGCGCGCCGCCGCCGAAACGCCTCATCCAGGTAGATCAGCATCACGACTCCGGTCTCCGCTGCGACGCCCGCCAGGGCGATGAATCCGACCCACACGGCGACGCTTGTGTTGTAGCCCAGCAGCCAGATGGACCAGACGCCGCCGACCAGCGCGAACGGCAGAGCGAGCATGACGATGAGTGAGTGCGGCACGCTGCGGAAATTCAGAAACAGGAGCAGGAAGATGATCATGAGCGTGAGGGGCACGACGAGCTTCAGCCGTTCCCGCACCCGTTGCATGAATTCGAACTGGCCGCTCCAGGTGAGCGAGTATCCGGGGGGCAGCGTCAGCTCCCGGGCGACGACCCGCTGCGCGTCGCGCACGTAGCCACCCAGGTCCCGGCCGGCAATGTCGACGGTGACCGTCGTGACGGGGAAGGCATCGTCCGTTTTCACCGCCATCGGACCCTGGACCACCCCCACGGTCGCCACCTGCCCCAGCGGGATCTGCGGACCACCCATTGTGGGAATCCCGATCTCGCGGAGCCGCTCCAGGTTGTCCCTGAGCTCCCGGGGATAGCGAACGTTGACCTCGTAGCGCTCGCGACCCTCGACAGTGGTCGCCGCCGTCATCCCTCCTGCCGTTGCCATGATCGCGTCGTGCAGATCGCCGGCATTGAGACCGTAGCGCCCCGCCTCGGCCCGATCGATGTTCACGTCCACGTAGTAGCCCGACACATTACGCTCGGCGAACACGTTGCGGCTCCCGGGGACCATCTGCAGGATGTGCTCGACCCGCTCCCCGAGCTGCTGCAGCGTGTCGAGGTTCGGGCCGTAGATCTTCACACCCACCGGCGTCCGGACCCCGGTCGCCAGCATGTCGATGCGATTCTTGATCGGCATCGTCCAGGCGTTGGTCACGCCCGGCATGCGCACCGCCTCGTCCATGGCGCTCACGAGACGCTCCGTGGTCATCCCGGGTCGCCACCGCTCGCGCGGCTTGAGACCGATCGTCGTCTCGTACATGTCGAGCGGCGCGGGGTCGGTTGCGGTGTTGGCGCGGCCGGCTTTCCCGAGGACCGTGGCCACTTCGGGGAAAGAAGCGAGGATGCTGTCCTGGCGCCGCATGATCGCCACCGCCTGCGCGATCGACACTCCGGGGACGGTCGTCGGCATGAACAGCAGCGACCCTTCATCGAGCGGGGGCATGAACTCGCTGCCCAGCCGGCTCCAGGGCAGCACGGTCGCCGCGAGCACGACCGCAGCGGCGGCGACGATCTGCCAGGGGTGTCGGAGCACCCAGGCGATCACCGGCCGGTACGCCCGCATCAGCACGCGGTTGACCGGATTGGCGTCCTGGGGACGGATCGTGCCGCGCACGAGCCAGCCCATCAGCACCGGCACGAGCGTGACCGAGAGCAGCGCCGCCCCGGCCATAGCGAAGGTCTTGGTGAACGCCAACGGCTTGAACAGTCGGCCTTCCTGCTGCTCCAGCGAGAACACCGGCAGAAACGAGACGGTGATGATGAGGAGCGAAAAGAAGAGCGGCGGTCCCACCTGCTTCGTCGCCTCGAGCACCACATCCCACCGCGGTCGGCCGGCGGCGCGCTCGAGGTGCTTGTGCATGTTCTCGATCATCACGATCGCGGCATCGACCATCGCCCCGATCGCGATCGCGATCCCCCCCAGGCTCATGATGTTGGCGGTCACGCCGATGCCGCGCATGACGAGAAACGAGATGATGATCCCGAGGGGCAGCGTGACGATCGCGACGAGCGCCGAGCGCAGATGCAACAGGAAGAGGATGGAGATGGCGGCGACGATGAGCGATTCCTCGAGCAGCGTGCGGCGCAGATTGCCGATCGCGCGGTGAATCAGGTCGGAGCGGTCGTAGACGGGAACCAGTCGCACTCCCGCGGGCAGCGTGCGCTGGATCTCGGCGATCCGTGTCTTCACCGCCTCGATCGTCTTCAGCGCATCGGAGCCGAATCGCATGATCACGATGCCGGCGACGACTTCGCCGCGGCCGTTCAGATCGGCGGCACCACGGCGCGGGGCGGGGCCGATCTGTATCGTGGCGACGTCGGAGACGCGAATCGGCGTGCCGTTCATCGTCGCGCCGAGCGCGACGCTCCCGATGTCGTCGACCGTGCGCAGGTACCCGAGCCCCCGGATCATGTACTCGCGCCCGCCCATCTCGATCACGCGCGCGCCCACATCGGCGTTGTGCGTCCCGATCGCCTGGACGACGCGCATAACGGGGATGTTGAACGCCCGCAGCCGCTCGGGGTCGACCTCCACCTGATACTGCTTCACGAACCCTCCCAGGCTGGCGACCTCCGAGACGCCTGGGACGGCCGTGAGCTGGTAGCGGATGTACCAGTCCTGCACCGTGCGCAGCTGGGCGAGGTCGAGCGAGTCGCTCTCCAGCACGTACTCGAACACCCAGCCCACTCCCGTGGCGTCGGGCCCCAGCGTCGGCTCCACGCCCTGCGGCAGGCGCTGCCGAATGCCGTTCATGTACTCGAGCACCCGGGAGCGCGCCCAGTAGAGATCGGTGCCGTCCTCGAACAGGACATACACGAGCGATTGCCCGAAGAACGAGAAGCCTCGCACCGCGCGCGTGCCCGGCACCTTCAGCATTTCCGAAGCGATGGGATAGGTGACCTGATCCTCGACGATCTGCGGCGCTTGCTCACTGAACTCCGTCTGGATGACCACCTGAACGTCGGAGAGATCGGGGAGGGCGTCCACCGGGGTCGTGCGAATGGCCCACACACCGGCGATCACGAGCGCCAGGGTGCCAATGGAGATGAGGAACCGGTTCTTGACGGACCAGGCGATGACGTTGGCGATCATGGCTTGGCCTCCATCCCGGGCATCCCGGCCATGCCGGCGCCCGAGCCGAGGCGCGATTCGGCATCGACCAGGAAGTTGGCCGAGGCCACGACGCGTTGTCCCTCGGTCACGCCACGCAGCACCTGAATGCGACCATCGGCGCGGCCCCCCAGGGTGACCTCGCGCGGCTCGAGGGCTCCGTCACCAGCCACCACGAACACGAGATTCCGCTCGCCGGTCTGCACGACCGCCTCGGCGGGGAGACTGAGCAGCTCTTTCCCGAGCGTTGCGTCGAACAGCAGGGTCGCGTACATGCCGGGTTTGATGAGGCCCTGCGGATTGGCAAGCACCACACGCACCCGGCCCGTGCGACTCTGCGCATCGATCACCGGCAGGACGAAGCTCACCCGTCCGGCGAACGTTCGCCCCGGGTAGGCCGCGAGCTCGACGCGCACCGTCGCCCCGACATGGATGAGCGAGAGGTCCTGCTCGAACACGTCGCCTTCGACCCACACTGTCGCGAGACTCGCCAGCCGGTACAGCTTCATCCCCGGCATCACGCTTTGCCCCGCCACCACCATCTTTTCCATCACGACGCCGTCGAACGGCGCGACGAGCGTCAACGTCTTGGTGACCTCTCCCGTCCGCTCGAGGCGGTCGACCTGCTCGGCCGAGATGTCCCAGTACGCGAGCCGCCGCCGCGCCGCGGCGACGAGGTCCTGCGCGTTGCGCCACGCCTCCGGCGCGGTCGAATCGACCGACTGAGCGAGATGCAGGGCCGTGAGCAGCTCCTGCTGCGCCGACACGAGCATCGGACTGTAGATGGCGAGCAGCGGCTGCCCGTGGTGCACCGACACGCCGGTCGCATCCACGAACAGCCGGTCCACGAATCCGTCGATCTTGGGCGTGATGTCGGCGAGATTGGGCTCCGCCGGCACCACCTGTCCCACCGTACGCACCGAGCGGGTGAGCGGGCCGCGCGTGACGACCGTGTACGTAACCCCGATGGCCCGCGCCTGTGCGGAGGTGAGATGCACGGACTGCCGCTCACCGGCTGTCTTGGCGGTGTCGGCGGCGCCCGCCGACATGCCGGGCATTCCGGCCATGTCCTCCGGCGCGGGCTTGGCCCGGCACGCGGCGCCGATGAGGACGACGCCGGCGAGACCCGCTGCGGCGACGATGCGCTTCATAGCTCTCCTCCCGTCAAGGCGATCAGATCGCCCAGGGCCTGCTGGTAGTCGGCGAGCAGGCGGATCGTTTCGATCTCGTACTGGTTCACGGTCATCTGGTTGTCGACGAGCTGCATGAACGGCACCTGCCCGACGCGATAGCTGCCGAGCGCCGCCTGGACCGCACTGCGCGCCTGCGGCAGGATGCTCGAGCGATACAGCCGCACGAGGTCGGCATCGCGCGCCGCCCGCGCCCGGGTCTCGACGATGCGAGCGATCGTCTCATTCCGCAGATTCGACAGCTCAGCCGTCGACATGTCGCGCATCGCGACCATTTGACGGCGCATCGGCAGTTGGCGGGCACCGGCGAAGATCGGCAAGGAGATCCCGACCATCAGGCTGATCATGTTGTCGTAGGCGGGGCGCGCCTGATAGGCGATCCCGACCTGGAAATCGGGGTAGAGCTCACGGCGGGCCGCGGCGAGGGTTGCCTGGGCAGCCAACACGCGCTCGGCGCCGGCGTGGAGCGCCGGCCGGCGCGCGAGTGCCAGCGCGCTCAGCGAGTCGACCGTCGGCAGACTCTCGGCTGGTTCCGGCAATTCGACCGCCGCGATGGGGAGCGGCGTCTCGCGACCGAGCAGCGCGTTGAGCCGCGTCGCCATTGCCACCCGCTCCTGCCCCATGCGCGTGATGTCCTCACCCATCCGCGCCACATCGACCTGAGCCCGCAACACATCCTGCTGCACCGCGCTCCCGACCGCGTACATCGTCGTACTCACCTGGAGGAAATCGCGCAGCAGGCTCTGCGTGCGGCGCATCACGTCCAGGGATCGGTCCGCGGCCGCCACGTCGAAGTAGACCATGCGGACCTGGGCAGCGAGCATGAGCGTCTGATCCTCGGCGTCCGCTTGAGCCGCGACCGCCGAATGTGCGGCGGCACTGCGTGCGTTCCCCAGTTTTCCTGGCCAGGGCAGCATCTGCATCAGCTGCACCTGGTTCATCGTCATCGGGTCCACGGTTGAGCTGAACTGCGAAACCATCCGGTTCATCAGCCCGAATTGGAGCTGCGGGTCCGGCAGCGTGCCGGCCGGCCCAACCCGCTCGGCAGCGGCTGCCGCGCTGAAGCGCGTGGCCCGAAGCATCGGATTCGCCGCCATTGAGACCTGAAGCGCGTCGGCCAGCCGCAGCGTGTCCGACGATCCGGCCTGCGCGGCTCCGCTCCGTCCACCGAGCAGCAGTGCCAATGCAGCGAGGAAACCTGGTCCGTGACGGGTCATACAGCCCGAGCCCGGCTCATCAGTGGTTTGTTCATCTGATCCCCCTTCCGGCCGAACTGCCGGAATGGACGTGTTGAGTGCGACCGGCCAATGCGGTCGCGACACGACTCGCTTCGCCTCTATGAGGCGACGAGGATCAGCTGTTGGGAGGGGGAGTCGGCGGCCCGAGGCTCAGACGACGATGCAGCGCTTGCCTGGATGCCGAGACGGAGGCGACGACCGGTGACTGCACCGGTGGGCCGATCGGGGCGCCGATCAGCGCCGGTGCCGTCCCCTGGCAATCGAGCATTGCGGCGCAGGGAGAGCCCGGTCCATGATCACAGCTTCCGCCACTCGGGAGACTGGAGGTCGGTACGTTGGCGGCATGATGACAGTCGTGCGACGGGTGAATCGCCGGGGATGGCGGGGGACCCGCGAACGCAACGGCCAGGCCGGCCAACACCAATGTGCCGACCAGCCGTCGCGTTTCCCACCACCGCTGATTCCGCTTCATACGTACCAGAGTACCCCGCCCGGCGAGCGGGAATCCTGAAGCGAGGGTGAAGCTTGTTTCATCAGTGAAACGTGATCCCCAACCCGAAGTCATACACGTTGTGCTTGAAGCCGGTTAGCAGCGTCGTGCCGCTATTCTTCAGGTCGCCGTCGAAGCCGATATAGAAGTTGCCGACCGGCGTGATCGAGATATTCGTGCCCACACGGATGTCGTATCCCAGTCCCATGAGGAACCCGAACCCGGTGGCTTCGAGCGTGCCGCCGTCGTGGAACCGCGTGGTGGCGAAACCGACCCCACCCTTCACGAAGAAACCGGACTTTGGCTCCGGATAGAGATAGGCCGCGAACTAGACGTTCCCGAGCTCCGCCGTCACGCCGCTGTCTGACTTCGTCCACGCGTTGACCTCGCCACCGAGCAGCACCTTGTCGCTCAGCGTGCCGCCGAGCTTGATGAAGCCCGTGCCCCCTCCCTCGCGACTCGACGAGCCGCATCCGTCGCAGCTCACGTTGCTCGACCCATACCCG